>NC_009440.1:2010000-2191517 GCF_000016605.1 Metallosphaera sedula DSM 5348 | reverse complement strand
AATCAGCCTTGATAAACTGCTGTTACATTGCATTATGTCGTCATTTAGGTATAAATTATTTCTAGAACTTTTTTTGAAAATGGGGACATGTATAGTTCAAGTTACAAAGTGTTCGGCGTTTGAAATCCCTACATTACATAGTTACTGCGAACATCTACTAGATAGTCTGGACTCCCTAAGCTGGTAGATTTATAAACAGACTAACAGTATCTTATACTGGGCCGGTAGCTCAGCCTGGAAGAGTGCGCGGTTGGCATCCGCGAGGTCCCGGGTTCAAATCCCGGCCGGTCCACTTCACCGTTACGCGGTTCACCTTCACGACTACTCATAAAAAATCGGCTTCGTTAGGTGTCTGTACTTCCTCGTCTGAAACACTCCTAGACTGATTCCTCTTTCCACTTCCCTCACCACCTTCTCCCCCGCAAACCTGTGCCCACACCTCCTGCATCTAAATCCCTTCCCCTTACCGGCAGACTCGGAGGAGCCTCCGCAGATGGGACATCTAGGATTGTTTACCTCCACCTTTGGCACCAAGTTCAGGATCTCCACCTTTTCCGGTTCTATCACAACCCCGTACCTAACCGACGGCTTGACAGCTCCATAGACCCTGATCCTATCTCCAGGCAATAACTCCCTTACGGCCCTGTTTAACTCCCCGGTTTCCTTGTACACCAGCATCACCAGGTCATCCCCTATCACGACGCAGTCTCCTCCCCTTTCCACCCTCACAGAATTCACGGTAACTTCTCCCACGAAACTGGAGTACGGCCTAAGTTTAGGGTTCCGAAAATGGTGATCAGTTCCCTGGTTAGTTACGAACACCACATACGATTCCGCTTCCTCGTTCACCTTCAATCTCTTCATTCCTTCCACCAACGCGACTGGATCGGTTCCCCTAAGACCAAACAGCACGGGATCCCTTCCGTGAGACAGGACCAGTGGTTCCATGTCCACGTAGTCCACATTCGCATACACCCTTGGAAAATATCTCTCGTCATACTCTATCAGGGAGGATAGGTCCAACTCCCTTCTCCTCCCCCAGTTTTCCTGGGCCCTGTACGTTACTAGTTCATAGGTTCCATTACCTGAAAATCCCATGGAGGCCATGGACCCTATCACCCCCCTACCTCCCGTGGTAAGGATCCCAAGCCTTTCCGAAACGTTCTTGACGTAATCCAGCGTGACCACGTCGCTGACCGCCTTCCAGTAGAGGTGTTCCAGCTCCCCCATCACCTCAACCTTTCCCACAGAAACGCCGGGAGACCTCTTGTACAGTAATCCCCTGGACACCCTCTCCACGTAGTTCATGGACTCGCTCCAGACCATCTCAAGGAGTTCCGCCTGGTCCCTCTCAGTCTCCACCACGAATGAGACTGAGGCGTTCCCCCTGGTTTTCCAGGGTATGTTGGGGTTCAGCCTAGTTAACCTAGGATATCCCACAACCCTTACGTTAGCCTTGTTAAACTCTTTCAATAAAAGCGAGGAAAAATGTGTGGTGCATCCGCCCTCTGGGGAATCGTGATCGTCAACGCCAATTACGTACATGTTCATTTCTTCTGCGTCTTGCTCTCCATGATAATCATGGTTAGCGTAGATCTTACCTTAGGAAGCTTTCTAATGTTATTACTAATAAAATTTCTTAAAGAATCCATGTCCGGCGAGTCCACCTTTGCAACAATGTCGTAAACTCCGTAGACGATGTAGGTCTCACTTACCTCGTTCATTCCCTTTAGCTTGTTATAAACTTCTTCTTCCCCTCCAGGATCTGTGTTTATGAGGACAATTGCAGTTACCAAGTTCAATCCCACTAGCTTTAATAAATATAAAGTTATAAGAACTTTACGATACTCTGTGCATATATTTATCTTAGAATTTGGAGAAGATGATCCGGCCAAATGCACAGGGAGGAAGATGGCGAGGCTTGGGTTTGCAAGGTTTGTGGACAGGCCCGTGGGAGTAGTTCTGAATCCCTTGTCGGACCGAGTACTCTCCGTGAAGGATAGAGAGATATACCTTAACAGGGGGATAACTGTTCTAGATTCCTCCTGGAACAGGTCAGACGACTCCTTTTTCCGTAAGTACTCGAAGAACGGTAGAAGGCTCCCATTACTCTTTGCAGGAAATCCCGTTAACTACTCTAAACCCATGAAGCTATCCTCACTCGAGGCAGTGGTTGCCTCGCTCTACATCATGGATGACGTTGATGAGGCTCTCAAAATAGCCTCGATAGTGAAGTGGGGGAAAACGTTCCTGGATTTGAACAGGGAGCTACTGGAGGCTTACCGAGGGAAGAGTGAGGAGGAGATAGTCCAGGTGGAAACTTCCTTCATCAAGGACGTAGTGGGGGAGCCTCGGCAATAACCCAGCTTCTGTACTTGGGGGATTAGGCTCTGCGTATCAGGGGAGTCATTTTGCCCTATCCTCCCCTACTTGCTCAAGGGGAGATCTGCCGTTTCAACCCACGATAGGTCTCTCACACCCTCCCATCCGTCGCCAGATGGGGTAAATGATCATTTTCATCTGGCCCACCGCAGGTCTCGTTTCTGTGCAGTTGTCGGAGCACCTAACCCCGTCCCTCGCGGGACTCCCCCTGGGCGAGAGGCTGGAGTTTCCCCAGTTTCCCGTGGCCCCCTGCCGGGCTCCCCTATTTCCTTGCCAAATACGTTATTAAATCGCTTCTGGTGATAATCCCCAAGGGAATTAGGTCACCCTCTACCACCAGGGTAACTGAGTACCTGGTGAGAAGCTTCATGACCTGATTAACGGGAGTGGACGGACTTACGAGCGGTGGTAAAGGCGCCATAACGTCGACCGCCTTCAAGCTCCTAGAAGATGGAAGCGCAAGCTTCCTCATTAGAACGTAATCGTAGATCATTCCCATGAGTTTCCCGCTAGAGTTCACAACTGGTACCTGGGATATGTTATTGCTCTCCATCAGCTCAACAATGTCCTTGACCCTATCATCCATTTTAGCGGAAATAACAGGGGAATGCATTAGGTTAACTGCGACTTCAGGGACTTCAATGAGGGGAGTGAGCTCGTCCAAGATCTTCCTAACCACCGATAGTTTGGGATCAATCTTTCCCTTCTCTATCTTCGCAATGAGAGACTGAGAAACACCTACCCTCCTGGCTAATTCCGTCTGTGTTAGCCCCGCCATCTCTCTCATTTTTCTTATATCGGATAAATTAATGAACAATTTGGAAGCCCTACGGCGGTATTATCTTAGTTACTGCAACTACTACTGCAACCAACACAATGCTTGCAATTATCACGTAGATGGGATCTACCTTATACTTTTCGTGCTCCTCTTCGTAGTATCTAATCAACCCAGCCATTGACATGACAGGAACGTTTTCCTTCTTCTTTTTAGAGGAGGGCATTACTCAATCCTGTAAACTCTCTGCATAGCCTCTATTATTTTTATTGCCCTTTCTATGTCGGTCTCTATGACGTTACCTGTTACCAACGCCTTGGCTCCAGCCTTCACAAGTTCCACGGCCCTTTCAGGAGTTCTAATCCCGCCACCAACGATCAGGTTTATCTCGGAGTACTTTGACACGAACTTAACCATCTCAGGCCTCACCGTGTCCGGCGCCCCAGAACCGGCCTCTAGGTACAGATACTCCATTCCCATGTACTCGGCAGCTAGTGCGTACGCTACCGCAAGTTCTGGATTGTCGTAGGGAACGACCCTAGCCCTACCTATATGCGCTGCGGTCCCTCCATGTCCCACAATGAGGTAACCGGTGGGTATGGGTTCGAGACCTATGGTCTTCACGATTATTGAGGCAGAGACCTGGGCACCAATCACGTAGTATAGGTCATCCGAGTTCAGGAGCGACATGAAAAGAATTGCGTCAGCCTTCTCTGAGATCAGGTTGATGTTACTTGGGAAAATGATCTTGGGAACGCTAAAGTCCTGAAGTACACTCAATATGCTGTCCAGTTTCTCCTTTGAGACTCCAAGAGTCCCTCCAATGAGAAAGGCCGAGGTTCCTGCCTTGAACAGACTTGATGCGACCTTGCTTAAACTCTGGATATCTTTCACTTTATCGGGATCAATTAACGAAAAATGAATTGGCTGACCTTCATCAATTAGTTTCTGGAGATACTTCGCTGTCTTCCCCTTGATCCTCATGATCTTCAGTCTCTTCTTCACTCCGCTCTTTTATTTCCAACTTTCCTTCAAGGTAGAGATCGAGAAACTTTCCGTAGACGTTTGCCTCATCGTAAACTGGAGGTAATCCCTCTAGATCGGTGCTAAGTCCGCAACTACCGCACTTTATATGGGCAGTCCTGGGGCCACTATCTGACTTATCGAACTTGATGGTAATTGCAATCTTCCCGCACCTGGGGCATTCGAATGTTTTAGGAATCTGAGGCTTTACTCTCACTATCTTTGTCCTTTTCTTCCTTTTACCTCCCATGCGATCCACCCTTTCTCTTCCTTTCCACCTTCACCTGTTCCTTCTTTGTGGGGATTCCGGTTAATATATCCTCAAAGGTTGCATAGGTTACTCCTCCTATCACTGCTACAGTGGCAGCTATCAGCACGATTTGAATGGTTGCTAGATCGGTCATCTCGATGAAATGAGTTTTCTCAGCTTTAAGGATTTTCCGTAAGCGAAAATCTCGGTTAATATTTCCTTGAGTTCTTCTCTCTTCACCACTATTTTTCTGAAACTCTCGTTCCTAGACGCAATGTTATATGCCTGTATGTGGATACAGGAACCTTCACCCTCAAGGATACCATGAAAAAGGAAGTATTCACAGTCGCATGAGGTAGGGCCCACAATGTGGTCCCTGTGAGATCCCTTCTCCCGAGCCATGAAAACGAATAGGGGAGGCCCGCCCTCCCTCGTTCTGAGCTCTATAACCCTGCCTTCCTTAACGGCCTTTTCAGCCTCTCTGGAATACTTGGATTCTTCCTTCGCTATCTCCAATCACTATGGAATCATATAGGTTTTCACAAAATATACCCGTTTCCACCACTCCAGGAATTGTTTTGAGCTCCCTCTCCCATTTACATAGGTCCTCCACCATTACACTAATGTCAAGGATTAGGTTACCGTTATCTGTAACCACTGGGCCCATCTTACCGGAACCCTCTCTTGGAACAGGTTTAAGGCCCATCTCGTTTAGCCTCACTAAGATTAGCGAGAAGCCAGCGGGTACCACTTCCACCGGAACCTGGATCTCCCTTCTGGACACGAACTTAGATGTCTCTCCTATAAATATTCTTTCTTTTGAGAAAAATGATAGTATTTTCTCTCTTAGTAGGGCAGCCCCTCCTCCCTTAATGAGAACCTTCCTTCCCTGAGATTCAACCAGAAAGTCAAAGCCATCTACGTAAATCTCTGGAATAACCCCGGAAAAGGGAGATAGTACCAGTGCTCCTTTGCTGGAGGCTAATAGGTCCGTATCAGTTGAGCTGGTTACTAGTATCCTGCCCTGCAGAGAACCCTGAAGAGCCATCACCTCTACTAACTTCCGTACCGTTTTACCTGTTCCCAGACCAATTACCCTCTTGTTAGCTAGAATTGGCAGGATATAGTGAGCCAGGACTTCCTTGGGATCGGTCATGGAGTTTAGGTTAAATAACTTGAAAATAAAGGTTATGACGGGACCCGTAGCTCAGCCAGGATAGAGCGTAGGCCTCCGGAGCCTAAGGTCCCGGGTCCGAATCCCGGCGGGTCCGATGTGGGGGACACCCCCACGCCCCCAATCCTAAATTTCTCGTAAATTTCAACGACGTTATCTAAAGGACCCACGTAACGCTCTCTTGTCTCACCGTTTATCGTTTCCGATTTATAGACATAATACCGACCTTTCCTTTCGCGTATGATTACGTCGCCATACTTATATCTCGTCTTTTCTTTAGGGGACAACCCCTAAAATCCCCTCCTAATTTAGCGGTTGCCAATTTTGATTTATAAGCCATTGGCAACCCTTAATTTTTGCCGTGATTAACGTTAAATTGAAAGAAGACGGCAAAAAATCCTTACCGCCGAGAAAAAAATAAATCACTTTTTCACGCGTTTATAGCACAAAACGAGATTTCCGTCTTTATCGAAATTAACGTTTAGCGTAAAATCGTCACTTTCTGTAATGCCAAACGTTTCGATGAAATCATGAGGTATTCGTAAATAGTAGACTTTACTGTGCGACCCCTTTTTTGCCACTACTTTCATATTCGAAAAATTACCCAATTGGGCTAATAAATAATTGGGCGCTAGAAAGTTTATTAGGGCGCGCGCCGGATAGTGTAATGTGACGGGTAGTATGGCGGTATACGAATCTAAAAAACCCAAAGTCGAAAGGTATGTTTTTTACGCCCCTTACGACTTTATCGAAAAGGTAGATGAAGTAGGCCGTAAAATGGGAGTAACGAATAGGAGTGAGCTAATTCGCATGGCCTTAAGGGATCTAATCGAAAAGTGGGGAGCGTCTTCGTGATCCACGTGCCAAAAAGTACGTGATAAAAGAGGGAGAAAAAGTGGCGAAAACTGGGCCCTTTATAAATCCTCTTTCAGGCCTCATTTTCGGGTGAGAAAAATGGAAAAAGAAATCAAGGTCACACTAAGTAACGAACAATACGCGAAGATAAGAGAAATAGCGAAAAAGAATTCTCTAACGATGGCATCGTTAGTGAAAACCGCGATAGCGGAATATTTACGAAAATTTGAGGCGTAGAAAAAAGAAAATGTGGTGATAGGCCGTGGTCAGATATATAGAGTCAAAACGAGATAAAAAGGATAACGCCAATGGACGCTCTAGCGAAAACTGGACTAAACGGAAAACGGTCTATGTCTACCCGAGTAAGAAATGCGTATTCCTAGTCCTCGACGATCCCAAGGAGGGGAAGTACAGTTACGGGGTTAGGATCCAGCCGATTTACGGGGGCTACTATTCTTCGAAGGAGAAGAAGTGGTATCGGTCCTACGAATTGCGAGATTACAACGTCGTCCTTAACGTGGATAGGGATATGGCCGATTCCATCAAGAAAGGAATACTCGTAGTTAGGGGATTCCAAGAAGAGGACATACTACTATGGCCGGAGGAGGCGAGAGAAGATGCTCAAGAGACTGAGTGATCTCCCTAACGTAAAGAGGATCACTAAGAAGTCCGGGATTCCTAGCGATACTAGAGACTCGCAAACTCCCGCGCACAGTAGAAAACCAAGTGCGCGGATTATTTCGCCTAGATACAACGAATCGAAAAATGATCATGGTAGCGACTCGAATACAAGTGAAAAGTCAAAGGGGGTACCCGGGTTTGTGGCAAAAGTGGCAAAAACAGAGCATAGCAAAGTGAAATCACTGCCACAAATGCCACAAAGTGGGGTACCCCACTCTAAAATTGATTCAGAAAAATCGCATCACGTTACTAAAAATTCGCGGGAGACCAGCGATAACGATATCATAATCGATAAAGAGAATGAGAGAATTATCATAATAAAGAATGGTAGGAGACTAGAGATCGAGTATAGATTCAGCGGATATATCGAGGGTAAGGTTAAGGACATGAAAATACCCTTATTCCCGCAGTACGAGTTATCCGTTCCTCCGCAAAGCGTTATGGCGACCATAAGATATTACAAGAAAGAGCAAAAGAAAGGCGAAAGTCAGGGTAATGACGAATACAAGTTCGTTATAGCGAACCTAGAGGAGGTAGTTGAGAAGATATACGAGAAGAAGAAGTCCATCGATAGGCATATCACAACGAAGGATATAACGACGGCCCTCGAGATGTGGGTAAATGAACTTGAACTTCAGCCGATGTATAAGGACGTTTTAGAGGTCGTAAAGGATTGGGACGAGTGGAAGAAGATAAACAAGGATCCTATTAACTTCTTCCTCGAACTTTCCAAGAACGATACTGTAGACGACGATAACGGAATAACGAAGAAGTTGAAGATCGCGACGTTACTGAGTATAGTATCTTCGCATCTAAAGAGGAACAAGAGCGATACGGGGATCGTACGCGTTCATCTAATCCTAACAGGAAAAAGCAGCGCAGGAAAATCGACTACCATAAAATCGATCCTCAAGTATTTCTATGAACGCAGAGATAATACGGACGATCCTATCGTATTCAGGAATACAAGGCTAACGCAGAACGCTCTTGGATATATTAGGAGTATAGATACATTCGATGGTAGGGTTCTCTTCGTCGAACAGATCGATAACCTTGAGGGTGTAAAATATTTGAGGGAGGCCCTCTCCGAGGGAGTTATATCGACTACCGTTCCAGTACGCGATCCGAAGACGGAGGAGATGAAAGATCAAGAAGTGATTGTTGAGGGCGAACCAGCATTTATCTCTACAAACGTGGTTGCAAGTATCGATACGCAGATATTGAATAGGACGGTTCAACCATATCTTCCATCGAGTGGCGATAAGAAGTTCAAAGAAAAGAAAAGGAGGAAGATATGGTTCAAGAAGGGATTAGACGATGAACAGTTTAACAGGATAAAACTTGTTACGTACGCGTGGCTAAAATCGTTACCAGACGATCCAGAACCTACCGAAGAATCCTTCGAACTGGTAAACAAAATATTCGGACGTTTCGATAACGCAGATAACGATTCTAGAGCAACGGAGATAACTAAGGCATTTAGTAGGGCCGTAGCGTCGTTAAGGCGTCATGATAAGATAGAAAGGGAAGACGTAGAGTTCGTAATGAAACTGTTCAAGAAGGACATAATACTCATGGCCCATTACATGTCGGAACGCGACCTCGAGATATTGAAGTGGCTAAAGGACCATGGATATATCAAGGAAGATGAGAACAAAGCGGAATACATAGAGAACGCTGATCTTTCCAGAAGTCTAAAACTACTATCGAAGGAGACGATGGACATAATGAACTCGATGTATAACATGGGTCTCGTCGATAAGGATATAATAGGAAAGAAGGTATATTGGGCCCTTACGCCTTACGCATTAACGCTAATCCAAGAGATCGACCTAACAGAACTTGGATCTGACGAAGCGAATGAGGTAATCGAGACCGAGACTGGCATGGGAACCGTGGGGTTTTTTCGTGGAGATGAGCGAGGACGAGATTCGGAAGATCCCATGCCAAGGAATGACGGAGAAGGAATGCGAGGAGACGAGAGAGAAGATGGTGAAACTCTATCACGAAGGGAGGCAGAAATTATTCAATTCGTCCAATCGAGGAACCCGAGGCTAGCCGACTTAATCCGTAAATTCGGAGATACAGTAAACGGCCTAATTAGTAAGGGAATGTTGGAGACATTCGTAGCGGGAGATGACGAAACATACGTGAGACTTCCCAAGACCGAGAGATCCCCAGTTAACAATATTAACGATATTTGCGCTAGCTTCGATAGGAGAGAGATAACGGAAGAGGAATATGCAAGCGAGACCCCTATCGAGGTCTTCCGCTGTTTGCGGAATGCAAAGGCGTATATGGAGAATACCGAAGACGGCAAAAGGGTTTATCGCTATATATATCCAACAGAAAGGGAAAAGTAACGCGGTTTTACGGTTGCTAACGGGGGGTAGCTTAGTTATAATTAACTCCTCTCAAATACTCTGCGTATTTCTTATAGTTCTCTTTCGCTATTCCGAATAGCGAAACATAATGTTGCGTTAATATTCTAGTTGGCTTCCTACCTTGTATGAAATCGATAACATCTAACGGTATCCCTAATTCCGCCATTTTCGATGCAACGAACTTACGAAAGTATTTTATTCTGATCGCGTTCTTTCTTCTTCTCTCAAAATCTTGTATCGCCGACTCTGTAATGCTAATCTGTCGTAATGGCGTAATGTGGAATATGTAGAAAACGCCCTTATACCCTCTTTGCCACGCCATGGAATAATAACAAATGTCACTTTCACAAATGTCACGCGAAGGATCCTTTAGCGCTTTTAGTATTTCGCTTAGTCTAGCGCCGGACTCTAACGCGATTTTGTAGACGAAATAGACGTTTTCGCTATACTCTTTCGCCAAATCGAGAGTCCGTTTTACTTCGTCGACCGTTGGTATGTTTAAATCGGCGTTAGCTTTTTTCACCTTTACGAGTTTGAGTATCTTGTAGGCGAATTCTTCACTGATCATACCGCGAGAGGCGAGAAACATAGCGAATAATCGATAAGCCTTTTGTGAGTTACGCGATTCGCGGAAAGGTCTACTTAACGCGTTTATGTATTCTTTCGCCGTCATTTCGTTAATTTTCCTTTCGTGAACTAAGTAGTCGTAAAAGGCGTTTAAGTTGCCTTCTGTCGAGTATTGGCGTAAATTGGCAACCAACGATATTTTACGACGTTGGATATCGTTTTTTAGGCCTCCGGAGCCTAAGGTCCCGGGTCCGAATCCCGGCGGGTCCGCATTGTGTAGGATTAATCTACTAGGATGTGTGAAAACGATTAGACGTAAAGAGATGGTACAAGAGTACTAGCCTGTTAAGGGCAGGCTCTAGAGGAGAATGGGAAAACTAAAAGGAACTAGAAAGTTTAGTACTAAAAGTCGAAAGGTTGCGATACATCCTGATCTTAAAAGTGGGCCCGTTGGGATTTGAACCCAAGACCTCTGGCTTGTAAGGCCAGCGTCCTAACCAGGCTAGACGACGGGCCCAACGTAGACGAAGGGCTTTTACGTCACGCGAACTAATTTTCCTTGGCGAGGTATTAATATGTTTCTGAGCAAGGGTTACGTAAACTACCTCTTTCCACCCACTAGGGCACAGTATAAGACTGCGCTAGCGTAGGGTATTGGGCCCGTATCTACTTTCATGGATCTTAACGTGATATATTCTCCAAGTGACTGCTCTATTTTTGTAAATCCATTTTCTATTCCAGAAAAAACAAGCAAAGAGTCCTGGGTTAAGTCCAATTGATCTACTTCCCTATCAGCGAGGGGAGATAATAGGTATACCCTCCTAGATCCAAGTAGTTCTATAGCGTCCTTTAGGTCTGGTAATATAATCAAGGACTTTCCCGTCTTAAGTGCCAGTCTTCCCACGTCTGGGATGCCTGCCTGCGCTGCGGTACCACCTACCTTGGTCAACACAAGCCTCTTAACGTCTAACCCGAACACTAGTTTTGCGAAATCCACCAGTCTCTGCGAGCTCGTCACATTATGTAGAACGACGCTTATCTCCACTAAAGAGCACCGAGTATACTCGATGCTATTCCTCTTGATAAGACTACTGGTACAGCCTCTCCCACCTGGTTGTATTGCTCCTCCTTGCTACCGTAAAACACGTGATAATCAGGGTAACTCATCAATCTAGCCTGTTCCCTCACTGTCAAGTATCTAGGACTGAACGGATGTACAAACTTTGAGTTCCCCATAACTGTGGGTGCAATATCCATGGGATCTAGCCTTACATAGAGCGGAATCTCCTTGTTGTGCCCCCGGAACATGGTTAGATAGTCTCCATAATCGAGGGATGCCATCTCCCTGAGTTTTCTCTCATTTACTTCAACTATTTCGTGGTTTGGAACATCAAACCTATTCTCCAGGTCTGAGATTGCGTCCCAAACAGTTCTTTTGGGAACAGTATTCAGTTCGAGTTTGAGATTGGAAATGAAAATCCTAGTCCTCCTCGAGGGATTACCATAGTCCTCTGCCCGAAGAAGGTTGAACACGGGTTCATATCCAACCTTTCTAAATTCGTGGATAAGGGCTTCCCTCAACTCTCTCGTCTCTACTATAGATGGAACGTTCTCCATAACAAAGAACTTGGGCCTTAGCTCGCCCACCAATCTTATGAACTCCAGGGTCAAGGCACCCCTTTCATCCTGATATAACCTATCCACTGGATTGTCTAACCTTAATGGGTTGGCAGCTGTGAAGGGTTCGCATGGTGGACTTCCTATTACAACGTCCGGTTCTTTACCAATTTCCCTCACTATTTCCCTCCCTGTAATTTCCCTTATGTCCTCTTCGAGAACTATGGTTGTGGGAAAATTAGCTGAGTAAGTCCTGGCGGCAGCGTGATTGATTTCCACAGCAACCCCTATCTGGAAACCTACCTCTTTAAAACCCCTACCAAATCCCCCGGCCCCTGAAAAAAGGTCGACTACCTTAGGAGCTCCCAACCTTTGTCTCCCTGGCGATCTCCTCTTCTATTTCCTTTATTTTACGTTCTAGGAATTCCCGCATTTTGGCGGAATCGTAATAGACCAGTTGAACACCGCATTTGGGACATTTGAACTCATTCTCAAAGGCCTCCTCAAAGGTGTACTTGGTCTTATCCTCGGGACAAATATAGAACTCGTTGTTAGTTTCGTACTCCAATCTAGCCTTAAGTTTGTTCAGGATCTCCCTCTTACGTGAGAGGAGAAGTTCATTTATCTGATCCACATTGGCCTTCCAGTAATATACATACCAACCAGTCTCCTTATCCCTGGTTCTCCGGTAGCTCACCAGCCCGTGTTCAGCAAGGGCATATAACTTCTTCCTGACCTCGTTAACCTTGACGTTGAGTTTGTTGGCCATCTCCTCGTCAGTTAGCTCTGTCTTATTATCAAGAAGGAAAGAGAGCACATCTATTACGTCCTCTCCCAGGAGATCCCTAGCCATATCTTTCATGAGTTGATCAATGTTGCCCGTCATTTCTGACCACCTTCTTACCTCTCTCCATAGGGATAACACTAATTTTGCTGTCCCCAAACATAATATTTAGTTCTTCTCCCTTATATACTCTGTCAAGAAATAGGGCCAAGGATGCCACCTCCGAATGTGGCTGGTTAGAGATGGCAACATTGAAGTCTGCCATGTGGTAGTACCATCCCTCTACCTTTTCCGCACCCACTATCACAAGAATCTTATCGAGCTCCTTTAGCTTTTCCTGGACATGTGGTAAATTAATTCCATACATGGTTAGGTGAACTACCTTGCCCCCCGTCGCTTTCCAGTCATTAACCAGTTTCTTTGGATTGGATATCATTTCAATTCTGAAATATTTTCCTCCCCATACATTAATTACGTCTTCAATTTTCTTGGCCAACTTCTGGTCGTTTCCGTGAATGTATATACCCTTGGCTCCAAAGGCCCTCGCTACCAAGGCTACGTGAGTAGTAACCCTCTTATCCCTCTGAGGTCTGTGACCCAGTCTGAGCACGTATATCTCTTTCAGTTGACTAGGGAGAATATCTTATCCCTCAGACTATCTAGGTTCCATCCCTTTTTAGCTGAAACTAAGATTGCATCCACAACGGGAGAGTATAGGTTATCACTGAGGGAGTATACCATGTCCATCTTCTCCTTAGACCTTCCGTCCACCAGATCGGCCTTATTACCCACTATGATCATGGGTTTGCCAGATATCCCCAGCTCCCTAAGGATCTCGAAGGAGGATCTTGTCATTTCTAAGAGGAGGGAGTCCTCAAGAGAGATATCAACCACGAGCAGGAGGGCATTGGCATATCTTATCTCCGACAGCGTAACGAAGAAGGCATCGATAATCTGGGGAGGAATTCCCCTAATGAATCCCACAGTATCTACCAATGTTACCTTTTTGGAACCAATGGGTATAGCGTATCTCTTTGGTGCAGTAGTGGTGAACATCGACTGATCCGTTGGTTTGTTTAGCCCGGTTAGCGCGTTGAAGATCGAGGTTTTACCCGCGTTGGTGTAGCCTGTGATAGCTACATAGGGAAATTCTTCCCTCCTATTTTGCATTTGCATCTCTCTGAACTTCTTTAGTCCCTCCAATTCCTTCGTTATCTTGGATATTTTGCGGTTGTAGAGTCTCAAAGCGGACTCTACACCGTAGGTACCTGCACCCAGGGGCCCCTGTTGCTCAGATATTTTAGTTTTACTGTATATATCTTTGATAATTGGTAATTCATACTTTAATCTGGCTAGTTCAATTTGAAGTTTAGCCTCCTTTGATCCGGCATGAAGTGCAAATATTTCAAGGAGAATCAGAAGCTTATCCAGTACCTTCTTCCCATTCAGTGACCTGTTAAGGTTGATGAAGTGCCTTGGGGAGAGAAGGTCAAAGACCACCACCGCGTCAGTTTCCTGGTCCTGCAGGAGTTTCAGTTTGTCCTGAGGGATGTAATATAACCTGTTGGGTTTAGAGGGAAGAGGATAGGTCTTCTCTACCTCATATCCTGCGGTCTCAAGTAGGGATACGGCCTCGTCAGCGAAGTCTTGGGATACGAAAAGGGTAGCCTTCACTTCTTCCCCTCCCTGATTCTGATGATATCACCTAGTGTTAAGGTTTGATCATCTGGCTCCTGGGACTTGCTCTTTCCTTGACTTACTTGGACCACAAGTTTCACGTTCAGTATGCGTTCCAATATCCTCGCCTCGTTTATGGTTGGCTTTAGTTTTCCCATTTCCATTCTCTTTATGATGTTCTCCTGGACCTTCATTCTCTCTGCCAGCTCCTTCGTGCTCATGTGAAGTCTCTCCCTCCCCTCCTTGATGATTCTAGGATATTCTTCGTCGATATCGAGTTCCACCTCCTCAGCCTTCTCAATCCTCTTTTGTTTAGCGGGTTGAGGTTTCGTCTCCCTGGGGACTAGAGTGGAGTGTTTCTTTATTTTTTCATAGCAGGATCTACAAACTGTTATGGTACTACCCTCAAATTTCACCGAGAAACCAGGTCCATCGATCCTGTTTCCACACATTTCGCAATATGTCTCTACGCCCTTTTTCATTGGTCTCATGTATAATAGTTGGCGATAAACATTTTTAGTCTAACTTAACAAATTAGTTATTCGATCTAGTTTGTCTGATGAACTAGAATACTCAAGGGATGCTTCTGTGACAGATGAGCACGCGGTGAGGATACTGGAGGAGAAGATAAGGACAATGCAAATGGAGGCAGAGAGCCTGAGAAAGGAACTGAACTACTACAAGTCTGAGATGGAGAAGTTGTTAAGTCCGCCACTTATTGAGGCAATCGTTCTGGACATCCTCGAAGATGGTAGAGTTGTGGTTAAGAGTACCTCGGGTCCAAACCTAGTAGTCAACGTCTCAGGAACGGTGGACTTTAGTTCCATTAAAGTAGGCAGATATGTGGCTCTAAATCAAAGGGGCTCGGCGGTAGTAGAGGTGCTGAGGGACAGGGATGATCCTTTGGTTAGATCAATGGAGGTGGTAGAGAGACCCAACGTGAGATACCAAGATATAGGTGGGTTGGATCAACAAATTCAGGAAGTGAGAGAGGTAGTAGAGCTCCCCCTTAAGAAGCCCGAACTATTCAAGGAACTTGGGATTACTCCCCCTAAGGGTATACTTCTATACGGTCCACCTGGTACTGGAAAAACCATGTTGGCGAAGGCGGTGGCCACAGAGAGTAACGCCTCGTTCATACATGTTGTGGCCTCCGAGTTTGCTCAGAAGTTTGTGGGAGAAGGGGCCAGGGTGGTCAGGGATGTATTTGAACTGGCAAGAAAGAAGGCACCCTCCATTGTATTCATTGATGAAATAGACGCCATCGGAGCTAAGAGGGTTGATTTGGGGACCAGTGGAGAGAGGGAAGTTCAAAGAACGCTAATGCAACTCCTTGCAGAGATAGACGGCTTCCAACCCTTGGACAACGTGAAAATCATTGCAGCGACCAATAGAATAGACATACTTGATCCTGCTCTTCTAAGGCCAGGAAGATTTGACAGGCTGATAGAGATCCCATTGCCAAACATTGAAGGGAGAAAGCAGATACTGAGAATCTACCTCCAAAAAATGAAGGTGGATAATTCGGTTAACGTAGATGAGCTAGCCATGATGACCGAAGGATTCAGCGGAGCAGACCTTAGGAATCTCTGTACCGAAGCGGGTTATATCGCAATAAGGAATGACAGTAATGTTATCAGTATGACTCATTTCAAGAGCGCTATTGAAAGGTTGAGATCCAAAAAATTAAGTAAGGAAGTTGTGGATAGGGGAGAGAAGTATGTATGAGTCAGAGCAGATACAGGCAATTTGTCACAGAACCGGAGGACGCACTCCCCTATCTTGAAGTGTTAAAGGCAATAGCCGATTACCAGTTCGGAATAGGCATAGGTAACTGTTTATTTGATCAGGACTCGTTCAGGATTCAGCGTTCTGTAAACACGTGGCGTATTAGGAACGTTCTTTCCAAGGACGGTTTGTTCTTGGTGTTAAGACCACAGGACGGGCTTTTCTCCTTAACCATAAACGCTGGGAGGAGACTTAAGGAATGCGCTCCCTTTCCCAGTCTAAGGGTAATGGTAAGAAAAGAAGTGGAAGACGCAATACTGAAGGAGGGGAATGTTTTCGCTAAACACGTGGAGAACGTGGACAGGAAGTTAAGAGCTGGTGATGAGGCCCTAGTTGTGAATGGAGATGATGAGTTACTGGCAATAGGAAAAATGAGATTGTCAGGCGAGGAAGTAATGGAATATAAAAGGGGAGTAGCATTAACAGTTAGGGAGAGGTGGAAGATACGAAAGTAATTCTGAAAGACGTCTCAGAGAGCGAGCTGGCCAATTCCAGATTCATCTCAGGTTTCAGGACCCTAGGTGAGGTTGGTTACCTATCAGTGAGGCATATTGTTCTATCAAGAAAGATGAGAAGGGTAGGGTTTGTGACCACGAAATACCTTAGGGATGTTACTTTTCTTGATGACTATGGAGTTGCCACACCCTTTGAGTTATTTTATGATGAGGAGTTCAGGGTTCTAGTACTCTTAAATCATCTGCTCCCATTTCAAAGGGAGTGGAGTAGCTTCACTCATGGCCTAGTTAAATGGTTAAAGAGGATACAGGTGAAGGACTCCATTCTAATAGGAGGCTTAGATAAGAGGTATAAGGACGTTAATGAGCCCATAAAGTGGATGAGGACCAGCAAAAGCACAATTGATTTACCCTATCCCACTCTTAACAAACAGTTAATCATGGTAGGACCACTGGCCCTGTTTACAGTTTACGCAGAAATAGAGGATCTTCCAGCAACTATTCTACTTCCGTATGCGGATAGGGAGAGATTAGATCCAGGAGCAGCTGCTGTGGCAGTAGATGTAATAAACAAACTAATTGGGTTCAATATAGATACAAGAGAGCTTTACGAGGATGCCAAGAAAATAGAGCAGGAACTCCAAAGGCAGCTTGAAATGATACAAAAGGAAATTTCAAAGAGTGGGGTTGATAGACATTATATGTGATAGTACAGATTTTTCACATTCCATGAACTTTATCTCTGCGTAATTTTTATTGCGCAAGGTCTCTTTTATTTTCAGTATTGTTTCATTTAATGTGGTATCGTCTATTATGTCAGGAATCTCGAACTGCGATAATGGGAACGCTTCAGATGCCATAACAGGTACTAGGCCATAGAAGGGAAGCGCTACGAATGTATCGTAGTCTCTGTTCCTTCCTTGTATCGATTTGACCTTAGGGTCTGAAATAAAGGGACTACCTAATTTATCGCCACAAATTATTATTACCTTGTTCCTCTTGGGTTTCAGATTTGCCATAAATTCTGAATGTCTCAGAAGTTCAGGCCTGTTCATGGAATTATGATCAAATAGCAGGAGTCCCTTAACGTTGCCTTTGACCCTCGGATCGTATTTCTCTAGATAACTGGAGTATTTGAGTATTGATTTAAAGGCTGAATAGAGAGCTGGGTGCGAGTAAGCTTTCTGTTGAATATATTCAAACAATCTTCCTTCCTTAATGGCCTGCTTTACCCTGTTCACTTCCTCCCTTATCTTCCAAAGGTTATGGATAGCCAGAAGTTTGTATCTCTCTTCGGATTTCATCTCCAGTAGTTCTGACGGATCGTATCTAGAACAAACAGGACAACTGCACGGGAAGTACTCAAGGTCCTCAAGTCTATAAGTTCTCTCGCTCGTCAAGTACCTATTATCTCTAGCGAAAATAGCATAGGATGCAGAGTCAAACGAATCCACGCCCAAAGCTACGGCAAAGGGAATTATATGGGGAACACCGCCTCCAAATAGGTGGAAGGGAACACCCCTACTTACGCTCGACTTAGCGGTATAGATCATGTCTACTAGGGTATCATATTTATACTTCTCCATGAAAACCGTAGGGCTTCCAAGAGCCAACATCTTGTAGTTGGTTCTTTTATTGGCTTCCCTAGCTGAATACTCCACTAGATCAAGAAACTGACCTCCCTGAATAGGATGAACCCAGATAATATCCTCGTTCTGGTCCACAATGTCAGCGATTTCCTTCCCTCTCTCTAGGGTCATCTCCACTGAGAACTTTGCCTCTTCTCGGTCGTCAGTATTGCCAGTTGGTATATCTAGGAACACCGCTATATCTGGCCTAATTTTCGCCTCGAATGATACAATATCCCTATTTGTCTGCTCTATCTCACCATATTCAAGTATTTGGTATGCTCCAGAATCCGTCATAATTACGAAATTATCCCCAAACTTCTCGTGAATAGTGCCTTGGAGAATATTATTTTTCTTTAGTATGAATGAATTTGTAATAAAATTATTAAAGCCTACGGCCTTGAGTTCCTCTAGGAATACCTCCTGCTTAAGGGGATTTATGACTGGGAAAAAAACTGGAGTTTCGAGCTTACCATGTTTGGTTTCCAGTATCCCTATTCTACCAGCCAGATCCTCATCCTTTACTTCAAAGTCACCTATCATTTCGTGTCTCCTTTCTTCTTAGCAATATACTCGTTGTAAAGGTCGTATATTCTCTGAGCCATGGGACCGCTGCCCTCAACTCCGCTTTCGGATACCTTGATTCTCTCCATTACTGTAATAATTCCAACTTCCTCATACACCTTCACGTCACCTGGTCTAAGACCTAGGTTTTTCTGGACCACATCAGCGAACTCTCTGGCATCGAAAATCGGAACTGACTTGACTAAAATCTCCGATATCATGTTGCCATTTATCAGAACCTTGTAGAAGGAATTATTTTCACTATCCTTAGCATTAATTAGGCTTACCATGAATGGAGTCAGTTCGTACGAGGATAACTGGCCTGAATAGCTCTTACCATTACTTAGTTTGACCACCACTGTTTTATCCAGTAGTGAATTCATGTCAGCTACGATTCTTTTTGAGGCACTCATAACCATACCCACATAAAGTTAAAATATGGGGATTTAAATAGTGGAGTGATTCCCGTGCTCAGTAGTTATTCATTTTCAGAAATGTGCAAAATAGATTCAATAAAAAAGGGAGAACTTAGGGATCTCCTGATAGTAGCCGTGAGGTGCCAAGACACTGAGTTTAATCTTGACATGATATCTTCACTAAACATGTTCAAGGATGGCGAGAATGTTAATGTGATCCTTTCTAAGGAGAGACCAGATTTCACCGAGAAAGATTTTTGTGCACATGGTTATGTCGTAACCCAAAAAAAGAAGGGAGATGGCACATTTGTAACCATAATATCGTTCTTTGGACCACTCTTAAGGATATCTAGTAAGGATGATTTCCTAAAGAGAGCTGGGTTAAACGTCATGGATCACGTATACTTCTGTGTAAGGAAGAGTGAGTGAATTGAGAAAGCTCAGTGACATAGTTCCCTTAAAATTCGAAAATGGAAAGGTAGTGTGGCTGAACACTAGTGCTATACCATGGAAAGAGGAGTATAAGGAATCATCAAACTACGAGGATATTGCAAGAGCCATAGAGACCATGGAAGTTAGGGGTGCCCCAGCAATAGGGGTAATGGCCGCGTTGGGTATAGCTGCAGCTGTTTATAATTCCCAGGGAGATGTCCAGACCTTATATCAAGTATTGAACAGGGCAGCGGAGAGGCTTAGTAGGACCAGACCCACGGCTTACAACCTTTTCTGGGCTATAGATAGAATGAGAGCTAAGGCAAACTCTCTGATTTCGGACAACGTATCTCCGGAGGAATTCAAGGAGAGGATAGTCGAAGAGGCTTTGAGAATTCAGAGGGAGGATATTGAGATCAATAGGAGAATGGGAGAAATAGGTAGCCAAGTGATAAAGGACGGAGACGTCATCCTTACCCACTGCAACACTGGATCCCTCGCTACTGCCGGCTTTGGTACAGCCCTTGGAGTTATAAGGACAGCTTGGTTGCAGGGAAAGTCTATCAGGGTTATTGCTACCGAGACTAGACCATTGTTGCAGGGTGCTAGGCTAACTATGTGGGAGTTAACCAAGGACGGTATTCCCTCAAAACTTATCACTGATAACATGGTTGCATATGCCATGAGGTATGAAGGGGTTACGAAGGTGATTTTGGGCGCAGATAGAATACTAGTTTCTGGCCATGTAGCCAATAAGATAGGTACATATGGAATTTCTATTCTAGCAAAGTATCATGGCGTAGATTTCTACGTTGTCGCTCCAACCAGTACAATTGATAGAACTGGAGCTAATGAGATTGTGATTGAAAGGAGGAAACCAGACGAGGTAAGGACTGTATTAAACATGGTAGATATAACTGTGAAGGATGCGGAAGTTCTAAATCCAGCCTTTGATGTGACACCACCGGAACTTATAACTGGTATTATTACAGAAAAAGGGATAGCATATCCGCCATTTAAGGATAGTTTAAAGAAATTTATTGAGTAATTAAGATGATAGGAATTCAGTATTTATTTTTCCATCCTTTGAAATGGTAAGAATATCTATTCCATCTCCTGAAGTTACGTCTCTTTCAGCAGAAGCTCTCAATGATTTTATGGTAAGTTCCCTTCCTTGGGTTAACGTTAGCTTCTCTGAATATTCGGCCTCTAAGACACCTATAGCTACCCTAGCTCCAGATCCCACGGCTGCGTATATATCGTCAAGGAGAGAACCTAGGGGATCTAACACATATAGTTGTGGTTCTCCGTTATCAACTCCTCCGAATAAGACCTCTGAGATAAAGGGCATATACTTATACTGGTAAAGTATTATTGACAATAACTTGGCAGCAGCTCTAGTAGAGATAGGCCTGTTGTTGTAAAGCTCATAGTATTTGATGTTTGCATTCATTATCCTCGTTAGTGCCTGAAGATCTCCGAAGAGTCCCGCTCCTCCTATTCCAAACCTTGATATGGGGAAAACTTTCTTGGCAGACTTACTTAACACGTATCCGCCATAACTTAATCGCCTTACTGCTCCCAAAATCACTCCATCTTGAAGCCTGATACCAACTGCAGTTGAAGGTAATTCTTCCATTAATATTCCCTCTCAATCTACTCTTCTAAGGGTTATAATATTTGTCTTAATTTCCAGGCCTCTAGAGCTCACTAGTTATGACACTGAGATTAAGATCTGTTGAGAGTGTAGTTAAGCATGAAGTTGAAGGTAGTTAATAGGGAAAGATCAATTGGATATATTTCAAATTAAACGGATAAATAACATCATTGGCGTTATTTATCGGGAGCAGTAATCACGTTCGTTAACTCCTTTACATCAGTTGTTATCTGTTCCCTTTTAACAAGGTTCCTAACAGTGACTTTCCCTGAAGTGATTTCTTTTTGCCCCATGATGATTAGATGTGTAAATCCCTGTTCGGCATATAGGGGTACGAGTTTTGATAGCGGAATCTCCTTGTTGTTTAGCACAGTTATGAACCCCTTGTCCCTGAGCATGGAAACTATGGAAAGCGCATGGGGGATAACTGACCTGTCTAAGGCTACAACAGCTACCAATGGGGCATTGGAGTCGAATTTAATCCCATCTTTGTTAAGTGCATACATAGTTCTCTCTATTCCTATGGCAAATCCAACCGCAGGCGTCCTATTTCCTCCGTAAACTTCCACTAGCGAGTCATATCTTCCGCCTCCAGCGATACTGAACGGAAGATCTCTTTTCACCACTTCAAAGATAGGGCCAGTGTAGTATGCAAGTCCTCTAACGAAACCAAGATCTACAATATGGTCAAGATTCAGGGACGACAGAATTTCTGAGATGAGTTTTAGATTCTCTATCTCATTTACAAGTTCAGACAATTCTGTCTTTTCTGCCTCCCTCATTGCCTCTTCTAATTTGAGTGATCTACCGTTAGTAATTAGTGTATAAATGAATTGTCTTATTTTAGAGTTATCGCGTATCTTCTCATCTAAGATTTTTTCCGCCTCCTCTATCTTTCCCTTATCCAAAAGGTGTAACAGGTGTTCCTGAACTTGCTCATCAAATGAGAGTTTATTAAAGATTATTCTGAAAATTCCTATATTATTTATTTTCAAAGATATTTTGTCCTTAAGGTTTATTCTTCTATAGAAATTTTCTAAGAGATGGAGAACTTCTATGTCGGCTAGAATAGAATCCGAGCCTAGTAATTCAACCCCTGCTTGCCTAAATTCCCTATATCTGCCCTGTTGAGGCTCATCATACCTATATACCCTCCCTATATAGAAAATTCTTAGGGGTTTTGGATAATGTTGTAAAGAATTAAGATATAACCTCACGATACTGGGAGTTATCTCAGGTCTTAGAGCCACTTCTCTCTCCCCCTTATCCTTAAACACGTACATCGTGTTCCTTAGTTCCTCTCCACCCTTAAGGGAAAACAGTTCAAAGTCCTCGACAATTGGGGTCATGGCCTCCTTATAACCTGCTTTCTCTACAGTTTCCCTAAAATTGCTCTCTATCCACCTAATGATCTTTGAATCCACATCAAAATAATCCTCCATCCCGCGCATAGGCTCATAGGATACCATGCCGAATCACTTCGTTAAGTTGATTTCTTCGAGGGTATAATATGTTATATCTCCGTATTTATCGACGAGTGCCATGAAAATTTCCATTCTCATCGATTTCGCAAACTTTACTAGATCAATAATTTTTTCCATATCTATTGACTCATTTTCTGATATGACTAGTACCAAAGCAACTAATTTGTTGTTTCTGTCTAAAATTCCCAAACTAGGACCTATATTGGAAATAGAAACCTTCTTTCCTTTTGTTCTCAGATCTAGATATACAACGAATTTATTCCATGCAGATTTATCATTTTTCTCGAGTAGTCTAGCACGCGTTATTGCTTCTTCGATGTCACCCTTTGAAAGGAAGTCCATCAGTTCCTCAAAAGCATTGCTCATTTTGGTGGAATGGATTTAACATAACTAAATTAGTTTCGATCTGATCTCTCACGATTTCTTT
This sequence comes from Metallosphaera sedula DSM 5348, assembly GCF_000016605.1. Lineage (NCBI taxonomy): Archaea > Thermoproteati > Thermoproteota > Thermoprotei > Sulfolobales > Sulfolobaceae > Metallosphaera > Metallosphaera sedula. The sequence continues at coordinate 2,168,497 of NC_009440.1, read as the reverse complement.
AGGACAACAATGACAGATGAATAGTGTCTATCGTGTTACTATGTATGGATAATATCAGGTGTAGCTATTGCGGTTCCAAGAATCTGATATGGGATTATACAAGAGGGGAAGTGGTCTGCGGGGACTGTGGAACAACTGCGGATAGAGTTTATGATTACAGACCCATGTTCATGGAAGAGGTCTTGAGGTCGTCGCAAAACAGAAGTCTTCTATATAAGAATCGCGAAATAGAGTCATTCAAAGAATTTATGCACCTTTTGAAGAAATCTAGATTTCTAAGAAAGTATAAAGGAGTTAAACTAAATGTATCACTTAATCAAGGATCTATTCAAGGATCTAAGATTTACTCTCAGATTTCTCTAGACGCCCTATATAAGATTGAAAGTGATAAGGTAGCAATTAAAATATACAAATATCTTGAAAAGATGGGAATTTTTAGCGGACTAAAGTTTAAGACAAGAGTATTATTGACATATTACCTTGTTTATGGTAATGATAAAATACGTATTAAAAGAATATTGAAAACATATTATAGTAGTGAAGAAAATATAAAGAGAATTATAAAGCAAATTCCTTTCAATGTAAGACTTGAAATAATGAGGATGGTTGAGGAATCCAAAATAAAAAATTAAAATTTAAAAACTTATTAAAATATTTAAGTAGAGTTAAATTAATATTTCGTGACAGATCTCCCTTTATAGTGAAATTATTGTTTCGCCGAGAAGACTGTATTTATGGAGTTCATGAACAGGATTAAAGGTTGAGTTAGTGTAACTCATTTGACTTGGGATGAACTTATCTTTTATTAATATTTCGGTTTAATCTACCCTTTAGTCACAAAAGAAAAGTTTTTATATAACCTCTTTCTAAGAGATGCTGAAAGGTGACCGTTATGGCTTCACAAGCTACAGTTGCTACAACTCCAGAAGGTATTCCTGTAATTATTTTAAAGGAAGGTTCAAGCAGAGCCTTTGGAAAGGAAGCCCTTAGGGCCAACATTGCTGCTGTCAAGGCAGTAGAAGAGGCGTTGAGGACGACGTATGGACCTAGAGGTATGGATAAGATGTTAGTAGACAGTCTTGGAGACATCACAATCACAAACGACGGAGCTACTTTGCTGGACAAGATGGATCTACAGCATCCTGCCGCTAAACTCTTAGTTCAGATAGCTAAGGGTCAAGACGAAGAGACAGCTGACGGAACTAAGACTGCTGTGATTCTATCAGGAGAACTAGTCAGGAAAGCAGAGGATCTACTATACAAGGAGGTACACCCAACCATTATCATTAGTGGTTATAAGAAGGCTGAGGAAGTAGCTCTTCAGACTATCCAAGAGATAGCGCAACCAATTAGCATTAATGATGTTGAGTTGATGAAGAAGGTTGCTATGACCTCATTGAGTAGCAAGGCAGTTGCTGGGTCAAGGGAGTATCTAAGCGATGTGGTAGTTAAGGCCGTATCCCAAGTAGCGGAACTTAGAGGGGATAAGTGGTATGTGGATCTGGACAACATTCAGATAGTCAAGAAGGCAGGAGGCAGTATAAACGATACTCAACTAATATATGGAATAATAGTGGATAAAGAAGTAGTACACCCTGGAATGCCTAAGAGGGTAGAGAATGCTAAGATAGCTTTGATCGACGCACCATTAGAGGTAGAAAAGCCAGAGCTAGACGCTGAGATTAGGATCAACGATCCCACCCAGATGGAGAGATTCCTACAGGAAGAAGAGAACATTATCAAGGAAAAAGTTGATATGATAGCCAAAACAGGGGCAAACGTAATAATTTGCCAGAAGGGTATTGATGAGGTAGCCCAGTCTTACTTGGCTAAGAAAGGAATTCTAGCGGTAAGGAGAGCAAAGAAGAGCGATCTAGAGAAGTTAGCAAGAGCCACAGGAGGTAGGGTAGTATCCAATATTGAAGAAATATCAGAACAAGATCTAGGACATGCAGCACTTGTAGAGGAGAGAAAGATAGGAGAAGATAAGATGGTCTTTGTGGAGGGAGCCAAGAATCCTAAGGCCATCAGTATACTTATCAGAGGAGGTCTAGAAAGAGTGGTAGACGAGACTGAGAGGGCCTTGAGGGATGCCTTAGGAACAGTCGCTGACGTCATCAAGGATGGCAGAGCAGTAGCAGGCGGAGGAGCGGTGGAAATCGAGATTGCAAAGAGGTTGAGGAAGAAGGCTCCACAAGTTGGAGGTAAGGAACAGCTAGCAATAGAGGCTTACGCTAATGCTCTGGAGAGCCTTGTGATGATATTGGTAGAGAATGCTGGTTTCGATCCTATAGATCAATTGATGAAACTAAGGTCCCTCCATGAGAATGAGGCAAATAAGTGGTACGGCGTGGATCTCAATACAGGTCAACCCACTGATAACTGGGCAAGGGGCGTAATAGAGCCAGCTCTAGTAAAGATGAATGCCATCAAGGCAGCCACAGAGGCTACCACACTGATACTCAGAATAGATGATCTAGTAGCTGCGGGTAAGAAGTCTGGTGGAACTGGAGGAAAGGATAACAAGTCAGAGAAGCCTTCTGAAGAGGATTAAATTTTTTAGTTTTATCTTTATTTCGTTTGTTTCGAATCTTCTTCTCTTATTTTTAGGACTACAGGTATCTTAATATTAGGTGATGACAATAGAGCCTCCCCTACGTCTAGCTTATCTAGACTATCGTAGAGTGAAGGGGTTAAGGACAACGCTTCAGCTAAAATCCTTTTATCGGTATCTGACTTAATGGAATGTATTATTTTTATATTGGTATTTTTCAAAACTTCAGGAGATATTGACGAGGGAGACTGAGAAATGACACATAGCCCTAAACCATATTTTCTGACCTCACTAATGAGCTTTTCCAAGAAATCGTTATCATGGGCGAAGAAGTTATGGGCCTCTTCAATCATTAAGAGGGAAGTGACCATGGGTTTACTCTTCATGAAATAATCTGACATCAATTTGATTATCATTAAACCATATATTCTTCTGAGCCTAATGTTCCTAATAAAGCTTAAATCAACAATAGAGTTGAAAAGAGTTTCCTCGACTCTTGCATTATCTATCTTATCGTCAAATATCAGCTTAGCTTCCTTAGTAAATAATAGATAAATTTTCCTCAATAGACCATATTTTACTTCTCTCATCCAATTGCTACTTTCCTCTATATTCCTGAGAATAGAAATTAGCATTTTCATGTCGAATTTATTGGCTCTTCTCATTTTCAGTAAAACAGAATACAGAAGAAATCTTTGTGGATCGGTAAGTCTTAGAACATCTCCTAAAATCTCCACTACTTCCTCTATGTCACCTAATTTTAACGGGTTAATTCTTATAGGATTATCTACGTTTGCTACCCTTAGGTCTGGAATTTTTCCAACATGTTCCCCATGCCAATCCAGTATAGTAACTGAAATGCCTTTATTAATTAATTTTTTAGCGAGAAGTATAGCAGTTGTAGATTTTCCGCTACCTGTAGTGCCAAATATTGCAATATGTCTGGTAAGGTCTTTAATCTTTATCCCGGTTTTAATCTCCGCAACCTCAGTTTTCATAGATCCTAGATCCACATCATACTCGTTTATAAGAAGGGTATTCTTTGGAGAGTCTATTACACGTTCATAGATCCTGGCAAAGGATAAATCCCCCCATCCTTTAGGCAATGGAACAGCCACCTCTGAGGAGGAAATTACGTCAAGCTGTATGTGAGGTGCAATTGCGTTTGAGAGGTTTCTTATATTTTGCACCTCTTGAATTACTTCTTCCTTGCAATCGCTACATTCTTTTAATACTATTAAGGATGATGATGTCCTCTTTTTCGATAAGCTCGTTATAACATAATACTCAAATCCAACATCTCTCCTACCTAAGGTCTCCATAAGAGATTCCAATTCTCTTTGAAAGTTGATATTCTCTTTATTTAGTTCAATCTTTCCATTTAATTTGAGCATAATTCCCGTGAAAGTACGATTATTTGACTGTATTTCGAACACGTTCTGCTTGTCAAAGATTCTACTACTCAGCGTTGTAACTTTCTTTATCCTAGAAAGAATTGCCACTAAAATTATGGGAATCAAAGGTAATACAACGTATATTAACTGAAAATGAATCAGAGAACTAAGAAGTATTAGTAACCCAATCAAAATGAGTAGAATGGGTGGGAGTCTTGACCACATCTAGTGATGTTGAAAATATGTTATTGTGTCTCACCCAAGCGAAAGTACAGCGTTCATGCTCAAACTAATTCTTTCCTGATTGGATGATATTTTGAGTTGATCAGTTATTATATCGCTTTTGCAACATTTTATAAGGTATGCTATGCCTTCATAGTCCTTTGGAACCGTGTTCCTCATCGCAATACTTAGTTGATCCGTGGAGTTAAGTAAGGTAAGGAAATAGAGGGTCTTATCCCTTATTTTGGTTTTGTACTTCCCATTAAAGAAAATGTAACATGCCTGTCTGATTACGGAGACTGGGGGTAACCTCAACACCACTTGTGTTACACAATTCTCATCATATTTAATGAGAGATCTAACATCTAATCCGTTTCCTACTGTCAATTCCAATATTTCCAACTCATCCACCGTGATTTATGGGAATAATATCTACAGTATCTGAGTCTTCCAAAACCTCTTTTTTTAAAAGTCTAAAATCCATCCCATTAACTAGGATAAGGTAACCAGGCTTAATTCTCCCGTCACTAACTATAATTCCTCTTTTGTCAATTTTTGAAAGTATAGAAATGAGATTATCACCTTTCACCGAGAATTCATTTCCACTAAAAATTGATACCAACGGACCTCTAAGCACTACTTTAACCATCTCACTCCTCTAATTCTTCTTGTTGCTCGGTGACTTCAACAGGTCTGCTTGCTTGTTTCGCCTTCCTGGTTATATATCCTGCTATCCTGTTTCTAACCTTCTTAGAATATACATCAACTACCTGTTTCACTAATTCTTTGTTCTTCTCGTAGTCAGTGGTAATCTGGTCTTTATAAAGCTCGTATATTTGTTGACCGATTCTCTTTATGTCCCTCGTATATATATTACCCACGTAATCACCCAAGAGTTGTTTATCGTCGAGTAAAATAAATTTAGTCCATTCCTTGATCCTTTGATGTATAAACACTAGGTTTGGCCTTCTTCACATCCTCTTCCTTCTTAAATCTAGGCTTTAGTTTTTCTATTAGTGTTGGCAAAGTCGTGTATTCCATTTCTGTTGGCTCTAGTCTATGCGGCATAAAGGGTCCGTGTCTTCTCATATAGTCAGTTATAACGGATGCCATTCTTCTAGTCTCGTCGAAGGCGGGATCATCAAATAGATCGGAGGGTCCGGTTAACTTTCCATTCTTAACATTGAAGCCTAGCCCTATGAGCCTTGGAGGTCCATCAAATCTGGTTGCCTTGGCATCCCTTTGCGATACTGGCATGATGGGGCCATAATGGCTTCCCCTCATCCATCCAGGGACTAGGTATGGGAATGAAAATGCCTCCAGTGCCTCTCCAAGAGCCGGAAAACCGTGCTGTAATCTTACTATAAGGACAGGATCATCCTTACCCACGTACTTCCCCGCTATCAGATTCAATCTCTCTATGGAGGTCACTGATCCGATCATATTATCAGCCTTCCTGTAAACTCTCCTTATCACATACCTTGCTGGGGTCCCTATTAATCCCAATAGCGAGTACATCTCTTCAGGACTGTTCAAAACCACGCTTTGCCCCTCATACACGTCCAATACCTCGAACTTGAATCCTTCATTCATTGTGGGATCTATAACTAGGCCTGCTGTGTTGAATGGATCTGCAAACATCTTATAAAGAGGCAAGTTGAACGCTCCTGGTTCAGTTTTATCGGCCATGAAAATGGCAATTGGTTCTGAAGGTCTTTCCTCTATATCTAGTTCTGCAATCCCAGGACCCATTCCCTTTAGGTTACCAGAAAACGAGTCCGAAAGTAGATCCTGACCCGCTGCATATAGACCCAATTCCTTGGATACCTTAGTAGCTTCCTTGAATGCATCCCAGGCAGTTTCATGGACTTTGGTATCCAATTCTCCCCTAGTGTGACTCATTATTAGTTCTAGATCATCACCTACATTGGTAATGTAGTAGTCAAGGATTATACCCTGTCTTTTAGCCTCTGCTAAAACTCTGTTGGCAGCTGCCATTGTATCTGGATGTACCACGTGATGTCCAGCTAAACTTCCAATATCTGCCTTGATTACACTAACAGTAGATCTCATGACACTGTTTACAGGTTCAACAAATAAAAAGTCTTATTGAAGAAAAGTTAAGGCGAAAGGATATCTGACCCTTTAGCCCCTTTCTAATTCATCTAAACAGTTAGTCCGCGACAGTTTCTGTAGAATAGTACTCGTTCCTTTCTCTTTGGAGCCTATCAAGGTAACTTCCTATCTTATTTGCCCTAGGTCTTCCGCTCTCAGCATCTCTTCTGAAGGTGAGCCCAATTTCCTTAAGGAACGTATTCATTCCCTTGCTCAAGGATAGGGGTTCGCTGGCATGACCACTTTTACCTGGAGTTCCAGTGAAAACAATGAGTCTATCGGCGATATAATCGTGGATAGCGAGATCATGATCTACAACGAACGAAACGCTCTTTCTTTCCCTTGTAATCCTCTTTATAGCCTTAGCTACCACGTACCTTTCTTCCACGTCAAGATACGAGGAGGGTTCGTCTAGCAAGTATATATGTGCTTCCTTGGCTAGAGCCCCCGCTACGTAGAGCTTCTGCAATTCTCCTCCGCTAAGATCCTTAACGTTGGAGTCCAAGAGCTTATGAAGTCGAAGTCTTCGCGTAACCTCAGTATAAAACCAAGAGGAAGTAGATAATATATCCTTACTGACCGACTCTAGATATTCCCTCACAGTTCCTTCGTAGTCAGGAACTATACGTTGTGGCTTATAGGATAAGGTAAGTCCTGTAGGCACGATAGAGCCCGAATCTGGTTCTATCTCCCCTACCAGGATTCTGATAAACGTCGTTTTACCTATTCCGTTGGGACCCACGATTCCTATGACTTCACCTTCTCTAGCGAAACCTTGCTCCGTGTTGAGTGAGAAATCTCCTAGGGTCTTAGTTATGTTGCTCCAGCGCACTTTCTCTGCGGAGTTTTTAGCTAAGTCCAAATCTGTAACATCCTTTAGATAGAATTGTATCTTATGATCCATAACTCTCATGTTTTCAGCCGGGAGGTATCCGTTAAGGAAGTTGTTGATTCCAACCCTGGTAGAATATGTTTTTGATACTTTTCCATACACTCCACTTTCACCATAAATAATTGAGACAAAATCTGCAATATAATCAAGGACTATTAAATCATGATCTACGGTAACTACGTATTTTCCCTTCGTGAGTTCCCTTATTCCCTTAGCTACGTTAATCCTTTCCCTGACATCTAGATAGGAAGATGGCTCGTCTATGGCATAAACGTTCGCCTCTCTGGCCAAGGCGGCCGCAATCAGCGTTTTCTGTAGTTCTCCTCCACTGAGGGTCGAAATTTCCTTATTCCAAATGGAATTCATGAAGAGCAGTTCTCTTATCTCGTCTAGTTTACCTCGCTCATCTACCTTCCTCAGAAGTTGAGAAACCTCTCCCTTTAGCAAGCGGGAGGCATATTCCACATACTGAATTTTATGGACTACTCTTAATTTTTTATTATATAAATCATAAAAATAGGAAAATAATTCTTTTCCCTTAAATTTTTGAAGGACTGTATCTATACTAGGTTGTTTCTCGACTTCCCCAAAATTAGGTATTATCTCGCCGCTCAATATCTTCAGTATGGTAGTTTTACCTGCTCCATTTTTGCCCAAGAGGCCTATAACGTAGCCGCTCTTTAAAATGGGAAGACCAAAGAGTTCAAATCCATTAGTTCCATATCTATGGATAATTTCTTTACTAAAATTATCTGGTACATTTACTATGGATATCGCCTCAAAGGGACACTTCTTTACGCAGATGTTACATCCAATACACGTTTCCTCATAGACAACGGGTTTACCTAGCTTGCTTTGATCTATCTCTATGGCCTTGCTCCCAGCCCTATTTATGGGACAGAACCTAACACATTCTATCGAGCATTTATCGGGTTTACAGGAGTCATAATTAATGACTGCAACCCTCAAGTAGCACACCTCCCGCAAAAAACAAAAATTATCTCTCTTTTACTTTACCATTCATCCTCTTCCCAATCTTCCTCTTCCTCTATGTCTTCCCATTCCTCTTCCTCTATGTCTTCCCATTCCTCTTCCATCAACGCAAGCACCAATCAATCCTCATATGAATAGTACTTATAATTTTCGACAGGAGAGTTCCCATGTCATGTATCTACTAATTGCGACGATCAAGATTAATGTTTTGATTAAGGTCTTAATTCTAGATTAATAATACATTGAAATAATCATTTATAGTTAAAAAGGTTTAGGTACCATATCTCCATTGTTTAGAATATTCAACCTGTTCCTTTGTTAGTTGCTCCACTTGTATTCCCATCGAGTCTAGTTTTAATTTAGCTACTCTCTCATCGATATCCTGGGGAACATCATAGACTTTTGGCATTAGGGACCCTCTGTTCTGGTAGATGTAAAGTACAGATAGAGCCTGGTTCGAGAAACTAAGGTCCATAACCTCGCTGGGATGTCCTTCACCCGCAGCTAAATTCACTAATCTTCCATCTGCCAGAAGGTATATTCTCCTTCCATCGGACAATACATTTTCCTCGGTATATGGCCTAATGATCCTCCTGCTCTTAGCCATCTTTCTTAGCCCATCGACATCTATTTCCACGTTGAAATGACCCGCATTGGCAAGGATCGCTCCGTCCTTCATATTAAGGATGTGCTCCTTAGATATTGCCCTAATATTACCTGTGGCCGTGATAAATAAGTCTCCTATCTTAGATGCCTCTTTCATGGTCATCACTTCGAATCCTTCCATCACGGCCTCTAATGCCCTTAATGGGTTAGCTTCTACCACTATTACTCTACCCCCAAGCCCCCTGAGTCTAGAAGCTATTCCCCTACCTACCCAACCGTAGCCTGCAACCACGCATATCTTTCCGGCTATTAGAATGTTAGTTGCCCTAAGAACTCCGTCAATTGCGCTCTGTCCAGTACCGAATCTATTGTCAAAGAGATATTTGGTGAACGCGTTATTTACGGCAATAACTGGATACTTCAGAACACCATCCTCTTCCATGGCCTTTAGCCTAACCACGCCAGTAGTCGTCTCCTCGGTGCCACCTATCACGTTACTGTAAAGGTTATTCTCGTGTAAGTAAGCATGTAGATCTCCACCATCATCCATTACTATTTGCGGTTTAGTCTCCACAATTGACCTTATGTTGTCATAGTAGTCCTGCTCGTTTTCTCCTTTCCATGCAAACACGTTGATCTCATATTTTTTCACCAGCGCAGCAGCTATGTCATCTTGAGTGGACAGGGGATTGCTAGCTGCTAGGGATACCTCTGCACCAGCAAGTTTAAGGGTCTTCATTAGAACTCCAGTTTCCTTGGTAACATGTAATACTGCTGCAATTCTTACTCCTTTTAGAGGTTTCGTTCTCTCTAATTCCCTTTGTATGCTCATGAGAGCTGGCATATGCAGTTCTGCCCACTCTAGTTGGGCTTGACCCTGATCCGCAAGGGATATATCCTTAATACGATAATTCATGAGATCAACGATACAGTATAGTATAAATTTGTATGCCATTTCTTCTTCGAAAGAGCATGACTAATAATTATCAGAACTACCTTTCCAAGCTAATTTTTGACTCTTCCTTGATGAGGAAAAATGGATTTTTACTTCAATTACTACTTATCTATAGGGCGCAAAGTAAAGGCTTAGAAAGCAATGCATGTCCGCGATTTACCCGGTCGTAAGCCTTAAAAGTCAAAATGCCCTATTAGGGTGAAGTGGGCCCGTAGCTCAGCTAGGTAGAGCGCGCGGCTCATAACCGCGTGGTCGAGGGTTCAAATCCCTCCGGGCCCACGAAATAGCAAAATCTGAATTTTATCATCATAGTCTTTCCAAAGGCGTTACGTCAAAGATCATAACCTAACCTCCATATTTTTGACTCTCTCAAATAATATTTAATATAACCATATTATTCCGAGATATTGATGCGGGAACTAATTTTAAAATTTCACTGCCTTATGAGCATTGGTTATCATGTTCAAAGAGAAGGACTTTATTTACATAGATTACACGGGAAAAGTTAAAAATACAGGAGAGCTCGTAGATACTACAATAGAGGAAGAGGCAAAAAAAGCTAACATATACAGCGAAGGCAAGAAATATGAACCCCAGCTGGTCATCTTAGGAGAACATAGGTTAATTAAAGGTCTTGAGGATAGCCTATACAATTTTGAGCTAAATGAGGAGAAAGAAATAGAAATACCACCCGAGAATGCCTACGGCCAGAGGGACCCCTCCAAGGTTAAGGTTATGCCCCTGGGGGAGGTTAGAAAGCAGGGGATAACCCCCTACCCAGGCATGCCTGTGAGATTCTCTGACGGTTCAGTCGGGACAATAAAGAGCGTGAGTGGAGGTAGAGTTTACATAGATCTCAATCATCCCCTTGCTGGAAAGACCCTAGTGTACAAGGTAAAAGTAGTGAAACAGGTGACCGATGTTAAGGAAAAGATACAGGCATTGATCAATAGATGGTTTTCGGGTGTAGAGCTACCCTCGGCTGAACTGTCTGAAGATCAGAAGACATTGAAGATCACCATACCCGAAAAGATATTTCTACTAGAAGACCTGCAAACCAGAAAACTACTTCTGGCCAGGGACATCATCAAGTATGTTCTGGAGGACGTTGTGGTGGTGTATCAGGAGTCCTATACTAAGGCTTTTCTCACTCAATAACTCCGGTGTCTCTTGCTACTTTTTCAGCAGATGCCCAAGTCAATCCCCTATCACCTAGTATCGTATATCTTTCAGGCCTTATGGTGTGAGCTATGGTAAGAGCCTTTATGATTACGTCGTTGGGAATTCCCAGCTGCTTAGCAGTTGTCGGCGCCCCAATCCTGTCTAGGGCATTCCTTATTTCTCTCCAATTTATTCCATGAATATATGCCATTATAATGGAACCCATTCCGACAAGCTCGCCGTGTAATGCAGCATTTGGTTGAAGTAGATCTACAGCATGCGCAAACAGATGTTCAGACCCGCTAGCTGGCCTAGTGCTTCCGGCCATACCCATTGCGACTCCGCTACTTATGAGGGCCTCAGTTAGCAGGCTAACGCTATACTTCAAATCCCTATGTATTATTCTGGTACAACTTAGTGCGTGCTTGGCCGAGAGCAGAGCCAATGACGCAGTGTAATCTCCGTAATATTCTCCCGTCAACTTTGATGCGAGCTTCCAATCCCTAACAGCAACCAGCTTTCCAATAGTATCTCCAATTCCAGAGTTTATGAGCCTCCTAGGTGCAGAACTGAGAACATTTATGTCAGCAATGATTGCATAGGGCATTTTTGCCTTAACTGAGACAGGCTTTCCAAGCCCCTTTATTGATGCAAAGGGAGAGGTTATCCCATCATGGGAAGGGGCTGTGGGAATACTGATGAAATTTACGTTTAGTTTATACGCCACATACTTCGCTACATCTATGGTCTTCCCACCTCCAATGCCCAGGACAAACTTAGGGTTGAGTTGCTTAGCCTTTTCCTCTACTCTGTTGACCTCGTCGATAGAGGAATCCAATACCTCAATAAATTCTATTTTACCTATTTCGTTCAGCCCTTTTGCAACCTCATCAATTACAATTTTCCTTACATTGGGTCCAGTAACGACTAGGACTGGTTCTAACACGTTAAGCTGAAAGAGATAGTCCCTGAGTTTTGACAGGATTCCGTTGCCTACGTAGACCTTCTTTGGGAGCTCAATGATATGCTCATGAATCTCCATACTATGAAAGAAGATTTAAATATAATAAAGAGTTACCTATGCCTGTTAGATTTCTTTGTTTTTGGTGAGATAAGTGTCCAATTTTAGGTTAGGTATAATATCGTCCATATACAATGGAATTCCAAAGGAGGCTCAAATCACAAGAATTGAGTTCGAGGGTCCAGAAATCGCAGTGTATGTTAAGAATCCGTCAGTTCTTAGCGATAAAATGGACCTAATAAAGAAGATAGTAAAGGAAATAAAGAAAAGGATTGTAATCAAAGCTGATAACAGTGTCAGAAAGGATAAAAAGGAGACGATAGAAATAATAAAGAATTTTGTTCCAGCAGAAGCTCAAATTTCTGATATAAAGTTTGACGATGAACTAGGAGAGGTTCTCATAAAGGCAAAGAAGCCTGGACTGGTAATAGGTAAAAGAGGTCTAATCCAACAGAAGATTTTCATGGATACTTACTGGAGGCCTGTAATCATAAGAGAACCACCCATCAAGTCCAGAACCGTAGAGGGAGTTCTCACCCACATATACAACGAAACTGAGTATAGGGCGAAGATGCTCAAGACCTTTGGAGAGAGGATACACAGGGAGATACTATTTAAGGACAGATACGTGAGGGTAACTGCCCTGGGAGCCTTCCAAGAGGTTGGGAGATCAGCAGTTCTGGTGGAGACCCCTGAAAGCAGGGTGTTGATGGACGTGGGAGTGAATCCGAGCGTGAACTTTGGAGAAAGGATGTTTCCGAAGCTGGATATTGACCAGTTGAGATTGGAGGACCTGGACGCTGTGGTATTGACCCATGCCCACCTGGATCACAGCGGAATGATCCCATTTCTTTTCAAGTACGGATATGACGGTCCGGTGTACACAACTCAGCCCACTAGAGACATAATGGCCTTAATGCAGTTGGATCTACTTGACGTGGCAGATAAGGAAGGAAGACCTCTGCCATATTCCGCTAAGGAAGTTAGAAAGGAGTTACTCCATACCATTACCCTAGATTACGAGGAAGTTACGGATATAGCTCCGGATATAAGGCTCACCTTCTATAATGCAGGGCATATCATCGGTTCAGCAATGGCCCATCTTCACATAGGAGATGGTGTGCACAACCTTGTCTACACTGGAGATTTCAAATACGCTAGAACGAGATTGTTGGACAGAGCCGTTTCCGAGTTCCCTAGGGTGGATACCCTAATAATGGAGACCACCTATGGTGCACAGTTGCAGACCAATAGGGATGAATCGGAGAAGCAGTTGATTGATGTAATAAACAAGACCCTAAATAGGGGTGGCAAGGTTCTCATACCTGTGTTAGCTGTGGGGAGAGGACAGGAAATCATGTTGGTGATAAATGACGCAATGAAGAGAAAACTCATACCAGAAGTTCCAGTTTATGTTACAGGGCTCTTCGACGAGGTTACAGCAATACACACCGCATATCCTGAGTGGCTAGGCAAAGAAGTGAGAGATTCAATCTTGTTCAGGGATGAGAACCCGTTCACTTCTGAGTTCTTCAAGAGAATAGAAGGATACAGGGAGGATATCGCAGAGGGTGAGCCCAGTATAATTCTTGCAACTTCCGGTATGTTGAACGGTGGACCGGCAGTTGAGTTCTTTAAACAGTTAGCTCCCGATCCAAAGAACAGTTTAATTTTCGTTAGTTATCAGGCTGAGGGAACCCTGGGTAGAAAGGTTAGAGACGGGGCTAGGGAGATACAGATTATAGGAAGGGACGGAAGAGTAGATAACATAAAGGTTAATCTAGAGACTACACCCATAGACGGATTTTCAGGACATTCAGACAGGAGACAACTACTGAAATTCCTAGAGGATTTAACGCCCAAACCCAGGAATATTATATTAAATCATGGAGAGGCTTCAGCTATTAGAGAATTCAAGAAAAACATAGAAAACTTTAGAGAAAGGGAGAGACTTGGCTTGAGATCAGCGAATATCTATTCCCCAGCAATTCTTGATAGCATCAGGTTGGACAAGACTTCCTAGATCCTAGAAGGAAAGTCTTGAAGGATTTGAAGGCCAGAGCCTAAATTTTTTAAGCATGCAAGGAGTTAGAACTTGAGGGCCCGTCGTCTAGCCTGGTTAGGATGCCGCTCTGACACAGCGGAGGTCCTGGGTTCAAATCCCAGCGGGCCCATACTTCCTTGTTCAAATGATGCCACGAAGAATTTAGCTTTCTATAAAGCTTAGCAGAGATTGAAATCGTATATATCATGCGGGGGGCGGGATTTGAACCCGCGCAGGACTACTCCAGTAGGGGTCTCACCTAATGGTCCTGAGCCTACCCCCTTTGACCTAGCTCGGGCACCCCCGCACATTTATCTAACCTCATGTCTGATTTAAAAAATCACGGTTAATGCGCCGGGGGCGGGATTTGAACCCGCGTGTCTCGGAGAGACAGTAGGTCGCACGCTTTAACGCTGGAAAGGTCTCGAGCCTACCCCCTTGGTCCGCTCGGGCACCCCGGCATAATTAGATAAGAGTTTTTACTTAAAAAATCAAGCAGGGACAGTAACTGGGTTAGACTCCGTCGATATCCTTTTCTCTGAAGATAACTTTTCCCTTATGTTCTTGGGAATGCTAAACAGCATCGAGTGGGTTTCCCCATCGTAGTACCTTAGTTTTCCCCTTATTCTCTGCGCTATCAGTGAGTTTATACTCTCAGGAGACAGTTGGCTTGGCGTAACCTTATTGGATGCATAAACGAATCCCCAGAGTCCATCGAATGATGGAACGTAGGTTATCGATGCTGAAACCTTCCTGAATATAGATCTAAGTGTGTTATATATTACAGAGAACGTGTCCAGACTAAAGGATGGCGAAGTGGCTTGGGTTACGATACCTCCGTCATCACCAACCAGTCTGGAAAGTTTTTCATAAAACTCTTTCGTGTATAATTTATACGATGAGTTACCCATTATAGGATCCGTAAGATCTAGAACAATAGCATCAAACTTTTCCTGTGTTTTTTCCACATATCTCAGAGCATCATCAATAACCAGCGTAGTCCTAGGATCATCAAAGGATCCGGTATGCCACTCAGTAAGGTGTTTCCTCGCGAAGTCTATGACCGCCTGGTCTATATCCACCATGACTGCCCTATTCACAGACTCATGCTTGAGCACCTCACGTAATGTGGCCCCTTCGCCTCCACCTAGTATTAGCACACTCTTAGGTTTGTCTAGGGAGAGAAGAAGGGGATGGACTAGAGTTTCGTGATATATATACTCGTCAGATACGGTGGATTGAACTTTCCCATCTATAATAAGCGACTTCCCAAACCTAGTTAACTTAGCAACCATTACCCTTTGAAACTGGGTAGTAACATCTTCCAATACTTGGTCTATGTGATGACCATGAAATTCATAGGAGGATTGCCACTCTATATGCCAGCTCCAACCGAATTCCATTACTTTAACCTTACCCCATTTACCTTTTTGGTTTTCCAACTATATCTTGTAATTCTTTTTGATTTTCCAAAACCACATGCAGCGCACTTATGCTTAGTAGGGTTATATGAATTTCTACCACATCGTCTGCATCTAATATGGCTACCTCCTTTATTCATTTTTCCAAAGGACGGAGTTCCCTTCATTCATCTCACCTATTGTTGAATCGGAGAGATGAGAATTACATTATCCCCTCTTATTACTATGGTTCCCATCTTCTTCCCTTCGCCATCGCTTTGGATTTCTTCAGAATCCGACAAAACCAAGTTCATGTGTTGATCATAACTCTTAAGAAGCCCTCTCACTTCCTTATTTCCCTTTAATTTAACTAGCACTAGACTACCAACAGACTCTGCGAGTAGTTTGTGCGCAGTTTCTGCCATGAAGTGAAACACCTATTATGACTAGGGCTCAGTCTCGTTTATAAATTGAGTGGCTCCTTACAACGTGAAATTCACGCATCGACACAGAAACATGACCTAAAGAGTCCCACCGCGGGGACTTGAACCCCGGACCACCCGGTAACTGCCCTTTATCTACAGCCGGGCGCTCTGAACCGGGCTGAGCTACGGTGGGACATGAATCACTTCTCCTTTGCCCATAAAAGTTTTCCGCTATGTCGTTATCTAGGAGTTGAAATACCGGACAAAGCCGTATCGTTTTTCCTTAGAGGCCCCGAGAGGTATAACTTAAAGCGGGGAATTAGAACTTCATAATGAGATCATGAGAATAGCCTATGCGAACGCGATGGACTTTAAGACCGTCATAGAGGCACTCTCTAAGCTAATTGACGAGGTTACCTTTACGTTCACCTCCTCTGGGCTAGACGTAGTTGCTGTGGATAGGGCTCATATTTCACTAATCAAATTACATTTCCCCAAGGAAGCCTTTGAGGAATTCGATGTTGAGGATCAATTCAGATTTGGTTTCAATACCCAGTACATGCTAAAGGTCATGGCTAGTGCTAAGAGAAAGGAAAAGATAGAGATGGAGTCTAGGGAAGAGTCAGAGATAGTTATCAGAATGCTAGGAGAACCTCCTAGGGAATTCACTATCAGAAATATAGAAGTACCAATTCAGGAGTTACCCGAGTTAAAGCTAGATTTTGATGTAAAGGCTAAGATAACATCTGGAGGCTTCAAGAAGGCCGTTTCGGAAATAGCAACAGTAAGCGATTCGGTAGAAATAGATGCTACGGAGATGGAAATCAAGCTAAGATCTAAGGAGTCTACCGAGATAGAGGTGGAGTTTTCGAAGGAGATGGGGGGGTTGCAGGAAATAGAGGTGAAGAAACCATCAGTCTCAAGCTATCCATCAGATTACCTTGAGGATGTCCTAGTTCTAACTAGACTCTCAGGTTTCCTTAACCTCCTTTTCTCGGAACAGAAACCACTACAGTTAGAATTTAATATGGATAATGGCGGTAGTGTAGTGTACCTGCTAGCTCCCAATGTGGGGTGATAAAGTTCACGATAAGTATAGTTGGAAGTTATCCTAGGGCAATATCACTTGGAAAAGTTTTTTCGAGATATAGATCAGGCAAGATAAGTAAGGAGGTTTTAGATAAGGAGATCATTAAGAGGACAACAAGTTTCATGTCTTTAGTTAAGGATGTGGGCGCTAGTTATACTACTGACGGGCTCTTGAGATGGGACGACTTGATGGATATAACATTTTCTTACATCTCCGGTCCAACAAAGGGCGAGTTAATGCGTTTTTATGATAATAATTTCTATTATAGAAAACCGGTGATTAAAGGCGATATTAAAGCTCAACCGGATGAGTATCTGAAGTCTCTCCAGGAGGATATGGAGATAGCAAAGAAGGTAGGATATACAGGCAAGCTGAAGGCTGTACTCGTGGGTCCCCTAACGTATACTCTCCTCAGCGATAACAGACATTATGACGATGAAGAACTGGTCTTTGCCTACGCAAAGGAAGTCAACTCTGTGATGAAGGCCATCCCAAGCGGACTTGCCATAGAAATTCACGAGCCATCTTTCTTTGAGAAGGGAATCAAGACCTCAACGATATCTAGGCTTGTGGACGCATATTCAGAGATGGTAAAGGGCGTGAATCAAGAAAAACACCTTGTCACATATTTTACCATAAACCCCTCGAAACTAGATACGTTCTTTAAGCTTCCAGTAGACGTTCATGGATTGGATGTAGTAGAGAACATGAACCTACTGGCTCAGGTCTACGCTAGGATCGCCAAGAAAAGGGTATTCTTTGGAGTACTTAACACGAGGAATACGAAACTGGAGAGATTGTCAACCATCAGGAGGATAGTTAACAAGGGTTATCAGAAAGGAGCTACACAGATAATTGTGGGAAATGCAGCACCAATGGATTTTATACCTGAGATAATTGCCGTAAGAAAGTTAAAACTTCTCAAGAAGTTGGGTGATAAGTCATGAATCTTCCACCTCTTCCAACAACAGTTATAGGTAGCTATCCTAGGCCCAAATGGTTAAGGGAAGCCATAACCTTGGCAAAGAACGGAAGGCTATCGCGAGAGGATCTACAGGAAGCGTTTAACGACGCAGCTATTACCGTCATGAGAGATCACCAAGTTGCTGGGATTGATGTTCCCACAGATGGAGAAGTAAAAAGGGATGAGATGGTAGAATTCTTCGCAGAAAGACTGAAGGGTTTTAGATTTTATGGACCTGTGAGGGTATGGGGAACGGCCTATTATAGGAAACCCTCAGTAGTGTCGAAGATAGAGTATAATAGACCAATGCTTGTAGACGAAGTTGAATTTACTAAGAGTATAACTTACACTCCTTACTTCAAGGTGACAATTACTGGTCCATACACCATGGCCTACTGGTCCTACAATGAATATTATAAGGACAGGAGGGAGATGGCCTTCGATCTTGCCAAGGCGATAAACGCTGAAATAAGGAACCTAGTTGAGGCTGGAGCACCCGTGATTCAGGTAGATGAACCTGCTATACACTCTAGCGCTGAGGAGGTTGAATGGGCAGTTGAAGCTGTAAACGAATCAGTGAAGGGAATTAATGCGAAACTCATGTTGCATATATGCTACGGTGATTATAAAATAGTCGCACCATATCTAAATGACTTCAAGGTAGATCAAATAAATTTCGCATTAAAGATATATAACTATAAGCCTCTCAAATTGTTTAAGGAACACGGGTATGAAAAAGAAATAGGTGCGGGCGTTATAGACGTTCATAGCAGAAACGTAGAATCCCCAGAGGAAGTCTATAAGGATATCAAGAGACTTATGGAGTACTTCCCGCTAGAAAAGATATGGATAAATCCAGATTGTGGGTTAAAGTTACTTCCAAGAAATATAGCCTTCTCTAAGATGGTGTCAATGGTGAAAGGAGTTCAGATGGTTAGGGAAGAACTTAAAAAGAGCGGTATAGTAGGAAAATAAGCAAGTGGTGATTACGTTTGAACAAGAGAAGAGCCAACGGCAGTTCTCACTCAACTAGGCCTGTAAGGACTGGATCGCCAAAGTGGGTTAGATTCTCAAGGGAAGAAGTGGAGATGCTCATAGAGGAGTTAGCAAAAAAAGGATATACTCCATCCATGATAGGGATAGTATTAAGGGATCAATACGGAATACCTCTAGCAAAACCCATAATTGGTAAGAAGGTTAATCAGTTCCTAAAGGATAAGGGACTGGCTTCCCAGATACCTGAAGACCTCTTTAACCTAATCAGAAGGGCTGTTAATGTGAGGAGACATCTTAACGAGTACCCTGGGGATAAGACAGCTAAGAAAGGCCTTGAAGAGATAGAATCCAAGATAAGGAGGCTATCTAGATACTACAAGAGGGTAGAGAAGTTACCTCAGGACTGGACGTACGATCCAGCGAAGGCAGAGCTATTGGTAAGCGCGTCTTCTTAACTTGGCTAATCACATCCTATTTTCTTTAATTCCCCGTTTAACACCTTTTTGAAAGCTATCCTAGTGATTCTATCTGCCTCCTTGTTTTCTTCTCTGGGTATCCACTCAATCTCAACTGACGAGAATTTTGCAAGAAGCTCCTTAGCCTTCTCGTAGAGGGGGATAATTCTCTTTGATTTCACAGAGTATTCCCCTTTGAGTTGCCTTATCACTAATTGACTATCCCCTTCTACCCTAGCCTCTGTGACACCTAGCGTCAGCATCTTTTTTAACAAGCATATCAAACCGGTGTACTCAGCAACGTTATTAGTGGAGTTCACGCTCCAAGGTTCAGAGGCTAGTCCCATTCCCTCTATTACGTTCCCGTTAATGTAGATGACATAGCCGAATGTGGCTATTCCACCTGGATTTTTTGGTTCGCATAAACCGTCAAATCTGCCAAGGGCTTTCAAGAGCCTGTTCTACCCTTTCCTTTAGTACTTCAGCAACCCTTTTATCAATGCCTATGGGCCTAGCAATTATTACTTTCACGCTTTTCTCATTCACCGTCACGTTTCCGTTTTCGTCGATGCCAATTAGTCTGGGAATGTCCCTATAGAAATGGGCTCCAGCTGCGAATAAAAGTGGAACCGCTACTATTTCCGTAGCTCCCATTTTAACCAAGGCTTCAACGGCCTCTCTGAGAGTAGGTTGATTAAATTCTATAAATCCAAACTCTACTAATTCAAAATAGTTCTTGAGAAGGTCCTTGTAATTTATTGCCACCTCTTTCCACTCATTTACTCTACTTCCATGAAGCACAAGCAGAATTCCTATTTTCATATCTATAACCATAACCCTGAGTTTATATACTCGTGTCATTATACCTTTGTGAAAAGGGGAAAGACGAATTGGCTGACTTCAAGATTGTTATATCTGATCCTGCATCAAAGAAGGTCGTTCCAGCTAAGGTGAAGGTCAAGCTAGTTGATAATGTACAATCGGAAGAAGGGGAAAAAGAAGGACGCACTTTACCAGTATGTCTTGTCAATCCGAAGACCAAAGAGAAGTTAGGGGCAGATCAATTCATTACAGTTGAAATACAAAAACAGGAAGGGGACAAGAAGGTTAAGGTAAAAGTTCATTTCATTGCTAGGGAATCAGCTGAAGTTCCAGAAGGCGAGATTCATGCTAGTAAAGGACTTACGGAGAAATTTGGGGCAGAAGAGTTTGAAGCAGTAGCATACAGGACTAAGTCTTTCCAGTTAAATGTGGATCAAGGACAGGTGAATCTGGTCGGATCCAAAATAGGCGACAATTTCACGCTGTCAGTAGGAGGAATAGCCCTTAATCTCGCAATAACGGGGGGATCAGATAATACTGGTTTCCCTATGAGACCCGATGTTCAGGGGGCAGCTAAACGAAGGATACTTTTGGCTGGTCCACCAGGATTCATACCAACAGAAGATGGGGAGAGAAGAAGGAAGATAGTGAGAGGAAACGTTATCAGTGCAGAAAATGTTCAGATTAACTGTGTAATTGTAAGGTGATTTTTTGCCCTGGCCAGTTGTACAGCCAGAAGTCAACATAGGCGTTGTTGGACACGTGGATCATGGTAAAACTACTCTAGTTCAAGCTCTCACTGGAGTTTGGACATCTAAACATTCCGAAGAACTAAAGAGAGGTATGACCATTAGGCTAGGATATGCTGAGGCATCCTTTGGTCTATGCAAATCCTGTAGAAAGCCCGATGGGTACGTAAATGAGCCATCGTGTAATTCCTGCGGAAGCGACGAGGAACCTGAATTCTTGAGAAGAGTTTCGTTTGTTGATGCTCCAGGGCATGAGGTATTAATGGCGACTATGCTCTCAGGAACTGCCATACTTGATGGTGCTATCCTAGTTGTGGCAGCCAATGAGCCATTTCCTCAGCCTCAAACTAGGGAGCATTTTGTGGCCTTGGGAATAGCTGGAATAAATAAGCTGATAATTGTGCAAAATAAGGTAGATGTGGTATCTAAGGATGCAGCCCTAGCCCAATTTAACCAGATAAAAGAGTTCATAAAAGATACGTGGGCCAGTGAGGCAGAGATAATACCAGTTAGTGCACTTCATAAAATAAATATTGACGCTCTGATAGAGGCGCTGGAAAGAAGGATTCCCACACCTAAAAGAGATATGAGTCTGGACCCCATCATGTTAGTCATAAGGAGCTTTGACGTGAATAAGCCTGGTACTCCATCCACTGAGTTGAAGGGAGGCGTAGTGGGAGGGAGTATAATACAGGGAATGTTTAAGGTAGACCAGGAGATTAAGGTCCTTCCAGGAATTAGGTTAGAAGAGAAGGGAAAAATCACGTATAAGCCCCTCTATACCCGCGTTTCATCTTTGCGTTTCGGGGACTTGGAGTTTCAAGAGGCAAGACCTGGAGGACTAGTGGCCATGGGTACCTATCTGGACCCTTCGATAACTAAGGCTGATAGTCTCATAGGTAGCATCGTGACCGGGGCTAACGTGGACATTCCAGTTCTCTGGAAAATTACCACTACCTATAACCTTCTGGAGAGAGTGGTTGGAAGTAAGGAAATGACCAAGGTGGATCCTATCAGACCGAAGGAGACGCTTCTCATCACTTTAGGCTCTGCTACTAGTCTAGGTGTTGTCACTAGAGCAAAATCAGACGAGATAGAGATGGAGCTCAAGAGACCTCTTGCAATATGGGATAAGAAGGCTAGGCTAGTAATTAGCAGGCAAATTGGTGGAAGATGGAGATTGGTAGGATGGGGACAGGTGGTTCTGTAGGAATTTTGGTCGACACTAACATTCTCATGTATGTATATGATAAAGTGGATCCGTTTAACAGGATAATAGAGTATTTTGAATATAAACCCATATTCTATATTCATAAACTTGTCTTACAGGAGCTAGATATACTAAGTAGGAAATATAAAAATTCCACGAAGATGGAATCAAGGATATCATTAGCAAGGCAGTATCTAGAGGTCTATAGGAGTTGGTGGAAATTAGTGGATATTCACTCTAATCTCCCAACGGACGAGGCTCTCATTGCCACAGCGAGAGATCTAGGGTTAATCCTTTTTACCAACGATGAGGAGCTAAGAAGGAAGGCTTTAGAGCATAACGTTGAAATAATTTTCATGGGAAGACAGGGTAAAATTATAAAATCCTTTCGCACTATTTAGCCCCGATTCTTTATGTTTAAAGTTGTAAAGGCCAGAGGAGTTGTTAGAATACCACCCGAACTCTTTGGCGAACCCTTAAACAAAACAGCCATTGAGATACTTAATAATGAATATAAGGAAAGGTTATTTAAAGATTTAGGTCTAGTTCTGTCTGTTATTAGGGCTGACGTAAATGAAGAGGGGATGATTATATTCGGTGACGGGGCAACTTATCATGAGGTGGAATTTGAGCTCCTGACTTTCTCGCCCATGATTCAGGAAGTTATAGAGGGCGACATTACTCAAGTAGATAATTACGGGATATATGTAAACATGGGTCCCATGGACGGTCTCGTGCATGTATCTCAAATCGGGGATGATAATTACAAATTTGATTCTGTTAGGGGAATTTTAATTGGGGAGAAATCAAAAAAGACTTTTCAAAAGGGGGATATGGTTAGGGCTAGAATAATGACCATTTCCTCCACTGCTAGCAATAGGCTACCAAGGATTGGATTGACCATGAGACAGATGGGTCTAGGAAAGGTGGAGAGGAGGAACTGAGATGTCGGCCAAGACCCTCAAGGCTTGTAGGTCGTGCAAGGCATTGGTTAGCAAAGAGGTCCAGCAATGTCCCATATGCAACGGCACAACGTTTAGTGATGAGTGGGAGGGCATGGTTATACTCCTGAGCGAGAAATCGGAGCTTGCAGAGACAATAGGTGAGTCTAAACCTTGGAGGTACGCTATAAACGTAAAGTAGATCTGTGTTTCAGACCTCCTAGAACCGTTAGGGCAGAACTATCCAGACCTTATGGTATTCTTTTCTCAAATAACGCGAAGTTACTATCCTATCTAGGTCAATTCGAAAGGATAATTACAGTGGGAGATGTTGTAACAAGCCTAGTGACTAGATCAGGGATAAGACCTTTCCTTTCAGTTGTAGATGGAAAGACGAGGAGAAACGTATCAATTTCCGGAGAGAGATCAAGCGAGGTAATTACCAATGAAGCGGGGATTCTTAGATTTAGCGCCATGTCCAAGATAAAGGAGATAATGTATGGGAGAGAGCCTAGATCCCTCTTCGTTAACGGCGAGGATGACATGATGGTAATACCCATCATATTATATGGAAAAAATGGAGACCTAGTTGTTTATGGGCAACCAAATGCTGGGGCGGTTTGTCTAGAAAATTGGGAAGGCTCAAGATGGAGGGTAATGGACATCTTTTCCAAGTTCACGGCAGAGCTCTGCTAATCAGACCTGCGCGAGTTCTTCACCTATCCGACCTTTCGAGCTTCATCAATCATGCTCCGTATTTAGTAGCCCTGTTAGAGAAGTTCAAAAGCAAATCTATTATATTTAATCCAGTGATCTTGAGTGAACCTTTTCTAGCCTGCCTTTCGTTGAAGTCCCCCACGTTATCCGGGATGATGTTTGTTGGAACATAGAGCATCAGTGGTACAGGGTCACCTGAATGTTCCCTCAGTTCCACTGGCGTAGCATGATCTCCTGTGAAAAGAACTACAAGTTCAGAACCATATCTATCCAAAACTCTTCCTATGGATCTATCAATCATTTCTATTGCCTTAACTTTCTCAGACACCTTACCATCATGAGAGGCAGCATCGGTGGCTTTGATATGAAGAAACACTAGGTCATGGTCCTCTAGTAATTTGGCTGCAGCTTCGGCTTTCGCCATGTAGTCCGTGTCTATTCCACCAGTGGCACCTGGTGGTGTCACCACTTCCATCCCTAGAGACTTGCACACTCCCTTGATTAGTGCAGTTGCTGACACGGCAGCTCCACTTAGACCAGTATAATCCTTGAGTTTCGGTAGTTCAGTATGAATGGATGCACCTCTCAATAGAACTATATTAGCTGGCGGTAACCCTTCTCTAACCCTTTTATCGTTTAGTTGTGAATTAGAAAGAACTTCGTAGATCCTCCTTGTGAGTGCGTTTATTATATTTGCAGTCCTTTTTGAACTCAGGGCATCGTCGGTAGGTTCACTATTTAATATCCGCTTACCTACCTCATGAGGATCGGTGTCTGATACCTTGTCGCTTAGGTTATCCCCTGATAACACCACTGAGACCCTATGCTCAGTCCCATGATAGAATCTAACCTTGACCCCGTCAATTTCCTGGATCTTATCATTTAGTTCCTTAACCAGATCCTCTGCTTCTTCAATTTTTCTTCCAGCTCTCCTGTCTATAACTACTAAGTTTGAATCTACGGTGGCAAAGTTCCCTCTGAAGGCGATATCTCCTTCGGTTAGAATAGCTCCTGCGCCGAGAGCCTCAAAACTACCTCTTCCCTTATAGTATTTTTTTGGATCCAATCCAAAAATAGCCAAATGAGAGGTATCACTACCAGGCACTATGCCCGGGCCTATGGGGTCCATCAATCCGACCAAGGAAGATCGAAGAAGGGATGCAATCGTGGGTTTGTCGGCATTCTCTAGGGGTGTTCTCCCGTTTAGTGACGCTACTTGTCTATCACCTAGCCCATCACCTATGACAAGGAGAATCTTATACTTTTTCATCCTAGGGCACTCCTCTTCAGTTCCTTAGCCATTCTTTCATATCTCTCAATCTGGGCCTTAGTCAAGCTGGGCGTCACAACTTTCATGGCCTCCTCAAAATGAGCTGAGGTTACATTGGGAGCATTGGAATCAATGCAGGATTTAATTACTCTATTGTAGCACTCGGTAGCTCCATCTCCCTTAGCATTCTTGCATTCCTTCTCCGCGGAGGTGTTACACTTAGAGTAAATCTCCCTTAAAGATATCATTGTAGCCTCTCTAACAAGCGCCTCTAGATCAGCCCCAGTGTAGCCCTCGGTTTTCTCAGCTAGGGCCTCGAGATTAACATCTGGACTAAGGGGCACGGATTTAGTGTGTACCTTCAGGATCTCTAATCTAGCCTGCTTGTCTGGTGGAGGAACGTAAATTAGCCTATCAAATCTTCCAGGTCTAAGCAATGCAGGATCTATTATATCGGGTCTATTGGTTGCCGCAATCACCACTACCTTACTCAGGGGCACTATTCCATCCATTTCAGAGAGCAATTGATTAACCATTCTCTCGGTAACACCGCTATCATGTCCCATTCCTCTCATGGGTGCTATTGAATCAATCTCGTCAAAGAACACCACAGTGGGTGCAGTCTGTCTGGCCCTCTTGAAGATCTCCCTAATGGCCTTCTCGCTCTCCCCAACCCACTTGGATAAAACCTCTGGTCCTCTAACTGCGATGAAGTTTGCACCACTCTCCGTTGCAACAGCCTTGGCAAGCATGGTTTTTCCAGTTCCAGGGGGGCCAAACAGGAGTACACCCTTGGGTGGCCTTATCCCAGCTTTATTGAAAACCTCTGGAAATCTCATGGGCCACTCTATTGCTTCTCGTAATTGCTGTTTTACGTTCTCCAACCCACCAATCTCTGACCATCTAACCCTTGGTACTTCCACATATACTTCCCTAAGTAAGGTGGGCTGAACAAATTTCATGGCATTCATGAAGTCGTCCATGGTGACTTTGAGTTCCTTAAGAACTTCAGGGGACAGCCTTTCTTGCTCCAGTAGTTTCTTTCTGTCTCCCGTGTTGATGAATCTCCTCAGGGCATGCATGGCAGCCTCCTTGGCTAACGCTGCTATATCCGCTCCCGTGTAACCGTTGGTCATCTCTGCAATTACGTCCAAGTTTACGTCATCAGCTAAGGGCATATTCCTGGTGTGAACCTGAAGTATTTCCTTTCTAGCCTTAGTGTCTGGGGGCCTAATCTCTATTTCCCTATCAAATCTACCAGGTCTTCTAAGCGCTTGATCCACAGCATCTGGCCTATTTGTAGCCCCTATGACCACAATTCTCCCGCGTCCCTTTATTCCGTCCATGAGCGTTAGTAATTGTGAGACCACCCTCTTCTCAACTTCTCCAGTAACCTCTTCTCTCTTCGGGGCAATGGCGTCTATTTCGTCGATGAAGATTATTGAAGGTGCATTTTTGTCGGCGTCATCAAAGATCTCCCTAAGTCTCTGCTCACTTTCACCATAGAATTTACTCATTATTTCCGGTCCGTTAATAGTGACAAAGTAAGCGCCTATCTCGTTGGCCAAGGCTCTAGCAAGTAAGGTTTTCCCAACTCCAGGAGGTCCATAAAGTAGCACACCCTTAGGTGGTTCTATGCCTAGGTGTTGAAATAACTCTGGGTGTTTCATAGGAAGCTCTATCATCTCCCTTAACTTCTCCTTAACCTCGTCTAGGTCTCCAATGTCCTCCCATGTTACTCTCGGATACACCTGGGCTTCCCTAACTGGTTCCTCCTTTATCGTAATCTCTGTACTATTAGTAACAAAGACATAGTTGCTGGGTTGTGTGTTGGATACGACTAGATCTATTGTACCGGTGTAGATGGGAATTGAGATTGTCTCTCCCTTGATAAGGGGCTTATACATTAAGTATTCCTTTACATAATCTACAAATGTCTGATCAAACCGAATAGGCTGTGTTGGAGCAAGAGTAACTTTTGTGGCTGGATCCACCTTAGCCTTCTTTACTGTCACTTCGTCTCCAATGGAAACTCCTATGGTCTTTCTAACGTAACCGTCTACTCTTATTTCACCGTCGCTTATATCATAAGCCGGCATCGCCTGCAACAGGGCGGTGCCACTAGGCCCTGTAAGCTCAATGTAGTCCCCTGTTTCAATTCCTAGT
The DNA here is from genome assembly GCF_000016605.1 of Metallosphaera sedula DSM 5348. Lineage (NCBI taxonomy): Archaea > Thermoproteati > Thermoproteota > Thermoprotei > Sulfolobales > Sulfolobaceae > Metallosphaera > Metallosphaera sedula. Next base: position 2,141,335 of record NC_009440.1, on the reverse strand, counting down.
CTTCTCATAGTATGCTCCGTCATTCGCGCTATCTTACGACCCACGTCCTTCTGTCTCGCCTCCAATATTCTCAATCTCAGATTCGACGACATATCTGAATCTAGTATAACCATTTAAATAAGTCTTTTTGACATGGTAGATAATGAATGCTGATGAACGACTTCCAGACGTAGTGTATATGGGCTCTTGCCCCAATTGTGGTTCTGACATAACGTCAGTTCGCCTAGGGAAAGGGAGTGTATGTGAAAGGTGTTTGGGAGAGGAAATTGATATAGGGAGTTTGCAACAACTGGTTGAAATACTACAAAATGCAGGCACCATAAAATCACTATTGAGAGAGAAGAACATCCTTGAAGAGGAGAGAAAGGTAATAGATCTATTCAAACGCGTGATTGGCTCAGAACCGTTGGGCCCTCAGCGATCTTGGATTATTAGGGCACTCCGAGGTGAGAGCTTTCCCATAATTGCTCCTCCGGGACTTGGGAAAACTACATTTGGCATAGTCATGTCATTGTATTACGCCTCAAGGTCAGAGAAGTCTTTGATGATTTTTCCAACAAGGACTTTGGTTTCCCAAGTGGTCCAAAAGATTCAGGAAATGGGAAAGTCTCTGGACTTCACTCCTAGATTAGTATATTACGTAAGTGGACTAACCCAATCTAAAAAGGATGAATTGAGTAAATCGTTGGCCGAGGAGGATTTTGATATTTTTATCTCTACCTCACGTTACGTAATTCAGCATCTGGATGAGATAAACAAGATCAATTATAAGTATCTGTTTGTTGACGATGTTGATGCAGTTCTAAAGTCGGGCAAGAGTTCGCTCACTATCCTGAAATTGATGGGCTTCAGCGACGAAAATGTAACAAAGGTAAGGGAGTTATTGAAGACATCTAGAGATAATACTTCATCATTTGATGAGATAAGAAAAATTCGAGAAAGATTCGCCAAGGACAGGGTAGCTATATTTTCGTCTGCAACAATTACAAGAAGTAACCCGGTTTTCACTTCCCTAATGGGGTTCAAGCCCGGCGGTGCAACAATCTATCTCCGGAACGTTATAGATTCATATATCATAGGAACGGACATAGTGTCTCAAACAGTCGAATTGGTAAAAAGATTAGGGCCTGGGGGCCTGGTCTTTGTCCCAGTGGATAAAGGCTTAAACTTCGCCAGAGAAATATCTCAGAAGATTGATTTCCTCAAGGCTTCTGTGGTTTCTTCCAATACCACCAAGAAATTAGAAGAATTCGAACAGGGCTCAATTGATGTATTAATTGGGGTAGCTACCCATTATGGACTCCTAGTCAGGGGAATAGATATTCCCTGGAGAGTTAGATATGCTATCTTCGCTGGGATACCTAAGTTCAGATTCAAACTTGGAGAGACAATGCATCCGCTGGCTATGTTGAGAATACTTACCCTACTTTCTGTTGTTCTTAAGGACCCTGAGATAACTAGGATCCTCAGATTCGTGAAATATAGACTAAGGAGGACCTCAACTGCGGCTTTAGCCATGTTAGCTAAGGCAGTTAAGGACGGAGCTTTAGAGGATAGAACCATGATAAGGGCATATGAGATAGTAAATACTTATCTGAAGGACAAAAGGATTGTTGAGGCCATATCCAAGTTTGGCGATATTTCATTTTCCGGAGATTATATTTCTATTCCAGATTATCTTACCTATATACAAGCCAGCGGGAGAACATCAAGACTTTATGGGGGACACCTAACTACAGGCTTATCTGTTCTTCTTGTGGATGATATGATCCTCTTTGATCTCTTGAAAAAGAAGCTATCCTTTATTCTGGATGACATGAAGTGGAATCCCTTGGACCTAGATAGTCAAAAAATTGGAGATAGAGATCTTCAGGAAATAGTGAAGCAGATAGATAAGGAGAGGGCAGAGATCATAAGAAGAAGGAAGATAGAGCCAATTTCCATGCCAATGGAGAAAATTAAGACCGTGTTATTAATTGTTGAATCTCCGAATAAGGCCAAAACTATTTCCAATTTCTTTTCCAGGCCAAGTATAAGGGATTTTGATGGATTACGTGTATATGAAACTGTAATTGGGGATAAGATATTGATGGTAACTTCAAGCGGTGGTCATGTATATGACCTTACCACGAAGGATCTTGGAGTCTACGGAGTTGAAGTAAAAAGTAACGGGGATGTTAATGTTATTCCCTTCTATAACACATTGAAGCGATGTGAAAATGGTCATCAATTCACCGAATACGCTGAGGGAGGTAAATGTCCAATCTGTATGTCAACTAACGTGAGAGATAAGAGATCGGCCATAAATGTTCTAAGAAGGCTAGTGCTTGAAGCCGACGAAGTTCTCATAGGAACAGATCCAGATGTGGAAGGAGAGAAGATTGCATGGGATCTATACCTTAACCTTAAGCCCTTCAACTCGAATATATTTAGGGCCGAGTTTCATGAGGTGACCAGAAGGGCCATAACTGAGGCGTTGAACTCGCCCAGAACTTTCTCTATCAACATGTTACGTTCCCAGTTGGTCAGGAGAATAGAAGACAGGTGGATAGGTTTCAAATTGTCAAATAAACTCAAAGAGGAATTTTGGAAAGAGTATTGTACCAAGACGTTGGGTAATAAGGACTGTGATACTGAGAATAGGAACCTCAGCGCAGGCAGGGTTCAAACACCCGTTTTAGGTTGGGTCATTTCCAGGTATGAGGAGTATCTCAGAACAAAGAGGACAATGTATGTGGCAAAGGCTGGTAACCTTAACATTCTCATACCTAAGCAACAGGGTATAAGGAAAAATTCCAAAATAAAGATAGTAATCCAATCAGCTGAGAGAAAACAGGATACTCTAGGTCCATTTCCGGCCTATACTACTGATACCTATTTATCTGACGCTTCTGGGTTCTTCTTCATTTCTGCCCAAGAGGCCATGCGTATAGCCCAAGATCTCTTCGAGAACGGTCTCATAACATATCATAGAACAGACAGCACTAGGATATCCAATGTAGGTATAGGTATTGCTGAGTCCTATCTCAAGGATCTCTTGGGTGAAAGGTATAGGGAGATATTTGTACCCAGGAGTTGGGGAGAGGGGGGAGCACATGAGGCGATAAGACCGACAAGACCTTTAAACGGGGAACAGTTGAGGGCCATGGTAGAGCAAGGTGAAATAGAGCCATCGAAACGCCTTACTTATAACCATTACAGATTATATGACATGATATTCAGGAGATTCCTATCAAGCCAACTTGTTCCACTAGTCGTAGAGAAGGAAATATTGCAGATATCCGCTAAAAAGGGTGATGAGACTTTGAAATTAGAGAGTGATACCCTTGAAATTGTGACCAATGTCAGACTTTCCAAGGATGTTCCAATTCCTTCCGAGATCCTCTACATTCCTTTCAGATCTATTGGGGAAACTCTCCTTACACAAATTAAGGATAAACTTCCAGCAGAAATTGACGCAGTTATAACGAGCTCCTTCCAGAAAAGCGATCATGCACTTTATACTCAGGGTGAATTAGTATCCTTGATGAAGCAAAGAAAAATTGGGAGACCCAGCACTTACGCATTTATTATCTCTACTCTCCTAAAAAGAGGTTACGTCTTTGAGACCATGAAGGTGAAGAGACTGATACCCTCTAAGTTAGGTCAGCACGTTTATGAATTCCTGAACTCTAGGTATTCTAATTTCGTCTCAGAGGACAGAACAAGATCACTCCTTGAAAGAATGGATCTCATTGAGGAAGGGAAGGAGGATTATAGGCAAGTATTAAAGCAATTGTACAACGAAATACAGGACATAAGGTGAAATAATTATGCTGATCTCGCTCACACACTTAAAGCTCAAGGAAATGGCAAAGAAGCATAATATAGAGAAAGCGAAAAGGCTGGTTAAGACTGCAAAGGAAAGAGGAGCAAAGCTTGTGGTTTTACCTTCTCTCTTTCCTGTGGGCAATGGATTTGAGGTATATGATAACGAGAAGAAGATGAGAAGTGTTGTGAAGAACTTGGCCGAGAAGATACCAGGTAATACTTCAGAAATCGTAATAAAATTGGCTATGGAAGGACAGGTGCATGTGATAGCTGGTCCTTTATTGGAACAGGCAGGTCCTAAGGTATTTTTGACAACACTTGTTATATCTCCTGATGGTGAAATAATTGGTAAATATAGGAAGGTAGCGTCATCAGAGAAGGATATCAGGTTGGGAATATCTAATGGTAAGGAACCAATGCACGTACTCCTCGACAAGAAGTATGGCCTTATAGCAGAGGATGATCTTATGTCGCCTGAGATAAACAGGCTTCTCTACTTTGGGGGTTCGCAGGCAGTTATAGGAACAATGAAGGCCTATCCAAGAAAGCAAGACTCTGTGAAACATTTGGCCATAGCAAGGACATTGGAGAACGATATGTCATATCTAATTAATGGGGAGATAATAGAGAACGAGGAGGGAGATATAGTGGGCTATTCACCTACTTTTATTACCACTCCTGACTCCCTGATTTATAAGGAGGCCAATGAGGAGGACTCCATTGTGCTGGTGGAAAGTACGATGATAACCACGAACCATGATAACTTAATGTCAAAGGCGGGCGACCTAGAATCGATTATAACTGGGTTATGTAAGAGTGTAAAAAGAGCTAAGACTGCAAATAACGTTCAACCAATTAAGGATCATGCAGCTACGTAAATAGCCGTTCTTCTATTTCTGAAAGCTTCCTTTATGGTTCCTTGCTCGTTCAGATCCTTCAGTATCCTCTTTGCCACGCTAAGTGTTATGTTGGCCTTCGTCGCTAACGTGTAAGGTGTAATTATCTTCTCCTTCTTTATCTCCTCTTGTACTCTCTTTATCATCTCGTCGCTTATGGTGATGTTCTTGGAGATAACTTCGTTCCCTGTTTTGCTTACCTTTTTCTTCTCCTTCTTCTGCTGAGCTTCAGCTTCCTTCTTTATTCTCTTCTCGATATTACTAATAGGCTTTTTTGAGGCTCCACCCAATCCATTCACCCGTTTTATTCATTAATGGAGACAGGGATAATAATCTTTAATGGATCAGGATCTACTGGACGATCTCCTATCTAGGGTTAGCCGATTTGCATCGATCTTGGGCATCTCTAGAAGCGAATTGAAAATTTACTCTACCCTTCTCCTTGAGGGACAGAGTAGTGCTAGGGACCTTTCAGATAAGTTAAATATTTCCTATACAAAGATTTACTCTATTTTAAACAGGCTCGAGGAGAGGGGTTGGATAAAAAAGGTAGGAAAGAGACCAGTTAGGTACGAGGCTGTCTCACTAAGGGATCTATGGTCTAATATCAAGAAATTACTTGAACTGAGGGTTTCTCAGTTTGAAAGAGAGTTTATTGAACCTCTCTCCACTATGATAGATTCCTCTTCGGCCTATACCGTAGTCGTGGTTCCATCAGCCAATCTGAAGAAGACATTAATCGACGTCCTCAACGAGCCCAGCAAGCAGTATCTGATAGCTATTTCATCTCAAGAACTGCTGGATGACGAGGTTTATCAGATAATTAATGGAAAATCCTTCACCTCCGAAGTAAGGGTTATAATTCAAAGGGGGATTAAAATACCTGAAAAGGTAAGCATCCAGCTAAAGGTCCTGGATAATATGTTCGGGAGTGGGATAGTTACCTCCTCATCGGTTTTGCTTGTGATCAAATCCCATGAAAGCTTGTCAGGTATAATTTCCAATCACAGATATCTTGTGGACATAGCCCAGGTGTATTTCAACCATCTTTGGGAGCAGGCTTCGCCTATAGGCACAAACCCTTAAAAGAAAACGCGAGGTTATGATCTATATCGAGGTCAAATGAAAATAATTACGGTAAAACTGCCAGAACAATTTCTAGAAGCTATGGATGAGTTAGTAAATACGGGTAGATATGAGACGAGGAGTGAGGTAATAAGGGCCGCTATAGGGGACTTTATTAGAAAGGAGTTATGGATTAAAGATTGATGATGAAGGCTGGTATTCATGATTGGTGACTTGAGACACCAATTCTGACAAGACAAGATTTTTTACGCAATAGTCCTCTCTAACCATCGTGGTTTTACGGGAAGGAGACTTAGTGGTAGTTTGGATAGACCCAAGGCGCGTTTACCTAGTAAAGCTAGAAAAGGGAAAGAAACTTGATACCGATAGGGGTTCACTATCATTTGACAGTGTTATAGGTAAAGAGTATGGAGACTACGTCGAGATTAGTAAAGGAAAGGCATTTCTCATGTATCCCAGTTTAGATTACATCTATGATGGGCTCCATAGACCGTCTCAGGTCCTATATCCTAAAGATATAGGGTACATGATTTTCAAGTCGGGGATAAAGCCTGGGGATACTGTGGTAGAGGCTGGTACTGGGTCCGGTTTCCTTACGATCTCGCTTTCACATTTCCTAGGAGCCAGCGGGAAAGTAATAACCTATGATATAAGGGAGGATATGCAAGAGCGTGCCAAGAAGAACCTGGAGTTAGTGGGGCTCGTGGATAGGGTTGTATTTAAACTGGGAGATGTAAGGGAGAAAATTGAGGAGACTGGCGTAGATGCCATTTTCCTTGATATGCCAGATCCATGGTTAGCTGCAGAGAATGTTTATAAAGCCCTTAAACCCTCTGGCACCGTGGTGGTTTTTGTTCCCACAGTAAGTCAAATAGAGAAGACTTTTCTCTACTTGAGAAAGAACGGCTTTGTGGATGTAGAAGCTGTTGAACTTATACTTAGAGAATATCAAGTGAAGGAGAACGCAACTCGGCCCAGGAGTATCGGGGTAACTCACACTGGTTTTATCATAACAGGTAGAAAATCCATAAAAGGGAGTTCTGAAATAGGTGAGTGAGTCGTAATGAGCGAGGCTAAGCTTAACATTTTGACCAAGGCTATAGTGGAGTTTGAGGAGGAAGTAAAGAAAGCAAAACATGACACCTCAGATAACGCAAAGGCACTCATTCTAAAGGCTCAGAGTCTCTCCTCTGAGCTGGAGAAAGTGGCAGAGGCTACCCTTGACGAGGCTGAGAAGTCTATAGAAGGCGAGAAACAGGCAACTATCGACGCTTTGAGGAAAAAGTTTAACGAAGAAAAGGAGTCACTTTTAGCCCAGATAAGGCAAAGAGCCGAAAAGAATCTGGAGCAGGCCATCGAGGAGACCATAAAGGCCTTAGAGGGGGCTTATAAGTGAGCTCGACTTCCGCCTATATTTCCTCCGTATCTAGGCTATTCAAGGCGACAACTCTGACTAAAGGGACTATTAACGAGCTCTTCTCGTCAAGGGATTGGAAGGAACTTCTTGGGATTTTGAAGGAAAAGGGAATTCTTGAGGAAACTCCTGATTCTGTGGATAAGGCCGAACTTCTACTTAAGAAGAGGGCTTTAGATCAGTTACAGGAACTTTACAACTTGTCTAATTCATTGAAACTTGCGAGGGACATAGTACAGGGATATATCTACAGAATGACGCTGGACGAGCTAACGTATATTGTCTCAACTATCTGGAACAAGGTAAAGGGAGATACATCTAGGCTGATCTATTTCAAAACCAAACTGGATCAAATGCCTTCAACCCTGGAAGAACTGAATTCCACGCTTCAAGGAACCATATACGGGCAGGCTTTGGGGTTCGCACAATCTAAATCACCTAAGGACTTATCCCAATTCAATTCCCTACTAGAATACTTCTTCATTCATTACATGTCCACATTGACTGAGGGATTGAAAGGAGATTGGAAAGTATCTGCAAACAGTATCTTGTGCGGGTATAAAGATTATTACTCCGCTAGCTTGGCAGTCAGGCAGAAACTTGCATTCGGGCCTACATGTCATATGAGTGAAGATGATATCAGGGATCTAGCTTCAGCAAAAACTCCAGAGGATATATTGAATGTACTCAGAAGGACTACTTACTCTAAGAATCTAGACCTATCCGGAGTATACAACGCGTTAGCGTCTTTCAATAATATTGCTAGAAGCAATGCTAGGTTTGGGGCTTTAGGAGTTTTCATGGGTTCACCGTTCAATCCAATAGTGGCCATGGGGGTTTGTGAACTTATTAAGCTTGACACAGAAGACCTGATTACCTTGGTTAATGGGATGAAACTTGGGGTCATGCCAGAAAAACTAAAGTCCTCTGTATCTTTTCAACTGGTTTAAAAGAGAGTCATCAAACACGTACTCGGAGTCCTCCCTCACTATGGTAATTTCAGGTATGGAGGGAGGATCAGGAAGTTGCTCCACGGGTTTTGTTTTACCAAGGTATATCCATTTTAGTTTTCCATTCAGTTTCTCCAATCTGTACCAGTATTTCCCTATATAGATATATCTCTTTCCCTTCTTATACACCACATGGAAGGGCTTTAGGTAAACTCCATGCTCCCTTATCTTCGTGTTGTAGTCATAAACAAGGGACTTTAGGGCAGATAGAACTTTATCAAATTCCCTTTCACCCATTCTTACCTGCATAAAATGGAAATCACCTTATTAGGATAAAATCCTACCTGTTAAAAAGAGGTAGTATGACATGTTGCTCAGGGACTTGGGTCATACTGGCATAAAGACTTCAGAGCTGGGAATTGGAATGTGGACATTGGTTACAGATTGGTGGGGTGAACCAGATAAAGCACAGGAGATAGTTCGGCGCGCTATTGAGCTAGGAATTAACTTCTTTGACACGGCAGATATGTATGGCAACGGAAGGGCAGAGGAGGTACTGGGAAGATCCCTAGGATCTAAGAGGGACAAGGTAGTAATCCTAACTAAGGTGGGTTACGATTTCTATTCGTCACCGCAAAGGCCTAGACAAAGGTTCGATCTAGATTATCTCAGGACCGCTGTGGATAGATCGCTGAAAAGACTCTCAACTAACTATGTCGACATTCTCATGATACATAATCCGAAGATGAAGGACATAACCAGGAGGGATCTGTTAGATTTTATGAGGTCACTTAAATCAGATGGGATTGCGAGGGCAGTTGGGGTGGCGTTGGGCCCCACATTGGGTTGGGAAGATGAAGGGTTGAAGGCCATAGAGATGGGGTATGAGGCCCTGGAACACATATTCAATCTAATCGAGCTATATCCAGGGTTAAGGTTTCTAGAGTTTGATGTGGGCCATATAGTTAGGGTACCACATGCATCTGACGTGCTAAACGAATCAAAGTGGCCCCTGAACTACGATCCGAAGTTGCACAGACACTTCAAGAGTCAGCAATGGATAAATACTGCAGTGGATAGGACTAAGGGTCTACTGGACTACGCTAGTAAGCTTGGAGTTACGCTAAGCCAGCTAGCCTTAAGTTTCGTGCTGTCCCACAAAAGGGTTTCAACAGTAATTCCCAACATCACTACGGTCAGGGAATTGGAAGAGTTTGTGAAATCCACAGAATTTGTTTTGAACAACGATGACGTGAATTTCCTTATGGACTATTACGAGAGGAATTATAGGGACCTTAACGAAGAGAGTATTAAAGAAACGCAAGCTTACAAATGAAGAAAATTTTCTTGAAGTATAGTCTACTTGCATGAAGTATAGAGTATTCCACGAAGTCTAGTTCTGGATACTCTCATAATATTTCAAGAAGTTTGAAAAGGCTCTGCCCCTATGGGATATGACGTTCTTCTCGCTTAGCTCCATTTCTCCAAATGTAATCCCATATCCATCTGGAACGAATATCGGATCGAAGCCAAATCCTTTATTCCCCCTCACATTCTCAGCTATTTTACCAAATATCTCTCCCTTAAAGAGGGCCAATCTCTCCTGGTCTATATATGCTATCACGGACTTGAAGAATGCTCTTCTATTACTTTCCCCTTCCATAAGTTTGAGGATCCCTTCACAATCGAGTGTCCTTTTTACATAGTTTGTGTATGGACCAGGAAAGCCCTTCAAAGCCTCAACGAACAATCCACTATCCTCAACTATCAACGGCGACTTGAAAAGGGAGAAAAATGTTACCGCCGAGTATCGGACTATCTCTTCCAAGCTATCAGCCTGTATCTCTATTTTAGGGGCATCAACCTTGATCAGTGATATCTTATCCTTGGCAAGATCCCGAAATTCCATGAACTTGTAATTATTCCCTGTTACTAACTTTATTTCTCCTTTCATCCACGTATCTACCTCTCATTCTAATTTCCTCCACCTTTTCCATTATCTCTTTCCCCATTCCAGTTACCTCGTCATATCCTTCAAGAAAGAGGGAGAAGGCTTGGTCTTTTATGTCAGGATGTACGCTCTCTAGGGATCTGAGGAATACGTGAACTTCAGTAGCCTTATCTTCCAGTTCCCTTGATCTTTTAGATAAACCGAAATCAATGAAAAATACTTGATCGTCATGAAATATCATGTTGTTTGTGGTAAGATCCCCGTGTATGATTTCATTCAAGTGCATCTTTCCCGTCATTGTCCCTATTTCCTTGAATATTTCCAATCCATTGACGTTGACGGCATCCTTTATGGTCTTACCTTCAAGAAACTCCATGATTATTGTGAATTTATCGACATCAACGTAAAGGAGGGCAGGCACATTAACTCCACTTGTGAGGGCAGATAGCATGATCTTTGCCTCTGAGATCGTCCTCTCCATGTTTATCCTACGGTCTAAAAGAGGATGTCTATAGCTCTTCGAGACCCTCACCTTGTATATTGCCTCTATGCCCAGAAATCTGCCGTGATAAATTAAGGACTCGGCGCCCCGCTTGATAAGCGTTAATCCCTCCATGGAATATCAACCTCATCTATGCGCCAACGTGGTCGAATAGTAGAATCTTTCACGTCTATGTGAACCCCATGCTTCAAGGCCAGCAAGCCGGCATAGGCTATCATGGCACCGTTATCTCCTGCAAAAGACGTAGGCACAACCTTAAGTCCAACACCCCAATCATTGCTCAACTTTTCGAGCTTTGACCTCAGGCTTCCACTAGCTGCAACTCCTCCAACAATCATGATTTCTCCCTTCTCTGTTAGGGCTAGTGCTCTCTCTGTAGCCTCTAAAAGCATGCCATATGCGATCTCCCTAAGGCTCAAGCACACATCGTGAAGGTTATGCTTCTTAACTGCCCTAAGGGCGGCAGTAAGTAACCCAGAGAATGACATATCTTCTCCTTTCACAGTATATGGTAGATCGATTATACTGGAGCCTTGCTCAGCGCATATATCTATCTTATGTTTACCATCCACTATATAAGGCGGAGCGAGACCTACCTCTCTAACGAAAGTGTCCATCATATTGCCAAGCGCTATGTCGAGGGTCTCACCAAATATTCTGAACCTTCTCCTATAATATGTGGTGATTATAGTGTTCCCTCCAGATAGGTAGAGGATAAGTGGGTCCTTAGCCTCAGTCGTGAGATATCCTATCTCGATGTGACCTATTCCATGGTTCACGGGAACGAGTTTCTTGTTAAATCTAAGGGAGAGGGCGCGTGCTACCACGGCTCCAACACGAAGAGTTGGACCCATACCAGGTCCAAGAGCTACTGCTATTCCATCCACGTCCCTAATTGATATTCTTGCTCGATCTAACGCTCCTCTTAGAATTTCATGAGCCACTAAGGTATGATGCCTCGCTGCTTCGCTTGGCTTCATCCCTCCAGTTTGAGGTACAAACGTGTGCCTCTCGTTAGCTAGAATAAAGGGAACTTGATCCTGCGCAACGCCTACTCCAAAAGTGTGAGCTGTTGACTCAATACCTAAAACTATCATGCCTTAGATTTACCCGCAAATTCAGTATATCCGCACCTACCACATGACCATCTTTCCCTTGGCTTCATGTGGTGAGCCATGACACTTCCACACTTTGGGCACTTCTTGTTCTTCAGCTTTATTTTCCCATCCACAATCTCGTAATATAACCTAGCTGATGCCTTCTGTTCTCCCTTAGCCACTGGCCTCACCTTGAGTCTTGGCTTTATTGCCTCTATTAACTAGATGAGCTGGCTCAAATTTACTTAGTACGTCCTTCTCGGAGTATACGTGTATAGTAGCCTCACTTATTCCGGCTCCATAACCAGTATTTATTTTCCTAATAACCACCAAATCCTCCTTGGCCCCTATGAAACTTGAAATGGCTTTCCTTATATCAGCCCTAGAGGGAGTTGGACTACCTATGTGGTAAACCTTTATCTTGATCTCTTTTCTCCCGATTACCTTATTCTCCTTCAAATTCTCAACTAAGGCTTCAGCCTTGTCAGAGACCTTGATCTGTTGTGCCTGCGACATCTCTCCTTACTCTTTTTGGACGGATTTAAGTGTTGCGGAGTTGGCCTGAAGATTCTTTATTATATCCTCGGCAACCTTTTTCCCTGAAAGTAGCATGGCACCAAATATGGGCCCCATTCTAGGTATTGCCTTAATTTCCGTTACAGCCATACCGGCTGCATAGAGTCCAGGCGCGACTTCGCCAGACTGCTCCACAGTTAGTTGCTCAGCGATTTCGCTGTAAGCTGATTTCTCGCCAGGTATAACTATTCCAAGTTCGGGGATTTTCCTTGATGCGACAGATATTACTTCAGCGTCATGTCCAGTGGCGTCTACCACTGCCTTGGCAGATATGAAAAGAGGATCTACGTGAAGACTTGCCATCTGAGTAGCTGTCCATTCCACGGCTACACCTGTCACCCTAAGGGGATTTTCCCTGAATATCACATCATCTACTGTTACCCCGTGAATAATTTTAGCTCCTGCATCAATAGTAGCTGCCGCTAGTTTAGCCATAAATTCAGAGCTATCCACAACGTAAACACCTTCCTCAAACTTTTGTAATTTCACTCCTATTTCCCTCAATATCTCGTCTGCAGGACTTTCAATCACTATCTTATGGAATAACATTGCCCCTCCTCCGATACCCCCACCAAAACTAAGCCTTCTCTCAAACACCGTAGTTTTTAGCCCAGCCTTGGCTGAATAATATGCAGCAGCTAGCCCAGAGGGACCTGCTCCTACAATTACTACATCATTAACTGAAAAATCCATCCAATCCTCAAATGTGGCCTTTAGAATATATCTTGTTATTTTGATCTCATCTACTTGCTTTATGTTCATGACAAAATCTTCATTTAACTCACTTATAAACTAAGTTATAAATAGGTGACGATGAGAATCGATATTAAAGTTATTTGTAAAACTTACCTATGCCACTCGAGTTAAATACCGCAACTAGGTCGCTGCGATGCGACGTTTGTAATGCGATTATAAAGACTAAACCAATAGTGGTTAAAACATGTTGTAATAATAGACCATGGACATTCTGTAGCAACAGGTGTTACACTATATGGATGAGAGATTGGCTAAGGAAACAGGAGCAGACAAGGCAAAAAGGAAAGTTGTAGTTGGTGTCACGGGTGCAAGCGGGGTCATCTACGGAATATCAATGATTAAAATCCTCGTTTCCTTGGGACTTGAACCTGTTGTTATAGTTAGTAAGGGCGCTCTGAAGGTAGCTAAAGCGGAGCAAGGAATAGATCTGATCGGTGCGGTAAGGGACATAGCCAAGGAAGTTTACCTCGAAAACGAGATGGATGCTCCTCCATCAAGTTCTAGTGCGTTAGTGAAGACTCTGGGAATGGCTATTATACCTTGTAGTATCAGAACATTGGCACAGATTGCTGCGGGGATATCCTCAAACTTGGTCTCCAGAACTGCCATAAACATGCTTAGACTCAAGAAAAGGCTAGTTTTGGTCGTGAGAGAGACGCCGCTTGGAACCATAGAATTAGAAAATGCTCTCAAAGTCTCTGTTGCTGGTGGCATAATTCTACCTGCATCTCCAGGATTTTACACAAAACCTAAGACCATAGAGGACATGATAAACTTCGTAGTGGGAAAAACCTTAGATGCCTTGGAGATAGAGCATGATATTTACAGGCGATGGACTAGATAAGATCCAGATCCCTCTTGCCAAATTTCTTGGAAATTATCTCCTTAACCTTATCGTCCTCATATAGTTCGTCCTGTTTAAGATCCCTCTCCACATCATCTCCCCCATTGTTCCTGTTGATAGCAAAAGCGCACTTATTTCCAGGCAATAGAGCCCTTTTCTCACAATATGCGTACTGGCATTCGCCGGTAATGCAGGTATCTCCAACCCATCTACAGAAACCTACCTTCTGTGGATTACCCTTCACGTATCTTGTCTGGATCATTAGGGCTCTCTTGTTGCACCTGAAATAGGGGCACAAGTAGTTACATTTATCCCCAAGGGGAAGTGGTCTAGGCTCACCATCAGTCGGTCTACTCCTCCTATCCCTGGGCTGTTCCCTCCTTTGTTCAAAATCATCCCTCAAAGTAGCTGAACCCCCAATAGTCGTGATTACACATTTAATTTCATAGCTTCACCCATTTAAACATTATGTACTTGATCTCATTTAGTTGAGTGTTGACAATAGCTAACACCAATTTTTTCCTCGTGCTGTGTGAAACTCTTCCATAACTCATCAGTTCGTTTACAGAAAGTCTCTCAGACGAGTCTATTACAGATACTACAAATGGTGCATGTTCCACTCCAGGTCCTAAGGTGTAAATTGCGAAATCTGAACCAAACTTTATGCCAGATCTGACTATGAAACCTCTTCTCTTCAGATCCTTGTAAACCAGATAAATGGGTTTGAACTTAGCTACAACAGAGGTAGCGTAATTCTCCAGTCGCGCTATATCTAGAACTTCACCTAAGTGTCTAACCTCTAGAATCCCCTGCTCAGATAAGTATAAGCCCTCAATCAATGAAAGTTCCAGTGGTTTGTTTATATCCTTGGCAGACTTAGGTTTGGAAATGGTTAATGGTTTCCCATAGAAACCCATCTGGTAAAGGGTTCTTGCCTCATCTAAGTTGAAAATTACTATTTTATCTCCCAACAACTCTCCAGAAATTTTCATTATATTCTCCCGAAGGCTATATAGGTTATAGAAGTCGCCGAATCCCTCACCATGTCCTCGCTATCCTCTAGTCTATCAGCTACATCCTTCATTAACATAACGTAGATCAGGTCATCATACTTTTTCTCAAATAGCTTAAGTTCCAGGCTTCTGTACAAATCGTCTACTTCCTCCTCCAGTTTTATTATATTTCTTGCAGCCTCAACTGATTTTTGTGCATTAACTGAAAGTAACCTAAGCGATTCCACTAAATGCATTAATGACGCGAGAAGCTTCTCCGCTATAACAGTAATCAATTTATACATCAATTCATCAATCTGAGTTCCTCTGGAGATCAGAACGCTAAGCCTGTAGGAGGCAGCGTCCAGATTCTGGGAAATCTTTTCCAGGTTGTTCAAAATATCAATGTAAAGTTCCTTATCCTGTATCCCTTCCTTTACCCTGATAATATACTCCCCTAGCATGAATTTATCAGTCTCAACACTATTCTTTATTCCGTTAATCTTGGAGTAAACCTGCATCGGCGTAACATTATCCTCGGATTTCATTAATTCATAAAGTATTCTGACCTGATCAATGACCTTAAGCGATATCTGTTGTAGTCTCTCCTCAAGGTTCATGTGGGCGATACTCATTGACATGTTAGTGTAATAATGGTTTAAAAACTAAGCTTGGAAGTCATCTTCACTAACTCTTCTAACTGTGTTAAGTCTGTCTCTATATCCAATGAAACCCCTGCCCTTTTTAAAAGATCCTCCGCGCTTTTGAGAAGTTGCATTTCGTCCGTAAACCCGATTAGATTAAGGTAACTCACTATCCCTAACGTTTCCTGTTTTACTTTTTCGTCCTTCAAAGAAGGGTAATATTCAATTATTATCTTGAGACCATCATATAACTCCTTGCGCGTTCTTCTTATCCGCTTGACTATTCTATGGCATCTCTCTATATCCGGTCGGTTTATTGCAACCAAATTCTCTAATTGATTGAGATTATTCGAGTGATTTTCAATGATCTCTTCGAACTTAACCAGTACATCCCTAATTTTCTGCTCTCCATCCATTATACAGACCTCATGGTCACTGTGCTATTATCCTCGATTCCCAATTTCAACATGTCCTCTGGACTAGCCCATATCTCGATCTCGGGCAGACTGTCCTGCGTGAGTGCCTTGAACCTAGCTCTCTTTCCCTTCACTGATATCTCTACTTCCCCCTTTATCCCCATGTCCTTGACAAGCTTTGAGGACACAAGAACAGTACCACTTTTCACCTCAGGTCTTTTCCTGACCTTGACCCTCTTCTCTTTGATAGTTTCCTTTTCTCTACCCCTTAGGGCTGAAGCCGGAGGAATTATATTGACTAGGGACTTAATGTCCGGTTTCTTCTCTTCCTCCGAATTCTCCGGATTCATCTTTTCGCCTCTCCTGTTAACATACTAAAATCTTGCCCACTAAATAACTTGTCCATAACAGATTCCAGATCGGATGTTTTGATTCTAATTTGGCTCCAAGAGTCCCTGTCCCTAATGGTCACAGAATCATCAGACAATGTCTGTGGGTCAACCGTGACTGCGTATGGTACACCAATCTCATCCACTCTTGCATATCTCTTTCCTATGCTTCCTGCGTCATCAAATAGGACCTCATACTTCCCGGAAAGGAGATTATATATCTCCCTAGCCTTCTTTATGAGTTCATCCCTCTCTAAAAGCGGAAATACTGCGACTTGATAGGGAGCTAAATCCTTAGGTAAGGCCAATACCACTCGATCCTTCTTCTCTCTGTAAGCTGAAAGCACGCTTAGGTAGAGACATCTTTCTACCCCAAATGACGGTTCAACCACATGTGGGTAGAACTTAATTCCGTGTTCCTTCTCTTCCCTGTTCATAATCCGGACAAACTCAGACAGCGGTCTTCCAGCAACCTGGACCTGTTTATTTAGCAACTCCTCAACTTGCTCTGGCGATTTTCCAGACACCAGCATCATGACTTCCTTCTGAAGTTCTGGATTATCCTTGAACCTATCCCTGTTCACTATGACGGTCTTCTTTACCACTGTCCTAGGTTGATCGAACTTCTTGAAAACAGTTAGATCTTCGTTACTGAACTTTGAGTGCCTGCTCAGGTCATAGTTTCCCCTGTACGCATGCCCCGATATTTCCACCTTCTCCCCCATGATCTCGACTATCTGATCAAAGGTTTGCGATGAGTAGTGAGCCCTTTCCTCAGGTAATTTCTCTTCGAAATAGAAACTATCCTTAGATATACCCAGTGCCTGGACAAACCTGGACGCTGATGCCATCCAAAAGCCCATCCACGGATTTACGAGCAGACCCTCCTCAATCATTTCCTTTACCTTCATCGTAGCCGGTTTCAGACCCTTTACCTTAGCATCCCCAAATAGAACTCTAAACTCCTCATTGTAGTATCTATCTAACCAGGGAACATTCCTGTCATCGGGGTCAATGAAAAATTCCACCTCCATGATGGTAAACTCCCTCATTCTAACTAAACCTTGCCTCGGGGAGATCTCGTTCCTAGCTACCCTTCCCACTTGGGCTATCCCAAGGGGTAACCTCTGCCTCGTAGCCTCATAAACCCTCTTAAAGGAGGTAAACATGCCCTGAGCTGTCTCTGGCCTTAGATATCCGGTCGTACCAGAGTAGGGACCTATGTTGGTCGCAAAGAGAAGATTGAAACTTCTAACTTCTCCTAAATCGCCTCCGCATGATGGACACTTAAGTCCCTTCTCAGATATGAGGGAAGTCAGCTCAGATGGTTTAAGTCTCTCCACATTGATCTTTAACATTTCCTCCACCAAATGGTCGGCCCTGTATATTTTGTGACACTTAGTACACTCCACTATGGGGTCAGTGAAGTTCTCCACATGTCCGCTGGCCTCAAGCACTTTAGATGGAGTTATCATGGGAGTTTCAATTTCTACAACAAATTCGCTGTTCTCTTCAACAAATATTTTCCTCCAAGTATTAATTATTTTGTTCTTAATTCTTGCACCAACAGGTCCTATATCATACAACCCAGCTACTCCACCATATATCTCATAGGAGGGCCAGAATATCCCTCTCCTCTTCGCTAACTCGATCACTTTGTCAGACTCTGGCATGGGACCTTTTCATAAAGCCGAGCTTATAAACTTCCTTAGTTATCCTTTAGTTATGTCCGACCCAAGGTTGCTATATTTAAACGAGACTGTGCAAAAATTTGGTGTCTTCAAGGCTAACTCCCCATTCGCTATCCTGGGAATTCCCATGGATATAACCAGCAGTTTTAGGCCAGGGAGCAGATTCGCACCACAGAAAATAAGGCATGTGTCTCAATTCATTGAGTTTCTTTCCATAAGGTCTGGCGTGGATATGTCAGAGATAGGATTCCAAGACTATGGCGACGTGATATTGCATCCATCGGACGTCGAGGAAAATGTGGAGAGAATATCTCAGGTAGTGAGCTACATTTCTGATCAAGGTAAGATCGTTGTATCCATAGGTGGTGAGCATACGGTCACTGTAGGGACTGTTATTGGAGCTAGAGCCGATTGCGTGCTCAGTTTCGACGCTCACCTAGATCTTAGGGACGAGTATATGGGATACAAGTACGATCATGCATGCGTCCAAAGAAGGTTGAGCGAAAGAGGCGTAAAAATAATGGAAATAGGAAATAGAGCTATGGGAAGAGATGAAATAGAGTATGCTAAGGCCAGTAACGTTCCCTTCATAACGTCACACGAGGTAAAGCTACTAGGTCCCAGGGAAGTTGCAATGAGAGCTATAAACTTCCTTAAGCCCTGTAACAGGATATATATTACGTATGATATGGATGCAATAGATCCCGCCTATGCACCAGGAGTTGCGACGCCTGAACCCGAGGGTCTTGATCCATCGACGGTCTTGGACATAATGAACCTTGTAGTGGACAGAAGGGTAGTGGGATTTGACGTAGTTGAGGTATCCCCTTCTTACGACCCGTCTGAAATAACCTCAGTACTTGGAGCAAAATTAATACTAGAGACTGCTGCAAAATTGAAAACTAAATTGCCTTAACTGCCTTGATAGTTGGCTTCCTAATCATGTAAATAATGTTATATCCGCAATAGGGGCACCTTACTCCAGGTAGTACTCTGAGCTTATCGCTATCGAAGGTTTTCCAACATTTACCACATCTAAACAGATCTCCCATTTCAGTCCAGTTCAGATTTTACTACGGCGTTTTAAATCTTATCCTCGATAGAAAAGCCTAAAAAGGCCCTTTCATAATATGAAGTTACAAAATGGCAGACAATTTGTGTGGAGGACTTCCACCGGAAGTATGTGAGCAGTTAAATAAAGAAGAACAGTTTATTAAGATAAAACTGGAAAAGAGAAGGTATGGAAAAGAGGTAACTGTTATAGAGGGTTTAGGGGACGATGCTGATCTGAAGAAAATCGCTTCTGAACTTAAGTCTAAACTGGCTGCAGGAGGTACTGTCAAAAATGGACGCATAGAGATACAAGGAGATCATAGGGAAAGGGCGAGAGATCTTCTGGTAAAGTTAGGTTTCCCAGAGTCTAACATAATGGTAATAGAATAAGCTACTAAACAATAAGAAAGAAAAAAGAATTATTGATTTTGTATTTCAATCTTTAGCTCTTGGATAAGTTCTTTGTATCTGTTTCTGACAGTCACTTCGGTTACTCCAGCGACCTGAGCTATCTCTTTCTGGGTTCTTCTCTCCTCGTTGAGGAGTGCAGCAATGTAAATTGCAGCTGCAGCCAGTCCTGCTGGATCTTTTCCAGCTGTTAACCCAACATTCTTGGCCTTCTCCAATATCTCTGCGGCAAGCTTCATGGATGCTCCGCTGAGCCCAAGTAAGGATCCTATTCTGGTAACGTAGTCCTTTGGATCACTAACTGGAACATCAACGTTAAGTTCCCTCAATAGAAGCCTATAACACCTGGCCACTTCCTTTCTGTTTGCCTTTGTGTATTGCGCTATTTCATCCAAAGTTCTAGCAATTTTCATACGTCTACAGGAAGCGTAGATTGCCGCAGCTACGACGCTCTCTATTGATCTTCCTCTGACTAGACCCTTCTCAACTGCCTTCCTGTAAATGAGAGCGCCCTCATCCTTTACGGATTTTGGAAGACCTAGCAGGTTGCCAATCCTTTCCAGCTCATTCATGGCTTGGGCGAGGTTCCTATCTATGGAACTCTGAATCCTGGCCCTAATCTGCCACTTTCTCCATCTCAGTACTTCCAATCTCCTCTTTGGGTCAAGGTTTCTTCCTATGGCATCCTTATCCTTCCAGTCAATCAGTGTGGACAACCCGCGATCATGTATGGTCTGATTGAGGGGTCCACCAACCCTGCTCCTTTTCTCCTTTTCCTCCGGAGTGAAGGCTCTCCACTCTGGACCTTGGTCTACTATCCTTTCCTCTATAACTTCACCAGTTTCAGAGCATATGTACTCCCCCCTGTCAGCGTCGAAAATTATTTTATCAGGGGGGCATTGAGTATCAGATGAATTTTCCTTACTCATGAGGTTCACCATGTGGAAAACCTGAACCGAGACAAAAGCATTTATAAATTTTACTTTCACTACTATATAAGCTTTTCTATAAGTACGTACTTGATAGAAGGGCGACCTTGTAAGCCGTCTATGTAAAGAGAGATGGTATCGAGATTTCTTGTAATTAAGTTTCGCTCCTTGGCCTTCTGAACAGGAGAATGGATCCAAAGAAGAATATAATAGCGATAATAGTGAAGATCACACCTATTATCATTAGTGGGACAAGCTCGCTTGAATAACCTTTTCCAAATATTATGGGAACAGGGCCTATCAGAACAATGCCACCCACAGTGGTATTTGACGGTTGAGTAGACGAAAATGCGCTTGCAAAGAGCAAAATGAATCCGGCAAAGATTAGAATAATCCCCGCAATGGTTAACCTCATAATATCAGACTCACTGATCTCCCTAATATTGGTGACTAAACTTGTACAAGGGCAACATTATGTCCGTTCTAGCTGGGAATAAGGAGACGGCAAGGAGCATCGCTGAGAAATTGGGAAAACTTCATGAAGATGGGAAAATAAGGATATTCTATAGGAGAAATGGAGATTATATTAGATCGGTTCTATCGTCTACAGAATACCCTGAAAAGGTGTTGAACATTGCTGAGATAGTAACCCTTTCCTCCAAGCTCTTCGTGTATATAGGGGAAAATCTATCCTGGGTTGAAGGCGAGTTAGCTCTCCTATCCACGGCCTCAGGCTTACCTACCTCCATTGTAACGAATAGACAGGAGGCGGAAATTAGGAAGATTTTCAAGGGTACTTCTCTTGAAACTTCACCCATAGTTCAGGAACCCGCAGATGAGGAAAATGTTATGGAAGATAGTGGAGTCGTGTACATAGACAAGGCCTTCGTAGTGAAGGGAGTGGGTGTTGTTGTAACTGGATTTTCCATGACAGGTATAAAGGTCCACGACAAGCTATTACTCCTTCCATCAATGAAGGAAACCGAGGTCAAGAGTATTCAGGTTTTGGATGAAGATCAGGAGGCCGTGGGTCCTGGTGTCAGGGTTGGGTTAGCATTGAGGAACGTAAAGGAAGAGGAGGTAAAGGATTCATACCTTATGGTGAAACCTGGCTTGAAGGTTCAGAAAGAATTTACAGGTAAAGGGGCAATGTTTCCTTGGAGTCAGGCATCTGAGGGCCAGTTTCATTTCGTAGCGTATGGCGTCTCAGTTACTGGTTCATTGCAAAGAAATGGAGAGGAATTCAGGGTGATACTTAATCAGCCTATTCCCATACCTAAAAGGGTAGTGATTTTAAATGTGAACATAAAACAGGGAAAACCTAGGGTAGCAGGGTATCTTGTACCCTAGCTACTTGAAAAGGAGGCAAGCTACTTCCCTGTTATCGTTTTCCTTGAAGAGCTTAGGTTCCTCGAACTCAGATATCCTCACTTCTCCGTCTTCCGTCACATCTACGATAGAGGTAAGAGATCTTATTTTGTCCTTTTCCTCATTAATGACTTTCCTTAGCAGTTCAATATTTGCGTTTCTTACGTACATCTTAGTCCCCTCGATAATGACGCTAGCCTTCTCAAACAGGTTATAATACTTTCCTTGTAGAAGGTAGTTCATATCTTCCATTATCTCGTCGACGCTCCATCCACACTTCTCAAATGCCATGGGACATCTAGGGTGAAAGACGCATCCTCTTGGTGGATTTATTAGGTTGGGTGGATCTCCCTTCAGAATTATTCTTTTTCTAGTGGATCCTGGCTCAGGCCTTGGGACAGAGGAGATAAGTGCCATCGTGTAAGGGTGCTTCGGGTTGTTTAATACGCTCTCCTTATCCCCAATCTCCATAAGTCGTCCAGAGTACATGACTGCAACCCTATTTGCCATGTAACTTACTACAGCGATGTTATGCGTTATTAGGACCATGGTTATGTTTTTCTTCCTCCTTAACTCGTTGAGTAGGTTCAGTATCTGAGCTTGAACCGATACATCTAAGGCACTTGTGGGTTCATCAAGAATGAGTAGGTCAGGATCGGTGGCAAGAGCACGGGCTATAGCAACTCTTTGTCTTTGTCCTCCCGATAGTTCGTGCGGGTATCTCATGGCAAAGTTTCTAGGTAGACCAACTTCCTCTAGAAGGTCATAGACCTTTCTCCTTGCTTCTTCCCCTTTAAGGTATCCGGTTGATATCATGGGCTCCATTATCACGTCAAGAATCCTATATCTGGGGTCTATTGACGAATAGGGATCCTGAAAAACCATGTTCATTCTTGTTCTTAGTTTTCTGAGTTCTGACCCCTTTTTCGATAGAAGGGAATACCGGGTAGATATCTCCTTCATGGTTTTTTCGTCGTTAGTTAGGAGAGCATCCTCGTATCTTTTCAATTCTTCTTCTGGTGCATCGAAGAGTATCTCTCCGGCAGTCGGTTCTAGTAAGCGTATGAGTAATCTTCCCAGGGTCGATTTGCCTGAACCACTTTCCCCAACTATTCCTAGGACCTCACCCCTGTTTACTTTTATGGAGACATTATCTACAGCCTTAACGTAGAGGCTCTTTAGGGCAGAACCTCTCACAGGAAAGTATTTCTTTAGATTGAATGCCCCAATCACTTCTTATCACCCTTCCTCACAAGGAAACACGCCACGGAGTGCTCATCATTTACCTCCACCATTCTTGGCTCGTTTGTCCTGCATTCCTCCATGGCAAAGGGACACCTTGGTGAGAAGGCACAACCTGGAGGTGGATTTCTCATGTCTGGGACTGAGCCTGGAACTGTTTTCAGGACAGTCTTATCCATGGTTGGTATGGCCTCCATCAGCATCTTAGTGTAAGGATGAAGAGGCTCCTGGAAGATTTCCTTTGCTGAACCGATCTCGACTATTTGTCCAGCATACATGATCCCAATTCTGTCTGAAACTTCAGCGAGGACGGATAGGTCATGGGATATAAATATGAATGAGGTATTGAAATCGGATTTCAGATCCTTCACCAGATCCAAGATCTGAGCCTGTATTGTGACGTCTAGGGCGCTTGTGGGTTCGTCCATTATCACGACTTTCGGGTTGTTGGCAAGAGCTATAGCAATAACTATCCTCTGTCTCATTCCGCCTGATAACTCGTGAGGATATAGTCTCACTACTTTCTCGGGGTGAGGTATACCTAGAAATGTTAACAATTCGACAGCTAGTCTGTAACCTTCCCTAATTAGTGCATTTTTTGCGAACCTAGACGCTAGTGGAAACTTCCCCATGTTTCTTTGATAAAGGGAGATACCCATCAAGTCCGTCCTGGATAACTTTACGTTAGCTAGGTTTAGGATCATTTTCTCTTTTCTGGCTTCATGTATATCCCTGCGTCTCCAGATGGAGAGAATTTGCTCATCTAATCCCTGTAAGCCTTTCCTCTCAATTTCCTCTAGCAATCTCTCCTCTCCTTGAGCCTTAAGAACGTTCAAGAGCTCACGAAGTTCCTCATGAGTAACCTTCTGCCTGCTCAATGCCCTTCTGATTAGCCTTTCTGGATCGTGGAAGTAAACGGCTTCAGCTATCTGATATCCAACGGGCAGTACTGGGTTAAGTGCTGTTAACGGCTCCTGAAATACCATGGATATCTTCTTTCCCCTTACGGTTTGGAGTGTCTTGTTGAGCCTCTTGATAATTTTCTCATTTTTCTTTACGCTAAACCTAGAGCCTTGAGAACCGTAGTCCCTTAGGGGCTTAATCATGTCCATTCCATCTAGAAGAACTGTTCCATCCTCTACCCTAGCGTTTCTCGGTAGAAGCCCCATTATTGCCAGTCCCAGTGTGGATTTACCAGATCCGCTTTCACCTGCAATCCCAAGTACTTCTCCTGAGTAGAGATTAAGGGTAGGCCCCCTCAGTGCCTTGTAGACTCCTCTTCTCGTGTAAAAGCTCAACCTGAGGTTCTGGACCTCTAGTACCTTTTCCCTAGTTTTTACTTGAGACATCAGCTTCTCCTCCTGGGATCTATGACGTCTCTAAGACCATCTCCCATTAGATTCACAGAGAGAGCGAATAAGGTTATGGCTAATCCTGGAAATATCACAGTCCAGGGAGCAGATTGTATGTAGTTTAGGCCTAAACTTGTCAGGTATCCAAGTTCAGGTATGTTTGCGTTTGGGATGAACCCTATAAACGCGAGAGTGGCGAATATGCCCACAACTGATCCTAGATCTAACGAGATCTGTACTAGGATTGGTGGTAAGGTGTTGGGAAGGATATGCCTGAACATAATTCTAGCGTTACTGGCACCTGACGCCTTAGCAGCCTCAATGAACATGCTCTCCCTGAGGCTCAGAGTAAGACTCCTGGAATATCTAGCGTAAATGGGCCACCATACTATGATCAGTGCTATTACCATGCTGTTTAGACTGCGTCCTAGAACAAAGCCTACCGCGAGAGCCAAGACTAGGAAGGGTACGCTAAAGAAAATATCAGTGATTCTCATTAGAACCTCATCCAAGTACCCTCCCACGTACGCCGCTAGTACTCCTATGACTGCTCCGATTAATGCACCGCTAACCACAATCAGCAACGAGAATCCTAGATCTATCCTTATGGCCTCCATTATTGCCTGCAGTAGATTTACACCAGGATAAGTTGTTCCAAGGGGATACTTAGCCGAAGGCGGTTGGGGAACAGGATTAATGAAGTTGTAAATCAAGGTATTTGGATTTCTAACGCCCACAATCTCAGGGTAAAACTGCATCAGTAGAGCGTCAGCAACATAACCTAGGAAGATAATTAAGCCAGCTACAGCGGTCCTATTGGAAAAGAAGACCTTTAATGATAATTTCAAGTTGTAAAATCTCTTCTCCTCTTCCTCTTGGATCTGTTTTTCCATGTGATTCACCTCAATATCTAATCCTTGGATCTATGATTGCGTAGATGATGTCCAGCACTAAAGTCGTTACTACCAGTATTATACCGAATATTAGGGTTGATGCCATGACGCCGCCTACGTCATCGTTCAACAATGCTTGCGTTGTCCAATACCCGATTCCAGGAAAATCGAATACCGTCTCAACCACTACTACCCCTCCCAGTAACCCTGCGACTGTGTATCCAAACGACGTAACTACTGGAAGCATTGCGCTCTTTCTTGCGTGAAGATTGTTAACGACCTTTTCAGGCACACCCTTAGCTCTGGCCAGTTTAATGTAGTCCTGCTCTAGAGTTTCAAGCATGCTGGCTCTCAATATTCTGATAATCCCAGCCATAACCGCCAAGGCTAATGTAAGGGCTGGCATTATTAGATGTAGGAATGCGTTCCATGCTACTGCGAAATCCCCGTGTATGATTGCGTCAATTAGAAGGACATGGGTGGGATAAGATATTCCGTTAACGTACCAGGGTAGACCGGAAACAAGTTGAGGAGAGACTTCTCCGCTGAAGGGTAATATACCCGTATACACCCCAAGGATAAGGATTAGGGCAATAGCGATCAAGTAAATTGGCATAGAGTAGAGAGTGAAGGAGAAAACTCTTATTCCCTGATCAGCTGCCGAGTCCCTATTCACTGCCGAGAATACGCCAAGGGGAATCCCAATCAGCCAGATCAGCAGGGCAGCAAAGAGGGATAATATTACCGTGTTTGGGAGGAAAAGTACAATTGCAGTCGAGACTGGTCCGCTAAATATGGGAGTGTTGGTGTAGCCAAAGTTCCCGCTAAAAACTTGCGCTAACCAATAAAAGTACTGTATATACACCGGTTGATTCAGGTGAAATTCTTGAGTTAATCTTTGAATAGCGAGTTCTCTTGCCTGACCGGTTAATCTAGGATTTAGATATTCAGAAAGAATTAAATTATTACCCTGAAGATGGATTAGTACGAACACAAGAAGGGTAAGTCCGATCAATGTCGGGATAAGGATAGCAATCCTTCTCAAAACGAACATCCATAGTTTGATAATTATCACCTCTTAAGAATAGTAAGAAAATAAAATTAAAAAATAACTTATCCCTTAACCCACCAGAAGTATAGGCTGTCTCCAGCCCCTCCAATCATGGGGTTCTCTTCATACGAAATATGACCTTGATATCCTGTCATGTATGGCTTAACAACCCAGAACGCGTTGGGCTGTTGGGTATATACGTACATATACAGATCTATTGCTATCTGTTCTGCCTGTTTGTAGTAGTAAGCTGCCTGAGTCGCATTTGCAGTGTTGTCGGCCTCCTCTATGTAAGTGTTAAGTTCTTGGTATAGGCGGGCCTGGTTAGTGTGACCCAATGATTGCAGGTATTGAACTGTCCATCCGTCTGGTGCTGGATAGGTCCCGTTCTCAAGGTACATGGCATTAACGAAGTCTGAGGGATATGGATAGTCTGCTATCCATCCTAGGTAATAGATGGGCATTGGGTTTTGCCCAGGAACTTCAAGACCTATAATTTCAGAGAACGGTAGGTAAAGTGGTTGGGCCTGTATGTTGGGATCTATCTGGTTTAGCGCCTGTGCCCACATTTGGGCTGCCGCGTAATCTACAGTGTCTCCTGATGAGACTATTATTGGAATATTAATTGATACATTATACATGCCAGACTTGATTAGCAGCTCCTTAGCATATGTTAAATTGAAAGTCGGTACATTACTTAGCTCGCTGGGTGGCACGTAGTAGGGTAAACCCGGTATTATTACGCCGGCGTAGGGCGATGCGAAATCAAACCCGTACTTCTCGTTCCCTACTATATTGTCAATGTAGTTTGTGTAATTGAAGGCATACGCGAAGGCTTCTCTCACGTATAAGTTCGCAAAGTAATCTGAGGGAATATGATACTGAGATCCCAAGGTCTTAAGGCTTGAGTTGCTGATATTGATGTTAAATACGAAGAAGAACTCGGACAGAGTCGGGAACTGATAAATGTTAGCCTGTCCTTGGGCCTCAAGCTGTTTCAGGGAGGGGAAGTAGTTGGTAGGAAGCTCTGTGACTATGTCAGCCTTTCCGGAAGTGAATAATTCGTAAGCAGTCTGCGGATCCTTGACCCAGTTGATGATGACAGTGTCATTAGGTGCAGGAACTCCAGGAACACCATGGAAGTATGGGTTTGGTACTAGAACAATGTATTGTCCAGGGACATAGGTCTTTATCATGTAGGGACCGGATGCGACGGGATTATTCTGAACCTGTGTGTTATAGTTACCCTCGTTTGCGTATTGTTCATATTGAAGGAACCCTTGGGGTGTGAATGTGATCCCAGCACCTACCTGTTCTAGCCACTTGGCATCAACTATACCTGAGCCTAGTGGGTCAGCCACCGCAGTGAAGAATAACTGAGGTGGAGTGGGCTTAACTAGATGGAACGTGACTGTGTTGGTTTGGTTATTGTAGGTAACAGCGTTCATGATTTCCTGGAAGGTCTGATTCATGTTGGACGATGTGACTATGGGTACGCCTATGGTAGCTCCTGGTACTAGATATTGGGCCAAGATCCAATCAGGAGTGCCTGGAGATCCTCCAACGAAGAGTAAGGCCCTTATCGTGGAGTACCAGACATCGTAGGCGGTTAGATTATCACCGTTGCTGAAATGGAGTCCACTCCTGATGTGGAATGTGTATACTGTGTAGTTGTCCTGGATTCCTCCGTTTTGCACCGTGGGAATTTCTGTGGCAGCAAAGGGTATAAAGGAAGTTGTGCTAGAGCCGTTGTACAGTACGAGTGTCATGAAAATATTTGATACCACTTCAAATCCGACGCTCTCATAGTCAATCTGAGGATCGAAGGAATAAGGACCTCCTGGTACGTTTTCAGCAACTGTTATAACACCTGGATTTGGCACGGTACCATTAAAGAGTTTAAGGGCAAAGGAGACACCTGAACCTGTGACTGCTATTGATTGATATGTGGTGTACTCGTATGTAGTACCAGAGGAAGTGTTCTGAGTAACTAGGGTAAGGGTAACCGTGTAGAGACCTGGGGTAGTGTAGGTGGTGTTGACAGGGTTGATCTCAGGGTCTAAGGTCGAAGAATTAGCATTCACGGTGAGGGTCTGGCCATTTCCAAAGTTCCATATGTACTTTGAGATGGTTATGTTTTGTCCGGAGGGGGGTTGTAGATAACCGCCGTAGAAAAACACTGGGGTTCCAGCTTGAACAATAGGTGCTGAGGGGTTCTTGGCAGTGTCAAAGGAGATTACCGGAATAGAGAGAAATTGGGTCGCAGTGGAGTTTAGGACGCCTAGAACCTGAATCTGTAGAAGAGAGGTACTTGTGTTTTGTACAGGTTTCCCATTGAGGTATTCAACCGCGTAAACCAGGTATGTTCCAGGCTGGTTGTATGTATAAGAGACCTCAAGGGTGTTAGATGTCGCAGTTTCGTTAATCTCGTGACCATCACCAAGGTATAGAACTACGTTGGAACCAGGAGTTACTCCGTATATAGTAAAGGTTATTGTGTTGCCTTGTTCACTAGCAAAGCTCGTAGGAGCAAGGGAAATTGCTTGGACAGTAACACTTTTATGCGTGGAAGTGAGAAGATATATTCCCGCTATCGCTGCAATAATGATGATAATTGCAATAGCTATAGCCGCAGTTCTTGAAAGAGCTCTTGAGAATTTAATCCTTTTGGCTTTATACATATCAATCACGTTTTACTCATTTTGAACCTTTTTAAGGTTTACTTGCTTTGGAGATTTATATTTTAAAAAAGAAGAAACACTGGACATGAGCAAATTCTATCAAGAGAAATATATCTATTTAATTCTCCAGAACAGTAAAGGCCTAATAGCGAGAAGTCCGTCTAACCTATGAACTTTATTCCAAACTCTGAATTTCGTAAGAGGTTGTAAGTCTTATAGATCCAGAAATAAAATCAATGCCGCGGCCGGGATTTGAACCCGGGTCACGGGCTCGAAAGGCTAGTTACTGTTTCAATGAAACGACTATCAGAATCGTTTTATGTTGCACGTAGAAGCAGAAATAGAATCAAACTATAAAAGAAAAGTAGAATAGTGAAGTAGTAGAATACGTTAGGCGTTTCAAGTTAACTCCCCGGTTTACGCAATAGATACTATTATTTACTGAATAGCTCACTTAGGGCCTTCTTTGAGATTACTATTGTTAGTATTGCATCTTCTTCAGTTATATCATTCAGCATGTCATCAGACACATGTGCTCCATAATTACCGAACACCCTAATAGCATTTAATAGATCAAACACTTTATCACTAAGTACCCTTTGCTCAGAAGACTTTTTCTTTTCCTTTTCACCTTGTATAAAACTTGCTATAGCCTCTTTTTCTTTTATTAATCCTTTTCTAAGCAATGCTAATTCTAAGGTTCTCCTAGCCATTACTACAGATGCTCTATACGCATTAGCATTAAAGCTCCTAACTGCTTCGAAATAGTTATCAGCTATATCGGAAGGAATATTACCGGGTAGATTTTCAGCTTCCATATAAGACGTATACCATTGATTAATAAAACCTCTAAGTGCATTCTTTTTAAAGCTAAAAGGAATAGATGACATCACTTTCTTCGTTTTTTGATAAGGTGTACCTGCGTTGATTAAAGCACTGAAGAGGAGCCTTAAATTAAAGGTGATATTGTTCATATTGATGTTATTAGTATAATTATACAGCCTATGGACAATATGAGGTTCAACATTACAAAGGAAAGTACTGTATTTGATCTGGTTCGGTGCTAAGAGATAATCGTCTAATTCTATCTTTTTGATATTAGAGTTGGTTTCTAAAATCCTGCAAACGTACTCATTCCTTATATATCCATTTTTCTCGTTTCTTTGTAGGTCAAGATATCCATCTATAGGAAACCATATCTCAATACTGTTGCGTCGATCCGTGTTTTTGAAAGCTAAAGAGATAAGGAAACCTCTTGCTCCACTAGAAACTCGCATGATGTCAATTTGCAGTGGATTCTTGTATGCACTCATAACAACTCATCCTTATACTTTAAGCAATACATCCTCTCTTTCCCTGCCCTTCCCTTATGCCACTTCCTCTCTATTATCCCCCTCTGTGCCAACCTGGATAGATAGACCAACAACTCGTCCTTGTCTACAGACGTTTTCTCACTGAGATACTCCAAACTGCAGCAACTCCCCGGGGCTTTTGCCATTACCATCAAAACGATCTGTGTGATTGTGAAGCGTTTCTTGTGTTTCTCAATCTTGCTCTCCATAAAATTGTATTGGAAATTTCTCCTTATTAAACCTTAACTAGGCTTAACAAAGTGTTACCTCCATTGAAGGACTCAAAAATTGGCTTCCTGACCCGGGTATATCAGGATTAACAAAGTGTTAGGTTTGTCGTCATTATCGCAAGAGCCAGCTCTTTCTACGAAAAAATCGGGGATCCAGGCAGGATTAGGGCGGCTCAGGAGTCAATTGCGAATTGTATTTTCGAGCTCTGAATTACATTTATCCAATGTATAAATTATTGGGTATATTTCGATGAAAGTGA
This sequence comes from Metallosphaera sedula DSM 5348, assembly GCF_000016605.1. NCBI lineage: Archaea > Thermoproteati > Thermoproteota > Thermoprotei > Sulfolobales > Sulfolobaceae > Metallosphaera > Metallosphaera sedula. The sequence continues at coordinate 2,110,502 of NC_009440.1, read as the reverse complement.
GAGTGATGAAGGAGACTGTAATATTATTACAGTAACGAGAAAACAGGTTAATAGGTTGTAGTAGAGGGCTATTGCCCGCGCGATCTGGAGTATCCTCCAGGGAGAGTGAAACAACCCGAACCTCCTCCTCTCCAGGAGGGAGTTGAAGGACTCGACCAGGTTGTTGGACTTGAGCCATTTCCAGAGCTTCTTGTCGGCGATGAGGTAGCTTAGAAGGGTTGGGTTGGTCTCTGGCTTGATCTTTCCGAGCTCCGCTGACGAGGTGATCGCGTCTAAAGCCTCCCTTTCCTCCTTGGTCGCGCGACGCTTGAGGTGGACCAGGCAGCCCTGCCTTTCCACGCGAAGTTCAGCGAGGGAGATCGCCTTATCCAAAGCCTTAATCCCGTCAGCCACGACCAGGACGAAGCTCGTCTTCTTCCAGACCCTGACCAGGAGACTCCAATAGATTGCGTCCTCAGCCTCGCTCATGATGACCTCGAGGACCGCCCTGTTTCCTTCCTGGGTCACGCCAATAACCAAGAGCACTGCCTTTCGCCTCTTGAGCTTCACGTACTTCCCGTCAACTATCACGTACTTGAAGTCGCCGCCCGTTTCAATCTCGGGCATCCAGAGCTTAGCGTTCAACTTACCTCCCTTAACCGAGTAGATCAGCATCAAGGACGCGAAGACCTTCCTCTCCTCCCTCGGCAATGCCTCCTAGACCTGCGTCCTCACCCTCCCTTTCCCGTAAAGCACCGGCAGCTTCACCGAGATCCACTCCAACTCGTACCTAGTCTCCCTCCCGTCCATCACGATCTTGAACCCCTTCAGGAACCTATATCTCGTGTAACCCTTCCTCCTCACCTCCTTATCCCTCTCGTAGTTGGGACTCACCCTCTCAGCCTCCAAGGCCATCCTCTCGATCTCCCGGACCGATTTGTTTAACGCGTCATCGGGTAATATCTTGGGGACGAGCGTGAGGGATATCTTCCCAGGTCCCTCTACGAGCTCCCTTATTGGGACGTAGAGGGTTACCTCGTTAACAGTTAGCACTTCCATGATATTACCTCATGCCCGCCCCCTATAACGGGGTCTTCTTTTAACAATTCTAGTTTATCAACAATTAGCATCAAATATTCTAAATTAGAAAATTCTCTAGCAACGAATTTAGCTAAATCTCTAGCTTCCTTAACTTTCCTCATCATGAACTTTATCTCCCACTTCTTGCAAAACACAATAAAAGAAATAGAATGTATATTTAAAAATCTTTCTCTTTTAGTTTAATATCGCATTAGGAATAATAGTTCTGCTATTTCTTTCTTCTAGATCTTTTTGCCTTAGTTTTAATTGGTTGTGCTGAATTCTTCAGCACCTCGTACTCCTTTATCCTCGCTAAAGCCTCTTCGGGTTCAGTTACTCCTTTCAGCATCTCTGCAAGACCGTTTTCACCCAGGTAATTCAGCCAGGATACTATATGTCCTTCTTTCAAGTGGTATTGAAGTGCGGCAGGATCCTCTTTAGACAGTCTTTCTATCTCTTTTTCCAATTCTTTTACATCATGAGCGACTCCTATTACTTTGTTATACGATTTGAAATAGAAGGGCTCCATTATAACTCCTCCTTATCAACCTTCACATACTCATATTCTCTCTGCTGCAGTTTAACGACTACAGCTTCTCTAGGTTTCAATTCTGATAATATATTAGGTAATGTATTTTTGAATTCGTGGAAATAATCAGCCACGTAACGATAAGCCCTATTGTCTGTTCTCATTAGTATGTTAGTCCCGAAGTCAATGTGTATTTCTTTAAACACTTCAAACTCTCTCGTTGTTAAAACTACATTAACTCCAGCCTTCCTAGCCATGACCATTTCTTCTAAATCACCTTTATTATCGATATATCTGACTGTATCTATTGCCAATAATATTCCTCTGATTTTATTCCAGAAAGCGTATTCTATAACCCATTTTGTCCAGAGTTCTATTAGCTTCTCAGAGAACGTAAATCCTCTCCCTTCCGTCGAAGCATCTACTAAAATTATGCCGTTCAGCTTTCCTACCTTTTCCTCCAGGTCTGGAACATTGCCTTCTATATACGCCTTTTTCAATTTTTCATTTAGACTTTCTAATTCTTCTTCCGTCATCGTTACGACTGGGTATTTATTGCCGTTTTCTTTGATTATATCGCCGTCAGCATCGATTATTATTTTCGCTTTATTTTGTGCCTTTTTTACGATTGTTTTTAATGCTATCGTTTTTCCGACTCCAGTCTCTCCCATTAAGATGGCATGTCTTTCAAGATCTAAAAAAACTGGATTCTCATCTTCGTTTTTACCAATTACGATTGGTTCCAAATCACTTCACCTCAAACTATGGCCTTTTAAAAAGGCCAGTCGTAATCATGATACTCATAATGATGATAATAATGATAGCTTCCATGCAGGGAAAGGACCAACATGAGGAACCCCAGGAGGATAGCCACCCCGTTAGCTAGAGGGTTGTTATACCTGAAGTGAGCTAAAGCGTACCTCCTCCACTTCCCTCTCCTTCTCACGTATACCCCTGCCTCAGTGAACATATCTAAGAACATGTGAGAAGGACCCACTAGGACGCCTGCTAGGAGGAGCCACCACGGGAAGTCCCCGTACATGAACCCAAAGGCTAGGAAGGGTATCACGGGCAGGAAGCCCCACACCACTGAACGGGGATAGGTGTGAGTCAACGGAGTCCTTGTAGGTATTGTAATACCTCTCCTGGTTTGTACCTCCTTGTGCCCCAGCCCGTCTATGATCAAGTTCCCTGCAATTGCTACCACTCCAGACAAAACCAAGTAGTAAGGTGTGAACATACTCATAATCAGGGAAAGCAACCCCATAGTGAAGACGTAATGGGTGACCAGTCTCATCGGCAGATGCGCTTTTTAAAAACCCAAAAGTTGATGAAGACCATCCAACTCCACACTGTACTCCCCATCCACCCTAGGAAGATAAGGGCCTTCTTCCTCACCCAGGGGGTCCTCAGGCTCTTCTACGACGTTAAAAGCCTGGAGAAGACTGGACACCTGAGTTATCTAGTTAACAAGAAGTACAACGCCATAGTTTACTTTAGTAATACCGACATAATTTGGGAGGTCTACTCGAAAAACGATAAGTTGAGGGACAAAATTAAGGTATTTCTATATACGGTAGACGACGATACGGGTGTACATCTCACGTTTGAGACCACCAGGATACTTCCTCTCAAAAGATCACTGGAAAACGAGGTGAATTCCGGGGTTGAGCTGCTTAAGGACCTTCTCGATGCGCTGAGGAAATACTAATTCGTTATTGTATAACCGTCAGGAAGATTTTTCAAATCCAGGAGTAACTTCGCGACTTCAGAATACTCCGAGTAATATTTTCCATCAACTACCTGAACGAGCTCGAAACGTCTCAGAACCTCCAGGACGTGATATACGAGTTCCTCCTTAATTCCGGTCTCATTTGAAATTTCTCTTGCTGTTTTCATGTCGGCATTAGCTAGGATGGTCAGCATTATCGATTCTACACTATCAAATATATCGAAAGTAATATCGCCCCACCTCCTATAAGAATAATTGAAAGGTTTCTATATGTCTTAGATAGACTCGGTTGCACGTTGAGCTCGAATAGCAGAATATACACTGCGCTATAGAACAGGAAAACTATCGAAGGAATCAATAACATTATCTTTATTAAGACCTCGAATGGGATCATTTTTCCACCTGAGATTCTGCTTTTTAAAAAGCAAATGATGGGGAAAAGAAGTGAGTAACGTCTTCGGAATGGACATAAAGAGATTTAGCGTTCTCTTCATAGCGATAATAATAATTCTATCATTTGTAGCAAGTTTTGCAAATATAAAAACACCTCAGCAGAACACTTCTGTTCAAGTTGGGACATCGACGCAGAACGAGCAATACACTGAAACTATACCGTATAAATATATTTACAATAAAACAATAACATTAGCTCCAGATATTCAAGACTTAGCTTACGTTAGGGGAAGCTATAGTAATCTTCTAGCACCCTACTACAATATTTCCCCAGAAGCTTACATCTTATTCAACTTCTCAACTCCATCAAGTAATATGCTACAGCTGTTGCTTAACGCATTGGCCTGGAACGCGAGCCAAATAGCACCAGGTCCATATGGGGCTTTGCTCAGCGTTGGATCTTCAGCATATGTTAACATTATCAATTACGGTAATACTACTTTACAACCGTTTCCGCTTAATCAGAACGATACAGAGAATTATAGTAAAGCTGAGATAATTGTAAAGTACGCTAAAAACTTCGAGGTTCCTAATAGCTTTCAGAGGGGATGGAGTTATCCGCCTTCGGATAATCTCAACTATGGTATGAATTACAGTATCATAAACTCTTACAACGTGAACACTCAGGTCGATCCTATTATATCCGTTAGTCAGCAACTGGTGAACTCATATAGTACAGGGAGCTTCTGTTCGGGCCACGTCACATATTATCAATACTACGATGATCAAGTGAACTACAATTTCAGATACTTCGTGGACCAGAACGGAACCACTACGTTTCTAGACCAATACAAGGGAACTCTATCGCTCTCCTACGACAGCAGCGGACAGATCTCTCACACCGCTTCAGACACGGTGACAGTTCCTCCTGGAGTACCTGAAACCGTGAGCGCTACTGTAGGCCTCTCCTGGAGCCCCGGACACTCGGTATCCAGCGGATCGGGAGTGTACGTTTACTATACGCGTGTGTGTCATCACTATCACGAGGGAAACACAACAATAACTCGATGCTATTGGGTGAGACACGAGTGCCATTACACTTACACGGTAAACACGTACTATCCTTCGATACACTCCATCGCGGATACGGTGAGCGACACCTGGTACGAGTACAACGTGAGCCTACCTCTCAGGATAGAGGTGTACAACGGGACCTCCCCCTCTACCTCGATAGTTGGCAAGTCCTACTCATACAATACTGGCCTCAACAATTTCCAGGTAACTCCCTGGTATACGATCTGGAGCTCCCTCCCGTTCACGAATTCCTATAAGATAACGACACATGACAGTCTCGGCCTGGCAAATTACACGGTGGGAAGGACATGGAACGCTGGCAATCTAACCATAACTCCGACATCTAACGAGGTCTCTGGCTCTCAGTCCTTCTATATACCCTACGGAGGAGGTACTGAGTCCATTAATGATTACTATCTAAACTTCAACCTTATTCCAAATATAACTCAGGCACCTTCATGGATCTATCAGAGCATGAATTATAACAAATATGCTACAATCGACTGGTTCTACCTGGAGCAAAATGCGACTTTAGCTCATTCCCTTTACGAGTTCATCAATCACACGATAAACGAATCAGATACCCAATTCTGGAAGTTCGAGTACTTCGATCTAGCTGCGGAGTACACCATGTACACTTTCAATACTACATATAACGCCTTCAATAATCTTCTAGAATTAGAGAGCTTTTACGAGAACTGGAGCGTGGTCCCTGCTCAGATACTAAACCTATCGGCGTGGCCCAGCCTGAAATATGAAACGGGCCAACTATCGCTCTTCAACGTCTCTAGGATACCCGGTATATACAACTCCTCTGTGTACTTCAACGTGACCGGAGACAGCGAGACATATCTCGTCGATGTGTACAATGCGCTAGGGTATCCAGGGTGGAATAAGGTTCCCTTTGGGAATTCTTTCTATTTCGGTCCAGTAGGCGGTAGGACAGTCTACTTCTACCTGAACCAGTCTGGAGGAGAGTTGCCATACCTCGGAGAGACTCTAAACTTCTTCGATTCGAACTACGTACCATCCATATTCTACGCCACTTCTGGGACTGTATACGGCACGCCTACGAAAATCATAGCTATCTGGAACGGTACCGCATGGATTTCCTAAGTTATTTTGAATTTTTTCTCAGTAAACTGGGGAGTTAAATGTAATACCGATTTTTCCACGGAAATCCTTAGAGGCTTTTAAAACGTCTGTTTCTGGATGGAAGAGTGCACCATAATCACTAATCATGAAGGATTTCTTGTAAACAGTTGCACGGGGGAAGTAGTAGACTTTGAGAACTATAGCAGTACTGACTACAGCAGCTTGCAATATTATGAGAGAGTAAGCTCTTCAGCGAGGAAAAGAGAAGAGAATGAAATAAGAGACATGAAGAAGATAGTCCTGAACTACTTGCTCAGTATTATGACAGGGAAGGAAAAAGACGAGTTCTACAGAATTCTGAACCAAACTGAGAAACATGGGAAAGCAGAGGCAGCCCTGTACTTAGCAATATATGAGCATATCCTAGCTAAAGAGAATAAGCAGGTTAGGAGGGAATATTTGAAGTTTCTAAAATCGAGGGGAATAGGAAGATATGCGATACGTCAACGTAAGAAGTTACTTAGACAGATGCTGAAAGAGGACCCTGTTGTTATATACATGTATTATGAATATCAGGGCAACAAAGAGGAAGCATTAAGAGTTTATGAACTACTGAAGAAACATAACTTAGCTTATGGTAATGCAAAAAAGAGGAAGCAAATATTATTAAAGTATTTAAATGATAAAAAACTTCTAAACGAGGTACTTGAAAAAGAGAAAATTGAGGAATTGAGGAACACGGTCTTGTTGCTAAACATCAGGGATTTTGAGAGCGTTAGTTTCATCTAATTTTTCATCTAGTATAAGCTCTGCAGTCTTTTCGTTAAGCCTTCTCAAGATATAAGCCTCGTTCTTTATTAAATAGCGTATATAGTACACCTCTCTTACTACAGAGATCTGAACGAAAGCGATGCCGTCCTTTATTACGATTACGACGCCGTTAGGTAGAATATTCAGTTGAAGTCCCATTCTTTTCGCAACTTTCTCGATAATATCTACGACGCTCATTTTTACTCAGTCCTCCAGCGCTGTTTCTCTTCTTCCGTGAGCTGGACCTGAATATGGGTCGTTATTGCGCCTGTCCTCAATATCCCCCTACCCCTTGAAGATTTGAGCACGTAATCGACCTCCTCTTCGCTCAGGTGAGCCAAGTTAACTAAGTCGTCCTTAGCCTCCTTTTCCTGTTTAAGAATCAGTTTGTTATCTGCAAGTTGCCATGCTTCCTTGCTGTATTGATTCATATTAAAATGTTGAATGAGCTGTGTCATAGTAATCATACTGGTTTTAAGGGCTCTAGCAGTCCTGTAAATTATCGCTATGATTTTCGCCACACTCTGGTATTCGAATAGGAAGTGAGCTTCATCTATCAATATCAATTTCTCGACTGAACGAGGGAGTTTATTGATTAACGAATAGGCATAAAGCATTAACATTGTAGCTGCTAATCTCTTCTTTCTCGTATCCTCAGTTTGAAGCCCTAGTATGATGAAACGTTTGCCCTTAAGGTTAGGAGGAGTTCCAGTGAAAACATACTTGTCAGCTCCGCTAGTCATATTGAGTAAGAAGTTCTCTAATTTTCTATATTCAGTCGCAAACTTCTTACTAGCCAAGCTCTCTAGATTGTCTGTTAGGTCCTTCAAACTCCTGTTTTGCTCCAACTGGGACACTAGGATTCCTCGGAGCTCCAATGGAATTCCATATGACTCGATGAGGAAGTCTGCTATGTCACCGCTTGAGACCACTCCTTCAGCTGCTAAAGCTACCGGATCCAGTCCAACATAGTCCCCGTCCTTGAATGCGATATTCAAATCCGCTTCATTAGTGAAGAAACGGTTATAGTTGCTCATCGGATCGATGATAATAACATATATCTCGCCATGGGCCCTGCGTAGCCTATCAATCAAAGCGGCACCTGTAGTAGTCTTTCCTGCTCCAGTTGTTCCTGTTATCGCCCAATGAGGATTTTGTCTTCCGTTGGTCGCCAAATATGGATTGATTGATATTGGAGCTCCTTTTTCATCCGTTCCTAAGAAGATGCCATTAGGCTCGACTAAGTTAAACCCGACCAGGGGGTAGAACTTAGCGAGACTGACGTTGCTGCTTATGCGATACCCTACACCTCCTTCAAAATTATACAACTCACTCTGAGCGCAACATGGAGTATCGAGGAGCACCCCGTTTTCTTGTGCGGTCTTCATTAATTCCCTTGTTAGACTTTCGAGCTCTTGTAGGGTCTTTGCATGGATTACAAAGATATATCGGAACTTGATGGGCTCCGCAGCTTCCTCGTCTATGTCCTTCTTAAGTTGGGTTCCACTTGTTAACATTTCTTCAACGGCAGTTGAGACATTAGCATACTTGGCCATCTTCATCTTCTTCATTTCTAGCGAATTGAGATAATTTCTAACAGAGAGTTGGGGAATCTTTTGAAACTGAATAATCGTTTCAAAGAGCTCTGGGTTCATCTGTTTGAAGTCGACCCTTCCAAGAGCTCCCTCGTAAATTCTGGTACTATATCTATATGATACTAAAACTCTAGCATATCCTTCCATTGTTTGCAAGTACTTAGCATGTTCCTTCTTTATCTTAGGTCTCTTGGGAGGCTCTGCTGTTTCGAGGTCCATCTCTTTCTCTGTGATTAAATTAAAAGAAGATGTAATGATGGGGAATTTCGTCCCTTCGAACTCATACTCACCTGGAGCTCTGCTAATGTAGATATAGCCACGCTCTGCTTGTGATAAGAGCGTCGATAGTTCTTTCATTTTCATATCACGATCCTCAGGACTCAGTAAGAAGAATGGGATCCCTTCTAAACGATAGTACCTAGTTTTTTGTGCTGTCTTTTGGCCGTCATTTTTACTTCCGAACAAGAAAGACATGTTCTCGTTATTCCGCCTTTTAAAAGACTCTACTAACGAAGGAAATGAGGAAAGCTCTAACTATCCTATTAGTTATATTGATACTTCCGAGCCTACTTTCAGGACTAAGCAATATCGTGGCATTTGCTCAAAGTGGAAGCGGTAGTAATAATTTAGGGACCTTTATCTCGACACTACAAACATTGATACCTGCAGCACTGCTATTGCTTGCAATTTTGGCAAACAGATACGATCAACGTTATGCTTTAGTGTTGTTCGCAGCTGCTTTAGCTTCAGCGTTATTTCTAGCAGCTGCTACGGGAGGAAAACTAGGAGGAAGCGTAAACATAACATTAGTAGAACTGAAAGTAACAGTTTCTGGTCCCACTTCGGCTTATACTGGAAACGCTGAAACTTATACAGTGTCCTGGAGCCCATCTATGTCTGGAACAGTGATATGGACAGTATTATATAATGGGAGCATAGTATACAATTCCACAGGCGGAACTTCGTTCACCTATACATTCAATGAACCTGGAAAATACATAATTGCTGCGGCTGTAATTAATGATCAAAACTATGCAGGAGGGTCTGGAGCAGTCTTAATAACTGTAACGAACCCACCTAGCCCCTTGGGCTGGCTTACTGGGGCTATAACGAGCGCAATCTCTGGATTTATTAACACTGCAGCTAACACATTTGAAGGATTTTTGACTACACTTTTACAGATTTTCGGAGCACCTCTAGAATGGATGACTTATTCCCCTACGCCCAATATTTCTCCAATTACTCAAACGATATATAATGAAATCCAAGATTATGCTATCGGGCTAGCTATGTTGTTCGTATCTTTCTCGATAGCATACAACGCATTCAGAGGGTTCTATTCGGACCTCGTTGATCTTGCTGGTGATGTCCTTTACAAGCTCGGCGTATGGGGACTATTCTATGCAGGTGGGATGATAGTATACACTTATGCTGCGAATTTCATTAATTCTATCATTTACTCAGTCGCAGGTCCATATCTAGGAATAGCAACGATAGAATATACAGGAGGAGCAACTCTCTACACGGCCCTATTTGCATTAATGAACGGGGTTCCCTTTGGGTTTGGGGATTCTTTAGATATGTTTTTATCTCTAGTTATGTTTCTCTTAGCTTTCACATTAGCGGTAGCAACAATAAAATATGCTGTAATGTTATCTGTTGTATCTACTATTCCACTATGGGCTTCACTCTGGATATTTGAATGGACTAGAAAAATTGCGATGATGGTAGTAGATTTGCTAATAGGCTTAATGGTAGCGGGTTTGGTAGCCGCAATAACTTTTGCAATCTTAGCAACATTACCTATCGGAGCCTTGCTGTTTATCATAGACCCTATAGCGATTGATGGAGAATTCCTGTTCTCGTTAGTGCTTTTTGTGTTTAGTTTGAGACCAGGACAACATATGGTAGGAGCAATTAGAGAATTGTCTTCATAAAAAACTTAAATCAAATCTATTTTTTACGTAATTTAGTTTGTTATAAGGATCGTCGACATTTGGTATTGTTACATCTCTCCCGTCAGTTGTCAATACGTGCCAATCCCCTATTTCTTTGTAAGTAGGGGCTACAGTATTTAGAACTAAACTAGGTCTGTTAGCTACGTTTTCCTGCCTGACGTTCATTACAGTTATCGTTTTCACTTGGCTCCACAGTAAAACTATTTCGCCTTCCATGCCTTTTTCTTCACTTATTCTTTGATTCAGTTTGCTTGCATTTTTTCTAGCAAAATACAGCATAAGCCCTCCTATGAGCATAGCAATTAGACCATCAACACTAGTCATTCCAGTAGTTGGAGTGAATGGATAAACTGCTATACCTATACCTATAAGTAAAATGAGGACACCGAAAGTTCCTAGCATATACGTTCCTATAGTCTTTGGACCGTACTTTGTCACAAATTTTCTCCTATTCATTCTATAAATTCCGTCATTAGCCGCAGCGTAGAGAGGGACGAAAACCCTAGACGACACCATTTGGTACCTAGTCTGGAGCGGGTTGAGTACCACTATTTCATTATAGTTGAACTTCCTCATAATCTTTCACTTTTTTACTCTTCTTCTATAGCTAAATACTTTTCGGCGAAATTTTTAACTCCACGGGAGTTAGCCCTAAATTTACCTTGAACTGAAGGAAAGTTCCAAGTTAGAGTTGAAGGAAGAATGAGGTTTAACTCTAGGGCAGTTAGAGAAAAGTTTTACTTTGCCGAGTAGTCGATATTCTCTTTCTCCTCCCCTTCGCATCGTTTCTTCCTTGAATTACTGTATATAGTCCATAACGGAAGTTAAGCTTAAGATTTGGAGGAAATCTTTGCTAAAGCGTTCAGAAGTTCTTCATATTTTACGTAATAACTAAGTATCATTAGCGAATTCGCCTCATTGAGCACCTCATTTATCTTGTTACATAATTCTTCATTTTTTCTACATATTCCATCATCTAAAAGAAATATCCCGGCATCTTTACAGACTTCATATTTCTTCAAAGTGTTCAATATAACTACTTTCCTTTTGAGATCTTCTACTATATTCCAAGTGGTCGGAAAATAATGATAATATTTAAATTCTATACAGTAAAAGAAAGGCGGCTCATCTTCGGTAACAATTAGGTCCATTTCAGGAAACCATGCTCTTTTCATATTAAGCTCCTTTCTTAGGGTGGTAACTGCCTTACTCAATCTCTCATGAAAGCTCGTTATAACACTGAAATTCTCCGGTTTCAACTCGTAGCTTATATGAAGATGTACATCGGACGTATTCTCCAGGTTTTTTAAAAGAATGTGAGAAAATATCATAACGAGGTCCTGCTCATGCCATATATGACCCCAGAGACCGTAAGCCTTATCAAGAAGACTCAATTTCTTGTCATGATTATCCTCCATTCTCATCAAATCGACCAATCTAGCCCAATACCTACACCTTTCAATATACCAAATTATAGTATCGTTCCATACGTTTGCTAGTACCTCACGATTTAACATCCCTTTACCCTTAGTGTAACATGTACTCGACGAGTATAATAGTCTTCGATTTATAACGTGATTTGACAAATGAACGACAAGCCTCGCCCCTTCTAGGGGCGGGGTAAAGCTTTTATACTATGGAATACTTTAAAGTATTGTGGAACTAAAATCCACGAGACACGTAAAATATCTGTGCAACTACCACTTCGTATGGATCCCCAAATATCGAATAGCTATACTAACTAATAAGGTAGCTGAATACACTAAAGAGGTTTTGAAATCAATAGCAAAGGAGCTAGGATGTGAGATTATAGCCTTAGAAGTCATGCCAGACCACATACACCTCTTCATAAACTGCCCGCCAAGATACTCGCCGTCATATCTAGCAAACTACTTCAAGGGGAAGTCTGCTAGACTAATACTGAAGAAATTCCCAGAGCTAAGGAAGTATAAAAAGCTCTGGTCCAGAAGTTATTTTGTATCCACAGCCGGCAACGTGTCCAGTGAAACCATAAAGAAGTACATTGAGGAACAGTGGGTGAAGGAAGGTGAAGAGGGCCAACATAGTTAAACTAATCGTAGACAAGAAGACGCACGAGAAGCTCAAAGAACTCGCAATCGCTACTGCAAAATGCTGGAACGAAGTGAACTGGTTAAGAATGCAACAGTTTAAGAAAGGTGAGAGGGTCGATTTCTCTAAAACAGAAAAGGATGTATACGAGAAGTACAAGCAAATATTAAAGGTTAACACACAACAAGTTGCTAGGAAGAACGCTGAGGACTGGAGGAGTTTCTTCTCATTAATCGAGGAGAAGAAGGAGGGTAAATTGCCAAGATGGTTTAAACCTAGACCTCCAGGGTACTGGAAGGATAAAATTGGAAAATACAAGCTGATAATAATCATTAGAAAAGACCGTTACGAGGTTAATGAGGAAAAGAGGATCATCTATTTGAAGGACTTCAAACTCTCTCTGAGTTTTAAGGGAAAGTTGAAGTGGCACGGGGAACAAGGTAGGCTGGAAATAATTTATAATGAGGCTAGGAGGATTTGGTATGCACATATACCGGTGGAAGTCCAGAACGATGTGAAAGCTGAAGGCAAACTAAAGGCTTCCATAGACCTAGGGATAGTAAACTTAGCAACTGTCTACGTTGAGGATGGTAGCTGGTATATTTTCAAAGGTGGTAGTGTTCTCTCTCAGTACGAGTATTATAGCAAAAGGATTAGCATAGTCCAGAAAACCTTGGCTAGGCATAAGCAGAGGAGGAGTAGGAAGATGAAATTATTATATGAGAAAAGGAAGAGGTTTCTGAAGCACGCCCTTAACAGTATGGTAAGGAAGATAATGGAGGAGTTGAAGAAGAAGGGTGTGAGCAAGCTTATCATAGGCTATCCTAAAGAGATAAGTAAGGATCATGGAAACAAACTCACGGTTAACTTCTGGAACTACGGTTACATCATTAGACGTTTTGAGGAGGTTGGGGAGGAGTTAGGTATTGAAGTGGTTGAGGTGGACGAGGCGTGGACTTCTAAGTCTTGCTCCCTATGCGGGGAAGCCCACCATCGTGGGCGTATTAAGCGTGGTCTCTATAGGTGTCCCCGCATGGGGAAAGTAATAAACGCAGACTTGAATGGTGCGATAAATATCCTACATATCCCCGAGTCCCTAGGAGCTGGGAGCGGAGGGCAACTCCCGGTAAGGGATAGGGGTAATGGGCTGAAGGCCCAGCCCGCGGTCTACCGCTGGTCGAATGGAGTGGGGTGGGTGTCATCACCCACTAGCTATGAAGTGATGAAAATGAAGGCGGTAAACCGCAAACCAATGAATCGCCCTAAGGGAACCCTCGCCCTTTAGGGCGGGGAGGAAGTCAGGTATTCTTCAGATATTCACCTAAATACTGATAGAGAACCGAGACGAAAAAGTTGCGGAACTTCTCATCTTTCATGGCTTTGATAACTACTGATAATGCAGTGGTAGCGTCGACTTCAACCACTTTCAGTCCGTAGATCACGTCTGAAAGTTCATCTGGTGTTAACATGTCTGCAGCTTTTCTTACAATTTCTAAAGGAATATTCTGGTTTGTATTCACGTATCTGTATAAAGTACTCCTTCCTATTTCCAGTAACTTAGCTGTTTGTGCCAGACCGAGTTTCTCTACTAATTTCTTTAATATTCTTCTTCTTTGTTCATCATCTAACTTAGTTACGTCAGTTAGCATATTTTCCTACCTTACTTATTAGAAAGTGACACTGTTCCAAAAATAAGGCTCTATGTTCCATTTACGCCTTTATAAAGAGAACGTAGCTCTCTTTCAAATCGACGTAAAATTAGTGCCGCGGCCGGGATTTGAACCCGGGTCACGGGCTCGAAAGGCCCGCATACTCTCGGCGCAGAGCATGGCCGGGCTATACTACCGCGGCAATGAAAATAATACAACAAGATATATAAAACTTATCTCGATCTCCTTAAGTTATAGTTTTTTAAATGTTCATGAGAGGGATTAGATCTAGTTCTATCTACTACTATTTCCTAGAGGCTTACTAACCTCCTAGCTGTCGGAACTTCACAATTTCACATGAATCATAAAGCAAATCTAAATAACCATGAAATCCGTGTATACTCGTGATTCTTAGGGTCACTTTAATCAGTCCTACAGCACCTCCCTTAGACCTTAACCTGGGAAAAGGGACCCTTACCATTCTCGATATAAAGCAGGAGGGAGAGCTTCAGAGGCTCCTCGTTGAGGTGAAGGGCGTAGATGATTTAGGTAAAATACAGGGAAACTTCAGTAAGGTCTCTAAACTGAAATACCTCGGGACGGTTAAGGTAAGAGGAGTAGTCGAGGAGATATTGTCAAAGTACATCATCGTTAATGGTGTGATCAACGGAAACTCAACTGTTTGGACTGTTATCTTAAGCGGGTACCAGGAACTGAAAAAGCTGTTGCGGGAGCTTCATGAGCATGGCATCAACGTAAAGGTGATAAAGGTCACTAAGTATAAGACAGAGGATATTCTCACGGCCAGGCAAGAACAAATACTTAGGATAGCGCTTGAGGCCGGTTATTACGAGTTTCCTAGGAAGATCACCATAAGGGCTCTGGCAGAGAAGCTGGAGTTAAGCGTATCCTCGCTATCTGAGATCATCAGGAGAGCTGAAAAGAACGTGATAGTGAACTATTTCGACGAAAAGGGATTGTGATGCACGGAGGCTTGAAATGGGAAAAGGGGAGACCATCGTCAATCAGGGACTTCAGTGTCAACCTCAATCCGTTAGGTGTTCCTAGATTCCTTGAGGAATTAGTTGAGGATGCGGTGAGGAACAGGGTTTACTCCTTCTACCCAGACGAATATAGGCAACTGAAAAGGGTCATTTCAGACCTTTATGACGTAGACGAGGAAATGATAGGCGTATTCAATGGAGCTAGCGAGGCCATCTCTCTTCTCGATCACGACTTCTTCGTACCAGAACCCAACTACCAAGAATATCCCAGGGGATCAGTTTACCTGGCTCACGAGGACTACGAGTTCAGGTTCACCCTTCAGGGACAAAAGGTAATTACTAGTCATCCCAATAATCCAACTGGTGCCTCACTCCCCAGAGAAGAGGTGATCCCATTCCTACAGGAGGGTAAGACCCTGGTGATTGACCAGTCTTTCGCTGACATAAGTCCCGTGGATTCCTTTGTTGACTTGGTGAAGGAATTCCCCAACCTACTCTTAATATCCTCCTTCACAAAGACCTTCTCGGTTCCTGGATTAAGGATAGGCTTCACCATAGGAAGTAAGAGTAGTCTCCTGGAGCGTCGAGCCCCTCCCTGGAGGATTAACGCAATCGCGTACTATGTATTCTCCAACATGGATCTCAAAGAGGCGAGAAGCTTCCTAGTTAGATCCCGTGAAGAGGTGAGAAGAAGTTTAGAGGAGGTTGAGAGAATTCAAGGCCATGGATTGAAAATATATAGATCCCATGCACCTTACGTTCTAGCTGAGGCCACGGTCACCGCAGAGTTACTAAACAAGGAATTACTAAGGCGAGGATACTACGTGAGGGATTGCTCAAACTTCGTGGGTTTGAGGCAAAACCATGTTAGATTTTCCCTAAGACCTGGTTACTCAGATCTACTCTCAACCATCCAGGAAATCATCGAGAATCTCAGTTACATATCCTGACCTACGGCTTTACGGTGTAGTAGAGCCTTTTCTTTCCCTTACCACGGTTCTCGACCTTGATAACCTCTATGCTTCCTATTTCCTCCGTGTTGCTTACGTGAGGTCCACCGTCGGCCTGTATGTCTATTCCCTCAATCTCCACAATTCTCCAGGTTTCCAGTTCAGGTGGCATCTTCTCTGCTAGCTTAACTACACCCGGTATCTTCATAGCCTCCTCCCTAGGTAAGAAGTATACCTTTACCTTAATCCCCCTCTTTGCTATTTCATTTGCCTCCTCCACTATTTTTGGAAGTAAATCCTTGTTCTCCACATTGAAATCGTCCTTGGCGTACTCAGGGGTAATATTCCCCCCAGTGATAAGGGCGTTGTACTTAGAAAACGCAATTGATGCTATGATATGGGACGCGGTATGAAGTCTCATCATCCTGTACCTTCGCTCCCAGTCTATCCTGCCCTCAACCTCGTCTCCTTCTCTTAAACCATCTAACTTTTCAAGGACATGAACGATCTCATTTCCCTCAAACTTGACCTCCGTTACCCTGTATGTGTTCCCCCCTAGAATGAGTGCGCCCGTGTCAGACTCTAGTCCCCCACCTCTGGGATGAAAGGCCGTTCGATCCAGAATAACACCTGATGGCACTATCTTAGTTACTTTTGCTGAAAAATTCTTTATATACGAATCCTTTGCATATAACTCCTCAGTAACCATGTCTATAACCTCTCAAGGGTTATACCAAGTACCCCGTTTCTCAGGTAATAGGAGACAGGAGAGGTCTTAATTTGGACTGGTAATCTCACTATCTTTATTACGTTTCTAGAATCCATATCATAGACGTAAACTGTTGAGATATCTGCTCGGATTGCGATGCTCGATTCTCTCGTCTCCATTCCTCTGAGATCGATGTAAACATTTACCCTATTTTCCATCGTGAGGATATCCACGTCCGCGTCGTCAATCTGAACGGAGGGCAAGAAATATCACGTTATTATTAGCGTTACCGTAAGTTATAAACATTGGATCCTGGTGAACCCTAGGGATAGACACAAAAGGCAACGAACTTAAGCCCTCAGATTCAAGGGTGCGGACGGTCGCGCTTGCATATATTAAAAGTAAATTGATGATTTTCAATTTACCAATTCCTTTCTGTTAATTCCATATTACTGTCTCCTCTCTCTTTTAACCGTAGCAGGTCCAATATACATATCAAGATGCTTGGAAAAGATTTCCAAAAGTATTGGGCTGGATCTGATGATAAGAGTGCATGGGAAGGATTCAAGGGTGCTTTCAAGAGCAAGGAACCCCTGAAATACAGGATTGTCCAGGCTAGATACAAGCTTGGATCAATGATAAATAGATTGGATGTTCATATAGCGAGGCTACAGGAGAGGGACAGGACACTCTTTGAGAGGGTAGTAAGTGCCCAAATGGCGAAGGATACAAGCAGGGCTGCAATGTACGCAAACGAGGTAGCCGAGATTAGAAAAATGAGCAAGCAACTTATAATGACGCAAATAGCTCTAGAGCAGGTTCAGCTTAGGCTCGAGACAGTAAGCGAGATCAGTGAGGTCTTTGTAAATCTTATACCCGTGGTAGGTGTAGTTAATGAGCTAAAGTCCGTGCTGAAGGGAGTTATGCCAGAGATATCTTTGGAGCTCTCCTCGCTATCCGAGGACTTGCAGACGGTGGTAATAGAGGCAGGTGACTTCGCAGGAGGATACTCCTACGCATCCGCAGCTACTCCAGAGGCCAGGAAGATCTTGGAAGAGGCATCCGCAATAGCGGAACAGAGAATGAAAGAGAAGTTCCCAGACCTTCCCGTGAATGCGCTGGCCCAAAGGGCATAAGCCCTAGGGCCCAAGATATTTTATTTTCCTAAGTTTTACTTCTTCTTGTGGCCGAAGGAAACTACTCTGTTACCCCTTGGGAAGTTAAGGGTAAGGTTGACTATGATAGGTTGATTATCCAGTTTGGAACTCAGAAGATAACCGAGGAGTTAAGACAGGAGATACGTTCAATAGTTGGGGAAATGCACCCCATGCTTAGGAGGGAAATCTTTTTCTCCCATAGGGACCTTGACCTTGTCCTTAAGGATTGGAAGGCAGGTAAGGGTTTCTTCCTATACACGGGTAGGGCTCCATCACTAGGTATGCATATAGGTCACATGATTCCGTTCATTTTCACTGCATGGCTCCAGCAGAAATTTGGAGTTAACGTCTACATAGAGATTACAGACGACGAAAAGTTCATGAGAAACCTGGATTACACCTTGGATCAAACTAGGCAATGGGCCTTAGACAATATTCTTGACATTATAGCTGCCGGTTTCGATCCTGACAAGACCTTCATCTTCCAGGACACTGAGTATATCAGAAACATGTATCCTCTAGCCATTAAGATTGCGAAGAAGCTAACTTTCTCGGAAGTGAAGGCTACCTTTGGGTTAGACGTATCCTCAAATATAGGAATCATCTTCTATCCGTCCCTTCAGATAGTACCCACAATGTTTGAGAAAAGGAGATGTCTCATACCAGCAGGAATAGACCAGGACCCGTATTGGAGGTTGCAGAGGGACATTGCAGAGAGCCTAGGATATTATAAGGCGGCACAAATACATAGCAAATTTCTACCCCCATTAACAGGTCCTGAAGGAAAGATGAGCTCCTCGATTCCTGAATCCGCAATATATCTTTCAGATGATCCAAAGACTGTGGAGAGAAAGATCATGAAGTACGCTTTCTCTGGGGGGCAGCCCACAATTGAGCTTCAGAGAAAACTTGGTGCCAACTTGGATATAGACGTTCCCTATCAGTGGCTCTATTACTTCTTTGAGGAGGACGATGAAAGAATACGTAAAATTGGGGAGGAGTACAAATCAGGGAAGATGCTTACGGGCGAGATAAAGCAAATCCTAGTCGAGAAACTCAACAACTTCCTAGAGAAGCACCGCGAAAGAAGGGAGAAGGCCAAGGAAATGGTTAAGGATTTCAAGTACGAGGGCAAGCTAGCAGTTCAGATGTGGGAGAAAATTCACGAATAATCAGCTTTTCAACTGTAACTTTTTCAGGTAGTATACTACCAAGTTAGTAGAGATATCAAGTTCCTTTGCTATCTTGTAAATGGACGAACCATTCTTATACATTTCCATGATACGTTGAATCTTGTCCTGTGTTAGCTTTCTTTTGGTCTTAACTAGATTATGCTTCTTCAGTATTCTGAGAACAGTGTTGGAGTTCATCTTGAGAAGCTTGCTGATCTTGTTTGCACTATACCCTTGCTTTCCATACTCGATCACCTGCTGAATCAGTTCAGGTGGTGTCTTACCTCGAAATTGAACCCCACTATCCTTAAGTATTCTTCTGGCTCTGGAGTAACTTAGGCTAAGCTCCTTGGCTATCTCCCTTATGGATCTCCCGCTCTCATACATTTTCTTTGCTTTTTCAGTAATATCCTCTTGCATAATGAAAACCTCTCTTCCACTCTTTTTATATTTTTCCCCAAAATCTTTTTTATTCTGCCTATAAACCCTTCACAAGGGAGCCTGATTAACCTATTTAAAGCACATAATGTAATCAGCTTACGTGAACGCCTTACTTGTGATCTTCGGCTTAGCGCTGGGGCTGTCGCTAGCTGCTCCCCCAGGTCCAGTGAACTCCATGATAGCCTCAGAGTCTCTAAGGTCAAAGTTACATGGGGTTAGCGTAGGCCTTGGGGCCATGACAGCTGACCTAGTCTTCTTCATTTTAACTCTCGTATTTGGAGACTTTTTGCCGAGAGATGTAAGGTATATTTTCTACTTGATTGGGGGAGCCTTGATGATATGGTTAGCCTTCGGAGTGATGAAATCTACCTTGTCTAATAGAACCACTAGGGCCAATTACTTGACGGGGCTAACCATGGGTCTAACCAACCCCTTTCAGATAACCTGGTGGCTGACTAGTGGTCTATTCATGGTCCAGGAATTTGGGATCCTAGTAATACCAGGTTTCTTTGGCGGGATAGTAATATGGATTACCTTATTTCCATTTCTAGTAAATAAGTTTGGGAAAAGGATAGCAAGGGCTATAAAAATAGCTTCATTTGTTATATTACTTGGATTTGGAATCTATATTCTAGTTCAAGGAGCTCTTCTCATAACCCAGATATTATAGATGATAGGTCGGAGCAAAGCTCTGAGGCTCTTATCTTCATTTTTTCTATCACCTCGTTCCTGTCCACCCGGTACACATATTTGGGTCTACCTCCCTTTGAACCAGTGCTTTTCTGCTTGGTAACCAACCCAGCGTCTGATAATCTCTTAAGTATTAAACTGGCTCTGCTCTTACTGATTCCCAGTTCCGAAGCAATATAATCCACATCTCTACCCTCAGAACCCTTAATTATCCTGATGAATGCCTCCACATCAGCCTCTGAGAGCCCGTAGCCTACCATTAAGAACCTCTTAAGGAGGATATTTCTTTCTGCGAGCTCAGTTATCAATTAAATTGCACCGTTTAACATTTAGTTTTTATTGTTTTTAAAGTTTTATTGTGATTAGGCAACCTTTGTAGGTAAATGGTAATACTATCTTTGTTATAATAAATCAAGGTATTGAAAAAGAGTGCTATAGGGCGGACTGTGTGTAGGTTGTTTCGTTCTCCACTTTTTTAAATCAGGAGAGTTCTTTGTACTCATGGAAAACTTGGAACAAGAGATAATATCTCTACTTAGAGAAAGGCCAATGATATCAGAGGAAATACGAGACAAACTAATGGAGAAAGGTGTTCGCTTTACTCCGTTGGAACTTAGGGAGACATTGGCTACCATGGTGAGAGAAGGGAAAATAGAAAAATATCCCGACTATGACAGAAGGAAGTTTTATTTCAGATTAAGGTCAGACAATTTCTGATTTTCAACCATTTCTATTACTTTATCGGCAATTTTTAGGAACTCCTTAGAGGCCGGTGAATCCAAGTACTTCAAGAAGAACGGTTCTCCAAGGTCGTTCGACTCTGCGATTCTGGGATCTAGTGGGACCTGTCCTAGGAGAGGAACTCCCAATTCCTCAGCCATCTTCTTCCCCTTGTCCTGTCCAAAGATGTAATAGTTCTTACCCTCAGACGGACACACAAAGTAGCTCATGTTTTCCACAACCCCAAGTATCTTAGTATTCACCGTCTTGGTGAAGTTTATTGATCTTCTGACGGCCAGAGTGGATACCTCTGAGGGAATAGTGACAATGATGAAGCCGGTTATATTGGGGACTAGCTGAGCAACCGAGAGGGCTTCATCCCCGGTCCCTGGAGGCATATCTATAATCAGGTAGTCTAGCTGACCCCAGTTCACATCTCCAAGAAACTGCCTAATTGCAGAGTGCTTTATGGACCCTCTCCATATAACAGGAGTATCATCTCTAGGAAGTAGGAAGTCAATGGAAACTACCTTTATACCAAAGGGACCGTTAACAGGATTTATTCCGTTATCGTCTGCTGTAAGCATTTGTCCCCTAACTCCAAGCATCTTAGGAACGGATGGACCATGAAAATCAACGTCAATGATTCCCACGCTCTTTCCAGCAGCAGCAAGGGCCATGGCCAAGTTAGATGACACGAAAGATTTGCCCACTCCTCCCTTTCCACTGAGAATTGCGATCTTATACTTCACGTTCTTCATTCTGGATTGAATCTTAAGGTCAGCGCCCTGAACTTGAGGTGCAGGCGCCTTTCTAAGATCCCTAGGTTGCTTCGTAGGTTGTGGTGATTGCAGTCTAAACGGATTGGAGCTCATTTTTCTCAATTAACATATCTTCATGGTCAACTAATAATCTTATCTAAAGCTAGGAGCAGATCTTGGACATCTGGAAGATCTAACCAGTCTACGGGTTTGTCGCAAATATTCCCAAGGATTCTATTAACTACTTCCTCAGGAGAGAGGTTCGTTACATCTATCTCGCAAGTCTCCTTAAACCATTCATTGGCCTCCTGTGCCACGTAACCTATGATCTCTGCCTCGACATTCTCTATAACCTTAATGTCATTCCACCCGCGCTTTTTCAGTTCGTCATAAAGCACCTTAGGATGTTTTCTCAACACAACTACCTTATCGGCGTTATCCACTAGCGAGGGATACACCGTCTCCAAAACCACGTTTTTCCTTTCACTTAGATACCGGTTAAGCTCCTTGGCGACTTCCTCATCATCTATCTCAAATGACGATCTCAGTTCATCGTAACTTCTGTATAATTTCCTCTCAATTACAAAGGTAGATACATGTAGATACTCTAGTCCTAGGCGTTGTGATAAGAGGAGACTCACGGTGGTCTTGCCTACTCCAGGCGTTCCAGTAATTACAATGATCATCTGAATACAAGGATGCTTTCGACAATAAATAACGTTAGTGAAGTGACGATGAGAGTAAGCTTTGTCTTTGTAGTTCCGTCACCCTTCACAACTTCGTACATTCCATATGGAAACATGGCTAGGCCTATGGCAAATAGAATTAGTTCAAGCAAGTTCATATATTTCATTTTCCTTGTGTATCTCCTAAAAGCTTCTTTCTCCCGACAGCTAGAATTACCCCACCTACTATACCTCCAATGTGAGCTACGTAGTTAACGCCTGGTATTATGTCACTGAGAACAAAAACGATTATAAGCAAAGCTAGACCGTTCCAGTCAAACCTATTGAACTCTAGCATGTCATCCAAAATATAATACGCTAGTACACCGAATATACCTCCTGAGGCCCCAGCCGAGGCCACGTAAGGAGGAAAGAAAATGAGAGTTAGTATATTTCCTACCAGTCCAGAGAGCAAGAAGACTACGTATTCAAGCTTACCCGCCTTAGATCCAAAGAGGTAGTATATTACACCCATAGAGAAAAAATTGAAAATAAAGTCAGTGAAACTATTGGTTACAAAGATTGAGGTTATCAGAGAGAGGTAATCTCCCCTTAACACTAGGTAGTTCACCTGAATTAGGAACGAAAAAAGATACGGGCTAACACTATATGTGATAATCCCCACAAGAAATCCCACGAGAATTAGTACCATTAGGACTATGGTTGGTTTTATCAATATCTAGATCTCCCCTGTAAAATACATTAATACTAGAGACAGTGCAATAAGTACTATCCACACTCCGATGTTCCACCTAAATACCTTTAGGCCGTCCAGTATCCAGAAGGGAAGTAAATTGAAGAACGCTACAACGGCATTAAATCCCGAAATCACCTGAAGGAAGAAGGCCAATAGTGGGTTTGATACTGCAATGGCCCCAAGTAGGAAAAGCACTGATATTGCAATGTTAGTTGCAGGTCCTGCAGCTGCGGTTATTCCCTCGATTCTCTTATCTGCGGAGAAAAATCTGCAGGAAATAAGGGTATATCCAGAAAAGAATACTAGACCAAAGAATGGTAGCAAGTTGATAATGGTGGTGAAGAGAAACCCAGTGAAGTTCAGGGTAAACCTGGAATAGCATCCATATCTTCTTGCGGATTGTCTATGTGCCAACTCGTGAGGTACAATAGCTATTGTTGCCGCTACTAGGGCAGCTATAACGCCGAACCCAAAGAAACCAGATAGAAGATACAATGATATCCCTTTTACCGCTATGGAGAATATGGCTAACAAGAATGACTCAATCTCGTTTAGCCTACTGAACCTCCATTCCCACTCTCTAAGCCATGACAAATCTCTTCTTCACAGGATTAGCTCAGTAGTTTAAATGCATAAGCGTAATATCTTCCCTATTTACCAGTTTCATTTTAGGCTCCTCGATTTTCCAAAGGAGGGCCTTCTGCTTCTCTAGGGCTACCATGTATTTTTCTTTACCATCTGATATTATTCCCTGGTATTTGACATTGGTTACCTTGTTGAACGTATGGAAAGCTTCGAAGATAACGAATTTATACAGGAAAGGCATAGTGACCTGGTACTTATCTAGGTTCTTTCCATACAAGATTAATTTCTCCATAACGTTGGTAAAGTAAAATGGTTCCAGCAGAGTAATCTCATTTATTCCATTAAATCTTGAGATAACTAGGAATAATCTTCTGGTCCTATCAGGAGTTACTACGCTCAAATCTAGGATCCTGGTAATTCCTCCGTCCTCTCCGGAGCCCCAATACGAAGTATAACTTGCAGTTCCCTCCTTAAGAAAGTCAATAATCGTCTCAGCTAACACGATAGGCGGTATTTTTAACCTCTGAAGCTCCTGGTCCAGGAAACTTGAGATACAGAAAAGATGACCGTCTCGGGTTATTCCCCTTCTACCCTGACAGTCTGTTACATTTAATTGAACCTCAAATACCACGAAAAATAATAATGGGATTAAGTCCTTATATATTTTGCATAGGCCTCTGCTTCAATTTTCATGTTTTTAGTTATGAGTAAATTGAGGAGATTTCTATCCTCCTCACCCCTAGGGTTATAGGAGCTTAGTATCTTTTCCACCTGCTCCAGGAGGGCTAACGCATCTTTAAGGGACTGCATGGAGTAAATAGTAGGTCTGAGTGAATAAATGGGTTACATTCGTAAAACTGGTATTTCCTAAACCATTTTATGCAGTTGAATTAACGATCATTAATGAAACATCTCGCCATCGCATGGATAGTTCTGATGGTAATACTTGCTCCAGTGGTACTTCAGGTGCAAAACTATTTCGTTTACAGCGATTCGCCCTTTCTTTCTTCCACTTATCAAAGTATTGTCGTAGAGAACCTAGTTAAGGATTACTTTAACCTGTCCCAGACGTCATATAGCGAGATATATGTCATCGTTAATGGCTCTTACAATGAGTCATTAGATTCGGTGGAGAGTAACTTACATTATCTTCAAGATGCAAGGATAATAACTCCTTACGAGATAATATCCCAGTATCAACAACAGTACCTACAACAGGTATCTCCTCTGATCAATAGTACTGAGGCAAAGCTACTTCGGGTACATCAACTTTACTTAAATCTCACAGAGCTCAGGAACGCACTTCTAGACAACATATCCAATTTCATGTGCCAGTTAAACGTGACTTATGGAGTCCCTCTAGGGAAAAACGTGAACGCACCGGCGAACGTTATCTCCACGTATAAGACCTATTACTTTCTGGCGTTGCAAAACCTTTCCCAGATAAACGCGTCGAGACTAGCTGGTTACCTAACCTTTAAGGACCCTTACGTTATCTTCTTTGGTTATAACAATTACACAAACGAAACCTTGGTTAGGCAGTTCCTTCTTAACTTCAACAATTACTCTATCCTTATCCGCTTGCTCACCGGTGAGGACTTACCACCATTGGCCTATGAGAATCCGCACGAGTACGCCGTTCAGCTTGTGGAGAGGGAGGTGCCACAACCTGGAGTATCCTTGTCCTATTTCCACAGGAACAACTCCTGGCTCTTCATAGTCCAAGTTCCCAGGAACGAGAGTCTGAGCAGTATCAATATCTTCATGGAGAATCTTCACGGAGTTGTCACAGGCCATCTTCCAATCTATGCCCAGTCTGAACTATATACTGAGCAGAACTTGAGGATAATTGACGTAGTCACGGTGACCTTAGTTGGGGTCCTACTCATTCTGTTACTTAGATCACTTGTTCCCATTCTCTTGCTCGTGGGTAGTGCATTAATAGGCGTAGAGGTCGCATACGCGTCTCTCCTGGGACTGAGGTTGCTGGGTTATCAAATTTACTATATTTCAGGTCTGGTCATACCCCCCATAGTGTTCGGAATAGCGATTGACTATTCTCTCCTCTTTATCTACAGGTATTTTGAGGAATTGAGAGCAGGATCAAAGAATCCCTTAACGACTGCATTTAGGACGGCGGGGAGGGGCGCACTCTTTAGCGGACTCTCCATTACCCTAGCCTTCGCCTCATTCCTTCTTTCTCCGTCTCCCCTGCTTAGGAATATAGGGATAGCCCTAGTCCTAAGTTCCGTTTTTTCCCTCCTTCCCTCCATAGGATTTACTTATACGACCCTAAGGGAAATCAGTGTCAGAGCCCTTTCCTTCCCCAGAAGGGAGATTCCAAATCCTTCTGACTCGAGGAGCAGGTATTTGAGGTTCATGGTCAATCTGTCCATAAGACGGAAGTATCTAGTGGTAGTTTTCATGGTAATATCCTCGGTTCTAGCCATGGGAGTGTTCCTAACCCATACCACCAACATAAACGCGAACGAGATTGTACCTTCCTTCTCAGAGTCCCTGGTAGGGCTAAACGAGTTGACGAGATTCTTCAATTACAGCCTGGACTACGCTATCATCAAGGGAAATCCAAACTCGACCTATTCCTTCATCTACAACGTTTCTGCCCAGGCAATCTCAAGGGGAGCACTGGTTTATGGTCCAGCCTCCCTTGGTAAGGTCGCTTTCAGCGAACCCACAGCTTTAACTAACAAGTTTTACTCTCACGGATACACCCTCGTGGAGTTCTATGTTCCCTACCCCGTGTTCAGCGACGGGGCCATAAATTTCACCACTTGGCTCATATCCAAGGGTCTCCAGGTAGGGGGTAGCAACGCGCAGAGGATAGATATCGTCTCTAACACGGTTCACGTTTACTACTCCCTAACCCTGCCCCTCACAATCCTTTTCATTCTAGTGTACCTTGGCGTCTTGCTAAGGTCGGTGGCGCTACCCATTAGGCTGGTACTGTCCCTTCTTTTCAGCTCACTTGTGGGGGTTGCGGTAATGTTTCTGGTCTTTGGAAGTGTTTACTGGCTTTCTCCGCTCATCGTGTTCGCTCTACTCTTCAGCCTGGGGATAGACTATGACATGTTCATTGTGCTTAGGATAAGGGAAGAGCAGGGAACAGAGGATGAGAGGATAAGGAAGGGAGTTGAGAAGACTGGCCTAGTAGTTACTGCAGCCGGCCTTGTGTTAACTGGAGCATTCATCTCCCTCACTGCCGTGAACATGCAATTCCTAAGGGAGATAGGGTTTGCAGTGGGCTTCTCCATCCTGTTTGACACGTTTATAGTCAGGCCCTTCATAGTTCCTGCGGTAATGTCAATACTTGGGAAGTATAATTGGTGGCCGGGCGTTAGGAGGACTCGCAACAAAGCTTAGCTATCTTGTTTACCTTGGAGGATACCTCTAAGGGATTCTCCCCGAAAATGTAACAGTTCGGCTCAACCCCGTTCCCTCCAAGGTGAACGACCACATCAGGGCAGGAGGATATGACGGAGGCTACCATGTTAGCAATGGATTGATCGTCCCTTCTATCCGAGGGACCAACCTTAACTAGCCTGAGTCCAGATTTCAATATGGCCTCCTCCACTTTCTCGTCATATTTGATGTTCATTACTGACCTCCACCTTTCACATTTCCTTCTAGTTTCAAGGAGTATGGTGGCAAGGTGCCTGCTACCGCCCCACGTGGGTCTGGATGCCGGGGTTGGAACCCCACCTATCACCGCTATCCTTCCTGGAATGGCTAGCACGTCAAGTATTTCCCTCGCATCCCTCTTGGAGTAAGCTAAATTGCTTAAGATCTCAGGGATCAGTTTAGATACGCTCTCGTTCCTTAGAAGGGATAGGGCTAACTGTAATTGGCTCTCCTCATCCTCCTTGTAGAGAGACTGACAGATTCTGCAGTCCGAGGAAATCGAGGAGTTCACGCGTCTGTGAAAGTTGCACAGTTTCAATTGACTTAGCATCATCAATCCGAACGTGGTGAAGTAAAGAGAGGCCTCCTCTTTTCTCCCGCTGGAAACCAGGCTTACCAGGTTAGATACCAGGGAGTCAATTTCCTCGTTACTGAGGCCCGCTTCACCAAGCTTCCCGCGGAGATCATCTTCATCCTCGTCCAGGTACTGCTTTATCGCCGGTTGTGTTACGCCCACCAATACAGCAATCCTGTTCTGGCTCATACCCTGAGCTCTAAGCCTTTTAGCTACTAATCCCCTAACGTTAGGTAGTAGTATGTCCGTGATTAGCGACAGTGGTGTATCTAGCACGGTAGTAAGATTGAGGGAGGGGAGTAATTACGTTTTTGATCTGGAGATTTCAGCCGTGGATGGAAGTCTTCATGATTTCTTTACTGAAGAGGGAGAAAAGACCTACGTTGTGGTCGCAACGGTGTTCTTTAGGCTCAGGGGATCTAGATTAGAATATCTTGGCTCCAGGGTTAAGGAGATTGTTTCTGATGGAAATGGGGAAGACTTAATGCGAAGAATGGAGTATGAGGAGGCCAACTCCTTGAACGGGTTAATCCTAATGGACAGGAAGATAACCATGGACATGGATCTGGGACTGAGTATACCCAGATCTGTGATAGGGATAGTGAAGGACTTTGATCAGAGGGAAAGAAATAACCTGGATATACCCAACCCACCCTGGTTAATCATATCCCAAGATGGTCCAATTAGAAAAGGATATGTGAAACTTGCTAACCACGGCTGGATTTTCCGCGTCGAGACAAACGTGGACTGGAACTCTGAGGATGTCCTCTCCCTGTTGTACGCGATGTCCAGAGAGCCCATACCCGAGGCTCTGGGCTACAACTATCCACTCTTCCTTGCGGATAAGATGGCAAAGTTCTACAGGGATAGGGCAAAGAGGACATTTGACTTTCTAACCTCAAAGGAGCTAGTCAGATATAGGACTTTTAGGAGCTTAGTGGAGGGAAGGAGGAGATCATGGAATTTGAACCAATAGTGGGAAGGCTCAGGGAGGTCAGAGTAACCACAAGGCCCACGGCAGATGGAAGAAGTTCCGTAACGTTCAGGAATTTCGTAGTGGAGATGCCATACTCCAAGGACCTTAACCTCAACGTGGGAGCCCTTCTCGCGGTGGAGACCATAAGGAGTAATACCTACCTTATCCTTGAGGTCGCTGACTACGTTCCCGTCCATTATGGAATGATAAACATGGATGGATCGATACCCAAGGAGATAAGGGATCAGGTAATGGAGGAGGTCTCCAAGAGTTGGAAAGACGGGAATAGCACGGAGATGTGGATAGATGTGTTTGCGTATCCCATAGGATACATCGCAACCCCTGAAGGGTTCAAAAAGGGATATCTTCCACCTCTTCCAGGCTCTCCAGTTAGGATTCTAAGCAGGGAGTCATTCAGGGAGTTCGTTTGCGCAAGGAATGGAGTGGAGATCGGGAAAGTAATAGGGGAAGATATCCCCCTGACCGTGGATCTTTCGAAGGCTATGGTTTACCACATGGGAGTCTTCGCCTTTACTGGGTCGGGCAAGTCTAACCTCACCGCCTCCATAATAAGGAGAATCCTCAATAACACAAACGCCAAGGTTGTGATCTTCGACGTTTCCATGGAGTATTCAATCCTTTTGTTGGACCAGCTTCTGGCCCAGAGGGCCGAGATCCTTACCACGGATAGGTACTCACCCAATCCCTTAGATGCTAGCAGGAAGTTCATGAGAACCCACGTAATACCAGAGGAGTTAGAGAAGTTCAGGGAGAACATTAGGAGGAGAGTTGAGGAACTGTTCACGTCGGGAAAGATAAGAACCCTCTATATCCCTCCAGAGGGCTCAATGGGCTTAACCTTCGAAACCCTCCTGGAGCTGGTGAAGGATCAGATAGATGACAAGTACACGGCCTTCGCTCAGAAGCCCCTGTTTAGCCTCATGCTCAGGAAGCTTGACACCTTCATGAGGCAGAACAGAATTTCCAAGGACGCTCCTCTAGACGACTCAATCCTTTCAATACTAGATGAAATGGAAAATGAGGGTAGAAACGCTGGTCTGAAGGAGAACTCATCGCTCTTCTCATTCATATCATCCTTAAGATCATACATAAACACAGAGGTCGAGGAAAGTGAGGAGTACGACGTCGAGAAGCTAGCAATAGACATTCTAGATAAAGATGAGTCCTCTCCCAGACTTTTCATCCTAGAGCTACAGAATCTGGAGGAATCCAGGGAAGTTGTGGCGTCTCTGCTCGAGGAGGTTATGTCAAGGAGGAAAAGGTCCTTCAGTACTTCCCCAATTCTCTTCGTTTTGGACGAAGCTCAGGAGTTCATTCCATTTGATACTAGGCAGAGAGACAAGAGCGAGCTGTCCAGTAACGCCGTGGAGAAATTGCTGAGACATGGAAGGAAGTATCACCTTCACGCCCTGATCAGCACCCAGAGGTTGGCTTACCTAAACACGAACGTTCTTCAGCAACTCCACACTTACTTCATCAGTGTCTTACCCAGGCCCTACGATAGGCAGTTGGTCTCTGAAACCTTTGGGATAAACGATACCCTCCTCGATAGAACCCTTGATCTTGAGGTTGGACAATGGCTCCTTGTGAGCTTCAAGGCATCCTTACCGCACGATGTTCCAGTTTTCTTTACAGCACCCAACAACCTAGAGGAGGTGAGAAGGGCGCTTGAGGAGAATAGACCAGCTAATCCTGTCAATGGTAAGTGACGAGTCTCTGAGGAATGCCTATCTGAAGGTTGATAGGGCCAAGTTTCTTCCCGAGAGTTCAGCGAAGTTTGCCTACGATCCGGAGTTTGCAGACAAGCCCATACCGATCACTGATAAGGTTAACACCACGGCACTAACCCTTGGAATCAAGATGTTGGACTATCTAGGCCTAAAGAGGGGAGATAAGGTGCTTGAGGTGGGAACTGGATGCGGATACTACACCGCACTGATAGCCGAGATAGTTGGACCTGAGAACGTTACCACGATTGAGGTAGATCCCTGGATCGCGAGGTATGCAGAGGAGAGGTTGCAAGACCTGGGAATTAAGGTTCAGATAGGGGATGGCACTCTAGGATTTCCGGGCAACTCTCCCTACGACAAGGCAGTGATCTGGGTTGCTTTACCTACCCTTCCATGTCTAATTTACCAGCAACTCGTGAACGGAGGAGTTCTGCTTGCACCAATAGGAACCCAGAAGACCCAGAACCTGTTTAGGGTGTTTAAGGCAGACCCACCCAGGGTGGATAAGCTGGATTCTGTAATTTTCATGAAGGCTCAGGGATTATGCGGTTTTTACGACTGAGATCAGGACTCAAGACCTTCTTCACTATTCCGCCCTACTGTTATCATCATTTAGGGAGTATGGAGCAACTAATCTATTAATGTGTTCATCTAGCTTTTTATGATATTCCTAGAAAGGGTGCTTTCTTGTACCGATAGGTTTTTAAAAAACGTCAACAACTCATAACTTGCGGCCGTAGTCTAGCCTGGATTAGGACGCCTGCCTGCCACGCAGGAGGTCCCGGGTTCAAATCCCGGCGGTCGCACCTGTTCTCCATTTAGAACAAGATACTTGGTCTCTATGTCAATTCTTGAAAAGTTGGAAAATTAGGGCCGTAGAGTCGTGTTCTATAGATTCGCTACTTGCATTTCGACATTAATTTAACGAGCTATAATCGAAATAGTATGTCATTATAGCTAGAAACTCATTTGTTAAATTCAAAACCAGGTAACATGTCCTAAATCTTAACTTAAGCATGCTCTGCTTGGAAATCGAGGAAAGTTGTACTCTGCAATAGTGAGATGGATCCACACGTTGCTACAAAGAAATTGACTGGTTCGCATCATCCGACAGACTAAGTTGCGAAGAGAGGTGACCTGGCACCAATGATGAATGGTTCTACGCGATTAAAGTCGCAACCGTGCTAGACCCAGGTGCTTAAATAGTATTAGCCACGGTCAGTATCGGGAAACCCCTTTTATAGTTCAATGAATAATGTGCCTCCATGATCTAAAAGAACGTTAACCCACGGATTTTCGTGGATTCTCCTCACTGCAAGAAACAAATACCACAATCTCAGTATTCTGCCGTTATGAGACCGTTTCTTATTTTCGTAACGTCGTCGTCATTCTTCCTAGGATACTTTGCGAGGATAGCGTGGAGCATCGTGTCCGTGTATTCCACTCTAAGACCCACCGAAATTCAGGATAGTGTAATATTTTCCCTTTTCTTTCTTGGTTACGTAATTGTTCAGATCCCATCGGGCATGATATCCGACAGGAGACCTAGGGAGGTAGTGATCTTGGCTCTTGTAGGTCTCGCGATCTCCTCCTTTCTCTCCGGCTTCTCGACTTCAATCCTTCAGGAATACGTGGCCAGCCTGTTGATGGGTCTCTCCGCGGGATGGATATACCCCGTCACCATAAAGATATTAGCATCATCCTTTGACAGGCGAGAGTTACCTGTGGCAATAGGCTACTACAGCCTGGCGTGGCCACTTTCCATTATTCTTGCAGGCTTAACCTTACCCTACCTCTCCATAAACATTGGATGGAGATACTCATACTACATGATCTCCCTTCTCTGCGTCATTGTGGCGTTACTTTACCTGAAGGTGAGGGTTGAAGGGGGAGGAAATTCAGGAAAGTTTCAGCTAATAAAGGACAGGAACGTTATTGCGGTGAGTATGGCTGGCTTTTTGTTTTTTCTCTCATACTGGATAATAACCCTTTACGCTTATAAATACTTCTTGAAGGTAGGTCTTAACGGATACGAGGCTGGTATTGCGTATTCCTTTCTAGCCGTGGCTGGAATACCCTCTACCGTGATTGCCGGTTACTTAATACGAAGGATGGGAGTTAGAACTACCTTATCAACCTTTGAGGGGTTTTATGGAGTGTTGACTATCCTTCTGTCCTTTCTAGTTTCAAGTGTATCTCTCTTCATTATCTCATTCCTTATGGGATTCGTGAGATTCGTCATTACTCCCGCCAATTCCAGCGCGGTCTCATTGATAGATAAGGGAAGGGCGGGTAGCGTGTCTGGCTTCGCCAACTTTTTCTGGCAGAGTAGCGGGATCGTGGCTCCATTACTCGCGTCCCTCGTGGTGATTCAGCAGGGTTATCACGTTCTGTGGATAGTAGCGGGGGTCGTAATACTCCTGTCAGCGGTGCTGTATAGGGTCTTGTTGAGAATAGAGAGGTAGGGATGGAACATGGCCCTACTTAGTCAAGTTTAATTACCCGTTAGGTTTAGTTTAATTTACGTGATCGGTAATGGGCCCATAGCTCAGCCAGGTTAGAGTGCTGGGCTCCAGATATCAGCATTGGGTCTGTCGACCCGAAAGGGGATGAAATATATCTGGAATGGAGAGACCCAGTGGTCCGGGGTCCGAATCCCCGTGGGCCCATTAAAATTTCTTGTTTCTATCCTTAACCAAGACTAGTTCTAGTAAGTCAGGGTAACCATGTACTCTTTGCTGGCTTCAATGAGATAGATTAAAAACTGTAGCCTTAATACATTTAGTCGGTCGGGTAGGGTGGAGGTCTCGCCAGCCTCTTTACCCGCTTGGCGTAATGCGGGCACCAGTAACCTGCATATGGCCGTGCCATTAATGAAGGAGTCCAGAGCTTACGATGAGGATCGCCCAGCAGGGCTGACGCATACAGTCTCCTCCTCCGGAGGGAGGTGGAGAACTGTATTAGCCGGGAGAACCGACTAGGCCCGGAAGGGAGCAGTCGTACCCGGACGTCGGCGCTTGCTGGTCACCGGTCTGAGGAGACTCTGGGTAAGCTCCTCCATTAATGCGCGGTCATATGCGGGAGCCGACCTTCCTGTGATCAGCTAAGCTTTATAAAACGCTATCCATTGATGTTGGCTATGAAATGGGACGAGAGGAGAATCCAAGTTTTAGAGGAACTTAGAGCTCGCGGAGTAAACCCTTACCCACAGAAATATCCAATTACTCACACGGTAGTTCAGTTGAGACAGATAGGGAACCAGAGACAGGACAAGCCCAAGGATCCCTTCCTTACAGGAGTTAGGACAGCTGGAAGGGTGGCCAATCTCAGAAGGCACGGGAAAGCCTCGTTCGTCGATATATTTGATGATGGGGAGAAACTTCAGCTATACCTGAGGGTAAATGAGCTTGGTGACAAGTATGAGTATTTCTTCAAGGTCGTGGATAGGGGAGACATAATAGGCATTCAGGGGGATCTGTTTTTCACGGCAAAGGGAGAGCTAACACTGCTGGTTAAGGATTTTGCCATGCTTGCCAAATCCTTGATAGAGCCCCCTGATTGGTCTACGATGAGCCCGGAGTTTAGGTATTCCCACAGATACGTTGATTTCCTATATAACGACAATGCGAGAAGGTTTATGGAAACCAGGTTCAAGATCATCAGGGAAATAAGGAACATACTTGGAGAGGAGGGTTTTATTGAGGTGGAGACTCCAATTCTTCAACCTGTGTATGGAGGTGCCCTGGCTAGACCTTTCAAATCTCACGTTAACTACCTTAATGAGGACTGGTACCTCAGAATCTCCTTGGAACTTTATCTGAAGAGGTTCATTGTGGGAGGCTTCAATAAGGTCTTTGAGATCGGAAAGGTATTCAGGAACGAGGATATAGATGTCACTCACAACCCAGAGTTCACGCTCATGGAGCTATACTGGGCCTACGCTGACTATAACGATATCATGGATCTCACAGAGAGGTTATTCAAACAGCTAGCTGATAGGGTTCTTCACTCCACCAAGATACCCTACAAGGTTGGGGAGAAAACTGTGGAGATCAACCTGGAAAGCTTCAGGCGCGTCTCCATGTACGATTCCCTGTCAGAGGCCCTTGGGAAGAACGTGGAGGAGATGACCGATGACCAGCTTAAGGAATTGATGCAGAGGAACGGGCTGGTTCCAAGGGGTTCACTGTATATCCGAGGTCTTATGATCGAGAAGTTATTTGATAAACTCGTCACACCTAGCCTAGTTCAACCTACTTTCGTGACTGACTATCCCATAGAGACTACCCCACTTTGCAAGCCTCACAGAAATAAGCCAGGACTTGTGGAGAGATTCGAGCTCTACATTGCAGGAGTGGAATTCGCCAATGCCTACACGGAGCTCAACGATCCCATTTTACAGGACAAGCTGTTCAGGGAAGAGCAGGACATGATGAAACGTGGCGACCAAGAGGCACATCCCTACGATAAGGATTTCATAAACGCCTTAAGTTACGGTATGCCACCCACGGGAGGCTTGGGGATTGGTATTGACAGGCTCGTGATGCTTTTCACCAATAACCAGAGCATAAAGGAAGTTATTCCATTCCCCATGGTCAGCTCGAAGCTTATTGAGGAATAAAAGACATGGAAATTGCGAGAACTAGGAGAAGGACAAGGAAGCCCTGTATGGCCATGGACACTCTCTCACTTACATGAATTCTTTTCAGGAGTTCTGTGAATATTTTTCCTCCATCAGTTATGATTAGGGGTGCTCCATTCAACAACGCTAAACTGAAATTTACTATGAACATCCAGAGAAAGAAGGCCACGAATGGATAAACGTACCAAGGATAATAGTAACTAATGTAGACCCCTAGGAAATGGGTTGGTGAGGTCACGTTTACTAGCTCCGTTCCATTGGGCGTCAGCAGGCCTATGGTGTATCTAGTACTGCTTTCTAGAACGGCCTTAAGCTGGGATGGGGTAGAGACAGCTATTCCGTTAACGCTCTGGATCACGTATCCTGCATGGAGTGAGGCATTATAGGCAGCAGAGTTGGGAATTACACCTTCAATATATATCCCATGGGATAACAGGGGAGGAAGATAGATGGCCAATGGAAAGAAAATCCCAGCAAGTATCAAGTTTATCGCTATCCCAGCAGATATTATTTTGAGTTTTGCAGTTAGGCTGGACTCTAGAAAGGTGGTTTCATCTGGTTCCACGAAGGCCCCAGGAAAGAAAGCGAGGAGTATGAATCCTCCGCTCTTAACTGGAACCTTGTTCGAAGTCGAGGATACAGCATGCATTAGCTCGTGAAGTACCACGGATATCCCTATACTAAGCAGGATATAGGGAGCTTGGTCTATTCCAACCGTGACTCCTGGGATAATGGGTTCAAGCTTCACCGTTGACGGCTTTGCAGGAAAGAAGAGCGAGGATAGGGAGGACATGATCAAGTATAGCCCACCAATCATGGAGATTATGGCAAGAGCCACGGAAAGGGTTTCAAACACCTTAAATGACCTAGATCTAGCCAGTCCAGGAAACCATTGATCCCTAGTCCCCTTCTTCCATAGAAGAAGAAACGGGTAGACGCTGAATCCCTTCCTGCTAAGGTAATTTCGCAACCCCAGGACTATTGCCCAGAACACTAGCAATCCAATGAAAAACTCTACACTTGATGCCATCGACTCATTTAAATTATAACCCATTTAAAAAAACCTTGTGCAGATAGTGTATGACGAAGAGCGCTGGCTGATCCTGAAGACGCTTAGGGGCTGGGCTCTGGACATGTTAAACCTACTTGAGCAGGGCTCCATGAGAGGTTTTGTTTACGGTTCCGTTGCCAGAGGAGACGTGAAGGCAACCAGCGACGTTGACGTTATTGTCTTTGCGCCTAACATAGTCTGGCTAGATCTCATAGAGGCTGACCATAAGTTCATTGTTCAGGCCACTCCCTCATCCACTCCAAAGGCCTATATATCCCTAGACCGTGAGGAGAGAAAGGTCATCTCATTCCCCCTGGGAAAATTGAGTGGGGTAGAGGAAGATTTCTATAGATTTGGGGGTCTGGTGGACAAGGAGCAGTTGATTAAGGGGGAGAGGGTGCCAGGGGTGAATAAGGACCTGCAGATCATAATTCCCAACGAAATGGGTCACGAGGAGTTACCCCTTAAGGGTAACGAAGATTTAGCTGTGAAGCTAGTAAAGGTTTCTATGAACACCATACTGCAGAGGGAAAGGCTTCTGAGCAGGCGTAAGGAAAGGGGAAGAACTGGAACCTTCCTGAACTATGAGTTAAGGGAAGATGAGAGCTTCCAAGAGGCCGTAAGGAATTTGTTAAAGGAAAACAAATTCTTTCGAAGGACCATTGATAGAGGGAGTTATAAGGGGTAAGAGACTCGAGTCAGTCAACGTAGTCCAGACGCATATAGCCGAACTTAAGGCTTTTGAACTTCTACTCGACGGGAAACCACTGGGCAAGTGTAACTATTTCACCGGCAGAGGATATTACCCACCGTGGATTGAGCTAGATTACGATCCGTGGCCTAGGCAATTGGGATTAGAGGCGGAACTATTCAAGTTCTTCTTTGACATTCTACCAGATAACGGAAGATTTTTCATTACATATTACAAGGATCCCAGGACTTTCAATGCCATCATAAGGGGGTTCTCGGTGGCCGACACCGAGCTGGGAAGATCGTTGTTAATTGCTGGCTTCACCTGGTTTAAGAACTGGTACTTTCCTGAGGGAGGCAATGAAGGCGGAATGAAGATACAGGCAAACAAAACCTTGAGCCAGGAAACAAGAAGGAGGCAACTCAGTGAATTACTAGCAGAAGTTAAAACCCCAGAGAGTAATAGGCTTCTAGTTGAACTCCTTGCTCAAGGGAAATCCTGAGATAGGACTTTACAATAGGGAATTGCCCAGGGGATGCGAACTCTGTAGAATGGGCGGTAAGATGGTTGTGTTCATTTCTGGAGAGTGTGGAGACTCCTGCTATTACTGTCCCGTTAGCGAGGGAAGGTTTGGTAAGGATTCAGCGTATGCCAATGAGTACAGGGTAAAGGAGTTACAAGACTTCATTTATGAGTCCTACAGGATGAATGCCCTTGGTGCAGGGATAACTGGTGGAGATCCACTACTTCACCTGGACAGGGTAGTGGAATTAATTACGTTACTCAAGGACGAATTTGGTAGATCTTATCACATACACCTTTACACCACTGGTAGATACGCCTCAACTGACGCACTTTTGGAGCTGGCGAAGGCTGGTCTTGACGAAATAAGGTTCCATCCTGTAAAGGACCAGTACCTTTCAGCAGTGGAGAGGGCACTCAAGGTTGGGATAGATGTGGGACTGGAACTGCCAGTTATACCCGGAGAGGAGGATAGGCTATCTAAGCTGATTAATTGGGCTAGGGAAAAGGGCGTGAAGTTCGTTAACCTCAACGAACTTGAGCTAACCGAGAGAAATTTCCATAGCCTCAATTCCAAGGGTTTCAGGATAGGTCATGGGTTAGCCGGTGTATCTGGGAGTTTCGAGACCTCCATGAAGGTGCTTGAGACATTTCATGAAGCGAACATATCACTTCACTACTGTAGTTCGGTATACAAGGATGTCGTAGAGACTAGAACTAGGTTCATCAGAACCTTGAGAGCTAGCGGTAAACCCTACGAGGACATCACAGGAGAGGGTACCTCATTGCGGGCCATAGTCAAGTCATCCGCGGATCTTTCGGATTTCGGGGAAAAGATAGGAGACACGTTTGTGACCAGTCCATCTCTAGTTAACGTCCTTCCCAAGGAAAAGGTTGACGAGATATGGATTGTGGAGGAACTACCATATGGTCAAAGACTCTCAGAGAAACTAGTTTATTCTAAATCTAAGAATGGCCAGTAGCCCGGTCAAGTTCTTGAGCTGAAGGTAAACTGGTGAGTCCTTGGGGACTATCATGACTTTCCCGCCCTTGCTTTCCACAGCCTCCATTATGGCCTCAGTCTTCCTTCTAGTTTCCTCGTCCTCCAGGGTGAGCAGGTCATCTGTGACCAGGAGAGTTTCCACGGCGCCGATCTGGGATGCCCTCTCAACTTCATCCCTTCCATAGACCACAAGGGAGGACCCCTGGGCTAGAAGGGAAAGTCCTCTCTCCAGTTCCCTCGAGGCAACCGATATCTGATAGTCTCGCATAACCTCGTCAATTATGTCTCTCCTGAGTATCTCGTTTAGCCCTGCCCTCGAGGCAGAGGACACGTTGTCCACGTAGATTCTAGGCTTAATCTTCAGCTTATCTCTCACTATTTCCTTGAACGGCCCTGGGCCTGCTATAATTACCGCATCAGGAGAGTACTGTTTCACGTATTGTTCCACCTCCTTGCTCACCTCCAGTGCTACGCTCTCAAGGGATTTATCCTCGTCAGACACCCCAGGAAGACTCCTTTCAGTTAGTATCCTTATTCCCTGTTCCATGGGTAAGGCAACTAGGAGCTCATCCTGGTCGGTTAGCACAATGAGAACCCTTTTGTTCTTCTCTGCCTGTTTCCTTATCCGGTCAATGAGTCCCTTGGTCCACTTTTTTATAATCACAATTTCGTCTCCAATATCAAGATTTATTGTATGATGGGACCCTTTGATGCCATATCTCTCAGGGGCGTCCCTAACTATTCCGTGTATCCTTAGGCGTGATGTGAATGGCTGGAATTCTGAGAACTCAACCTCCAGTTCCACAACCATGGGAACACGCCTACTGTCATTACCCATGCTTACGTCTCTGGTGGTTCTAGCTACGACGATATCCCCCTTACTTAAGACAAGGTGAATTAGCCAAAGATCGTCCTCATTTTCCACATGAAGCCTGAGAGCTCCTGTCTTTTCGTCATATTCTAATATCTTCATCCTGTTAAGTTCACTGTAATGTCCTCCATAATAATTTCTGATGCATGGGAAGAGGACTTGGAGCAGATAGAGAAAATTGAAAGGGAAAGCTTTGACAACCCCTATCCCTTTTCCCTGCTTAGGGCATACTTGCAGTTAGCTGAGGGCCTTTTCCTAGTAGCAAGGGACGGAAACAGGGTGATCGGGTACTGTATAGGTATAGTTCAGTACAAGGTGAGGGGCCACCTAATCTCCATAGCCTCTTCTAAGGAGTTCAGGAGAAATGGGGTTGGTTCCCTACTTCTCCAGGAGCTTGAGAGGAGATTTCTGAAACTCGGTTGTACATATTCTTACCTTGAAGTTAACGTGAATAACGCTGAAGCCATAAGGTTCTACTACAACAGATCATATAGAGTCGTGAGGACCAGGAAGAACTACTATGGAAGGAACAAACATGGATTTGTGATGCTGAAGAGCTTCAAGGGGGATTCAGGACTTGAGTGACCTTGTGAGGACCAATCATAAATTAAGTCTAGAATAACGTATTGAAAGAATATGAGAGTGGACATTTTCATCTTAGATTTCTCTTATGATGTGGAGGACGGAAAGCCAGAAATTTACATATGGGGGATAGATAGGGAAGGAAATAGGGTAGTTATACTTGAGAAGAGTTTCAGGCCTTACTTCTATGTTACTCTGAAAGAAGATGCCAACGTTAACGAAGCCATCACCCAGATCAAGAGGCTGTCAAGGGACCAGTCTCCCATAACATCAGTTACGGAACATGAGATGAAGTATTTTGGAAGACCGCAGAAGGTCCTGCGGGTTGAGACTGTTATTCCTGCCCTTGTGAGGACTTACAGGGAGGAGATCGCTAAACTGAAACCTGTGAAGGATGTCCTTGAGGCCGATATTAGATTTTACATGAGGTATTCCATTGATACTGGAGTTAGACCATTCTATTGGCTCTCGGCTGAGGTATCTCAGGTAGAGAGGAAAGATCTTAGGGTAGCGAAGGTCTACGAGCTAAAGAGGATTGAGAGAGTCTATGAGGACTCTCCTCCGCAGCTCAGGTTCATGGCTTTCGATATAGAGGTCTTTAACAAGTATGGTTTTCCGAATCCTAGGAGGGACCCCATTATCGTTATTGGTGTCTGGACCGATAACGGATCGAAGCAGTTCGTCAACAACGATCAGGACGATCTAAAGATTTTGAGGGATTTCTCAAAATTCGTTGTCGAGTATGACCCAGACGTCATCCTGGGGTATAATTCCAACGGGTTTGATTGGCAGTACATGCTGGAAAGAGCCTCAGTAAGGGGAACAAAGCTAGACATAGGGAGGAAGGTTAACTCTGAACCAAGCCAGGGAACATACGGTCACTACTCCGTAGTAGGAAGGCTTAACGTTGATCTCTACGGCTTCGCGGAGAGTCTCGAAGGTGTGAAGGTTAAGAGTCTAGACAATGTGGCAGACTATCTTGGAATCTTGCCTAAAAATAAGAGAACCAACCTTGAATGGTATCAAATTCCTGAGTATTGGGAAGACCCTAAGAGGAGAGAGGTTGTTCTTAAGTACAATCTGGACGACGTAAAGACTACATACCTTCTCAGGGACGTGTTCTTTAACTTTGGCGAACAATTAACTGTAATTTCAGGTCTTCCGCTGGATCAGTTATGCATGGCCAGTGTGGGACACAGGGTAGAATGGCTTTTAATGCGACAGGCAAAGCAGTTCAACGAGTTAATACCTAACAGGGTTGAGAGGAGATACGAGGGATATAAGGGCGGTCTGGTTATAGAGCCAAAGCCTGGACTTCATGAGAACGTAGCTGTTCTGGATTTCAGCTCCATGTATCCCTCCATCATGATAAAGTATAACATAGGTCCAGACACCCTGGTACAGGGAGAGTGCAACGATTGTTGGGTAGCTCCCGAAGTTGGTTACAAATTCAGAAAGGACGTGGATGGATTTTACAGAAGTATACTTAACTTCCTTCTTGAAGAGAGAAGGAAAACCAAAGATCAGATGAGTCAGGCCAAAGACGAGTATGAGAAACGTAGGTTGGATGAGAGGCAGAGGGCTCTCAAGATCATGGCCAACGCCATGTACGGTTACATGGGCTGGTTAGGCGCAAGGTGGTACAGCAAGGAGGGTGCGGAAGCGGTCACAGCGTGGGGAAGACAAACCATTATGACGGCAGCTGAGATTGCCAAGAATTCAGGATTTGAGGTAATCTATGGGGATACGGATTCCATTTTCGTTAAGGGAGATATGTCCTCTGTTGAGTTGTTGACTCAAAAAATAGTCCAGGCCCTCGATCTAGATATAAAAGTAGATAAAAAATACAAAAAAGTATTCTTTACAGAAAATAAAAAGAGATATGCCGGTCTCACATTCGATGGGAAGATAGACATCGTTGGGTTTGAGGCCATAAGGGGAGATTGGTGTGAATTAGCCAAGGACACACAGAGGATGGTCATAGAGAGGATCCTGCTCAAGGGAGTGGACGACGCCGTTAAGGCAGCTAAGGAGGTCATAATGAAGGTAAAGAGGAGAGAGTTCGAGCTACATGATATAGTGATATGGAAGTCACTGGACAAGAGTCTAGACGAGTATGAGGTGGATGCGCCCCACGTAATAGCTGCCAAGAAGGCCATAAACGCGGGTTACGCCATAATGAGAAATGGCAAGATAGGCTATGTGGTGGTAAAGGGAGCAGGAAGAGTATCTGATAGGGTTGAACCCTATTTCATGGTTAAGGATAAGACAAAAATTGATATCGATTACTACGTCGAGAAGCAGATAATCCCAGCAGTAATGAGAATATTGGAACCTTTTGGGGTAAAAGAAAATAATTTGAAGGGAGGAGGAATAGATATAATGGACTATTTTAGGGACCGATAACGTCAGCTAGAGTTAGTATCTTAACGTTCTCTGGCTTCTTATTTATACCTCCTATCCTTACCCCGATGATCAGCTTGACGTTCTTTGAGGCGGCTAGTTCTAGAAGTCGCTGAGTTATTACTCCATCGAAGATAATGAAGGACGCGTTCCCATTTGTAAGGTTCTCTAATTTAGTAATAATGTCCCTAACTTGGACCCTCTCAACGAGATTCCAGTTCTCGTCGAAGATAATACCCTCCAAAGTCCCTGGAAGTTTCTTTATTTCCTCCATGACATTCCCAGGTATCTTAATCTCAATCTCCTTTCTAGGCTGTTCAACTACCTGGACTGTTTGTTGCTCCGCTACCTCTGCTCTAGCACTTGCGGTCTCTATCCTGCTAGAGACTGAGGCTATGGACTCCTGCTGTCTCTTCAGGTATTGTGATAGCGGTATCATGTTAGACAGGGATTTAGCTATCTCCTTTCCTGTCAGTTCCTCAACTTCCCTTCCCACAGGGGCTCTTGCCACGTAGTCGATCTTTACGTTAGCATTAATGAGATCCTTAAGGATCATGTCACCGCCGTGATCTCCGTCAAGGAACGCTATGACCATCTTCTTGTTCTTCGATAGCTCCACCACAGACTGTGGAATCTTTCCACTTGCACCCTCCACAGCAACCGTGTTCTTGTAACCGTACCTAAGTAGGTTAATGATATCTGCTCTCCCCTCCACTATTATCAGGTTGGGATCGGTATAGACATCTGGTCCAGCCGGCAATCTCTCTGGTCCATATTCTATCAACTCGCCTGTCTTTACTGCCCCGCTTATCTCGTTCATCACTTCCTTAATATCTAGGTTCTTTTCTCTGGTCCACGTTGTCAGTATTTGTTTAGCTCTCTCTATGATCTTCTTCAGCTTCTCCGCCCTTACATCCTCTATTTCCTTTAATTCAAACTTCGCGTTATAGGGGCCTACTTTCTCGACGCTCTCAACCATCGATGCGATCAGGGCAGTTTCCACTCTATCCAAGTTCGATGGGATTTCTATGTAACCTTCGGCCTTACCACCCTTATTCTTTATCTCCACGATGATCCTTCCGAGCCTGCCCTTATCCTGCAATTCCCTAAGGTCAAATTCCTGACCGAATAGGTTCTCGGTTTGGCCGAAAATGGCCCCTATAACGTCAGGCTTATCAACTGACCCATCTACCTCGAAGGTCAGTTTTATTATATATTTCAACGATGTCACCTGCTAACACTCCTTGCTATTTCTTTTGCTAGTTTATCATATTCAGGTCTAGATTTAATAGACTTCCTTAAAGGATCTATTATCTGGTTAAGCTTTCTTGCAGTTGCAACCTTAAGGTCCTTGGGATGTAATTTCCCTTCAGCGTAGGCTTTCTCCAGCTCTTCATAGGTGTTGAACTGTACATCCCCGCCAAACTTAGCATCCCTCTCTACCTTAAGTCCCCTATCATCGACCTGGAATAGGATGTACTTGTTAATTTGTAACACCGGGTTATTCTCCACAACTCCCTTGGGACAGTATGCTGTCATCAATTTACCCTCCACTTCTTCAGGCTCGTCGTTGATGAATATGGCAGTCTCAGGCTTGGATTTACTCATCTTTATGTCAGCCAAGGCGTCATCTTCGTCCACTCCAGGGTTCATCCTCTGCCCTCCCTGTAAGCCAACCAGGAGTGGCGTGTGAATTGCTATTACCTTCTTCTTGCCAAGCTTCTCAGCTACGTCCCTTGCAAGCATGTGAGCTTTCCTTTGATCCGTTCCACCCAGCGCTATATCTAAGTCCATATAGAAGATATCACTCACCTGCATCGCAGGATAAATCAGCTTAGAGGAATCTAGCTCAGCTTCATCGGCCTTCCTTCCCATGATAGTGAGTGCCCTCTTCATCCTAGCCAGGCTCGTGTTCTTTGCCACCCTTATTACCAATGACCAGTAATCCTTGTCCTTCACCATATCCTCAGCATCTATGACGTGAACCTTGCTCCTGCTAATTCCAAAACTGTCCAATACGGTAATAGCATAATCGCCTGCTAGCTTTATCATTTCCATATTCCCCCCTAGTTTGTCATTTATCCAGGCATGCCACGTTGCGACCAGGAGGCTCATGTCCACTCCGGCCTGCAATAGGTCCTTCACCTTTT
Source organism: Metallosphaera sedula DSM 5348 (assembly GCF_000016605.1). Lineage (NCBI taxonomy): Archaea > Thermoproteati > Thermoproteota > Thermoprotei > Sulfolobales > Sulfolobaceae > Metallosphaera > Metallosphaera sedula. The sequence goes on along the minus strand of NC_009440.1, from coordinate 2,066,291 downwards.
GAGCCCAGATTAACCATCCTATATGGAATAGACCGCTGGGCTCAAAACCAAGATATCCCTTAAGTTTTCTACCGCTTTCCAAGGCTTCTTTTAATTCCTCGGGAGTAACAACCTCCGCGGTATTTCTAGTTATCAATGAGAGTTTACTCTCCAAGTAATCATCCCCTACAACAAAAGGCGAAATTAAGACTAAAAAGTCCTATTCATCCATGAGTTGCTTGAGAAACATGAGAACTGGGTGATTGTTTCCCAATCTGTTCCTCAGGTCCTCTACTATAGCATCAAGATCTAGTTCTGTCTCAGTCTCCAATAACCTCCCGATTAAGGCCTCGGTAAAAAGGTAAGAGTTAGTCACGGTTCTCTCATCCGTGGGTGGCTCCTCGTCTCTAAAAACATGAAAGTTTTCAGATCCTGAGAATAACATTGCTAGGTAGTCGTCCACTACCCTTTGTATACACTCTCTGCTTTCGCAAAAGCCCAACCTATCAAGTGGAGATAGAAATCCAGGAGGCAAACTGATCGCTGTTAATTATCACTCTGAAAATAAAAGTTATTATTCACCCATCACCTTGACCTGGATTCTCCTGGTTCTAGGCCCATCGAATTCGAGTAAGATGATCCTTTGCCACGTTCCCAAATCCAGTTTGCCTGACTTAACGGGTACGGTTCTAGAGTTTCCTATGATCATTGCCGAGATATGTGCATGACCGTTATTGTCAATTATGTTATGTTTAAATTCTCCATTTGGAGGAACGAGTTTCTTCATCCATGTTAGGTAATCCTCCATGAGACCTGACTCTGGCTCATTAACGATAATGGCACACGTGGTGTGCTTCACAAATATGTGGGCCACTCCGTCTTGAAAATCTCCCACAGATGCCTGCACTTCATCTGTAATATCTACGCTTTGAAACCTCGACGTGGTCCTAACGTCAAATTCTCTTGTCAAAATTTTCATTTGACCTCAAATTTATCAGAGGGTGGGACGTATTTAGGCTTATGGATCTAGAGGGATATGCAAGGAGATTGTGGAATCACCTCGACGAGTCTCAAATGAGGGAAGAACTACTTCGCTGGTTAGAATTCTATAAGGGAAAAAGGGAGCTTAATCAGGATTTTGTGGACGCCGTAATAAGGGAGGTCAAGAATTCAGAGAATTTTAAGGAATTCTCCTTCACGAGGGTAGGCCTCACGGCAGGAGACAGTGGCCTAGGTTCCAGGGGTCTTGGGGATAATCTAATTCATCTGAAATTATTTGAGCTCAGTAAGAGGAATCTCGAGACTTTTGATGATGCGGGAATAGTTCAGGACATAGTTGTCTCTGTGGACGGAATACACTCCAGACTATCCTACTTCCCTTTTCTAGCTGGATTTCATGCAACAAAGGCCACCCTTAGGGATATCATGGTGAAAGGTGCAATCCCGCTGGGCATCCTTGTGGATATTCACCTTTCCGACGATAGCGATGTTTCCATGCTCTTCGACTTTGAAGCCGGTGTATCAACTGTGGCTGATGCCTTGAACGTACCAATTCTGGCTGGTAGCACGCTGAGGATTGGTGGTGATATGGTCCTGGGAGAGAGGATAAGTGGGGGCGTTGCCTCTGTGGGGAGACTCCAGGGAGAACCATTCACTAGAAAGAGAATTAGTGAGGGACAACATATAGTCATGACAGAAGGCCATGGAGGTGGAACAATCTCGTCCATGGCCATATTTCATGGCATTGAGGGTGTAGTGGAGGAGACCCTAAGGGTAAAGGATCTTGAGGCATGTCTTGCCGTGAGACGTGTTAGAAATCTCGTAAGCTCCATGACAGACGTTACTAACGGTGGTATAAGGGGTGATGCGTTAGAGATTTCGGAGGTAACTAACGTAAGCCTTGTGATAGACGAGGATGAATTCCTCTCTCTCATAAACCCAAGGATCAGGAAGGCCATGAATGAATTGGGCATAGACCCCTTTGGTCTCTCGCTTGATTCCATCCTTATTTTCACCAATAACCCGGACGAGGTTATAAGGACCTTGAGGGATAATCACGTACAAGCTAAGACCATAGGGGAGGTCACGCGAAGGAGAGGATATCCAATAGTTACCCGCGATGGAAGGGAGATGAGACCCGCCTTTAGGGAAAGCCCCTACACTCCCATTAAAGCCGTCATAGGAAACTACTCCCCCATGGATCTAGATGAGATTAAAAAGAGACTGGAAAGGGCCTACCTGAACTCTTTGTCGAAGAAGGAAAAGGTATTGAAAAACTTAAAAACAGGGAGTTTATAGAGCTCTAGACGGTCTTAATGTCAGAATCGCAGTTTAGGTACATAGTTAGGCTCTTTGGTCAGGACGTAGACGGTACCATGAAGGCCCCGTATGGTCTAGCCATGGTGAAGGGGATAGGCTATAACACCGCAAGGGTTATTCTCATGAAGTTGAATATTGATAAGGATAAGAGGCTTGGTGAGCTCACAGACCACGAGTTAAAGAAGATAGAGGAGATGTTGGCTAACAAGAAGATCGAATCATTGCCAGCATGGATATTCAACAGGAGGAAGGATATAGAGTCTGGCCAAGATTTGCATTACGTGACTTCAGATCTTGTGTTCGTCGTAAGGAACGATATTGAGAGGGAGAAGAAGCTTAAGAGCTGGCGTGGTGTTAGGCATTCCCTTGGCCTAAAGGTAAGGGGCCAAAGGACAAGGACTACGGGAAGAACAGGAACGACCATAGGAGTTAAAAGGTCTAAAGCAGCACAGCCCTCTGGAGGGCAACAGTCTCAACAACAACAGAAGAAGTAGGGTGATTAGATGGGAGATCCTAGGAAAAGTAGGAGGAAGTGGGAAGGTCCAGGGATGCCCTGGTTATCCCAGGCATTAAAGTCGGAACAGAAGATTATGGGTGATTACGGCCTCAGGAACAAGAAGGAGATATGGTTAGCCAGGACCATTGTAACAGGATACAGGCATATGGCAAGATCGCTCTTAGCTCTACCGCCAGCAGAGAGGGCAGTGAGGGAAAAACAGTTGCTAGGCAAGTTGTATAAGCTAGGTCTCTTAAAGTCAGAACAGTCAACTATAGACGATATCTTGGGCCTAGAAGAGGAGAGCCTTTTGGAGAGAAGGTTACAGACAATAGTCCATAGAAAGGGGTTAGCCAGAACAATTTACCAGGCACGTCAACTTATAGTTCATGGTCATATAGCTGTAGGAGGCCGTAAGATAACTTCTCCAGGGTATATCGTGAAGAGGGACGAGGAGGACTCGATAGACTTTTATCCTACGTCCCCCTTCAAGAACAATCCGCCAACAGCAGGTCAAGGTGAGGTAAATGTCGAGCAAAAGGGAAATTAGATGGGGATTAGCTAGAATATACGCCTCCCAGAATAACACCATAATTACGATCACTGACATTACGGGCGCCGAGGTAATATCTAAGGCATCAGGTGGCATGATGGTCAAGGCTGATAGGGAGAAACCCTCACCATATGCAGCCATGTTAGCTGCCAATAAGGCAGCTAGCGATGCCCTGGACAAGGGGCTCATGGCGATCCATATAAAGGTGAGGGCACCAGGAGGTGCAGGACCAAAGACACCAGGTCCTGGAGCGCAACCTGCCATTAGATCTTTGGCTAGATCTGGGTTCATCATCGGAAGAATTGAGGATGTGACTCCAATACCCCATGACACAATCAGGAGGCCTGGAGGCAGAAGAGGAAGGAGAGTCTGACATGCCTATTCAGGTCCTAAAGAAGGAGAACTATTTTCTTTCAATCTTAACCAAGGATTACCCTCTGGAGTTCGTTAATTCCATCAGGAGGGCTTCAATGCTCTACGTCCCAGTAATGGCTGTGGACGAGGTTTACGTGATCGAGAACAATAGCCCACTTTATGACGAGATGTTGGCCCACAGACTTGGTTTAATTCCCTTTGATAGTAAGGACGCGCTTGATTACTATAGGAGGCCAGAGGAGTGCATAGAATGCACAGAGAACTGCGATAGATGTTTCACCAAGGCGTATATAGACGTTAAGGCAGAGGATTCACAGGTAATGGTATACTCTAGGGACATAAGGACAGAGGATCCCAACGTTACCCCCATCAGTAAGGACATTCCCATAGTTCTTCTTGGTAAGAATCAGAAGGTCACACTGGAAATGAAAATGAGATTAGGTTACGGTAAGGAGCATGCTAAGTTCAATCCAGTATCTCTCGCAATTCTGAGGTACAAACCCAAGGTTGAGGTAAATAAGGATTGCGAGAAGGCAGTTGAGGTATGCCCAGAGAGGGTATTTTCCTTTGAGAACGGCAAGTTAAAGGTAGTGAATGAGATGGCCTGCACTCTATGTGAGGAGTGCGTGAAGGCCTGTGAGGGGATAAACGTGAGCCCAGAACCGAATCAGTACATCCTTGAAATAGAGTCTGTTGGCTCTTTGGAGCCTAGGAGAATTTTAATAGAGGCAACAAAGAGTATACTGAGCAAGATCGAGGAGTTGAAGAAGAAGGTGGAGGGATTATGAAAAGAACCGGGAGTACCAATATCGAAAAGAGGAAGTTAATTCAATTCCTGAACAAGCAAGACAAACCCCTATGGGAGGCTGTAGCCAAGGAATTGGATGTTCCCTCTAGGAAGGTTAGGACCATAAACCTCTATAAGATAGATAAATACACCAAGGAAGGGGACATCGTGGTCGTTCCTGGGAAAGTTCTGGGGGTAGGTAATATTTCGCATAAGGTTACTGTTTTCGCGCTTGACTTCTCCAAGAGTGCGCTAAACAAGATAAGGAGTGCTGGTGGTAAGGCTCTTCCCCTTTCTCAGGGGGTTGAGGAGATCAAGGGTAAAGTTAATGTGAGGTTGATGCATGGATGACTGAAACTGTTATTGTGGATGGAGAGGGCCAGATATTGGGTAGACTGGCCTCAAAGGTAGTTGGATTACTAAAGGAAGGGAAGAGGGTCGTAATAGTTAATGGGGAGAAGATAGTAATAAGCGGTCCCAGGAATAGGGTGGTAAACGGGTACATGTTGCTTTTCAGTGTTGGGACGCTGTTCAATCCCTATAAGCTAGGTGTTAGGAGACCTAGGACTCCAATCAACATTGTGAAGAGGACCATCAGGGGCATGTTACCCAAGACCCATAGGGGTGAGACCATGTTAAAAATGGTCAAGGTCTATGTTGGAATCCCGAAAGAGTTGCAGGGTAAAGAAATGATGAAATTTGAAGACGCGAACGTAGCAAGATTAAAAGGCAAGTATATCACAGTTGGTGAGTTGTCTAAGATTTTGGGGTGGAAGGGAAATGTCAACTGAGTCGCGCGTGATAATTACAAATTCCAGAAGGAAGATGGCTAGGGCAAAATGCTATCTCTTCCCCGGGAAGGGAAGGATATTCGTGAATGACGTTCCCATAGAACTAATCCCAGTGGAAGTAATCAGAATGAAAATAATGGAACCTATGTTGCTAGCCGGTGAAGGAATTACTTCCAAGGTGGATGTGAAGATCTATACCTATGGAGGAGGAATAATGGGTCAGGCTGATGCAGCGAGAATGGCTTTAGCCAGGGCCCTAGTTAGATTTACAGGGAGCCAGGAGCTCAAGGAGCTTTACAAGAAGTATGACAGAACCATGATGGCCGGAGATCCTAGGCAAACTGAGGCCGAGAAATGGATGAGATATAGCGCGAGAAGATGGAGGCAGAAATCCTACAGGTGAAACTATGATCATCCCTGTCAGATGCTTCACATGCGGTTCCCTTATAGCTGATAAGTGGGATGCGTTCAGCACTAGGGTTAGGGCTGGAGAAGACCCAGGAAAGGTTCTTGATGACTTGAACGTGAAGAGGTTATGTTGTAGACGTAGCTTGCTTACACACGTTGACATTATAAGGGAAGTAGTTAATTACACTAGACCAATTTAGGTGGTAGGAAATGAGCGAGAACGAAAGAGGAACACAATTAACCGAGGAGGAGAAGGAGGAGCTTCAAAGGGGAGAAAAGGGCGCAATAATAGAGCTTCTAGTACCCCTAGAGAACTACCTTTCCGCTGGAGTTCACATAGGTACTCATACCTGTACAAGATATATGGAGAGGTTCATCTATAGGGTTAGACCAGAGGGCCTTTACGTTCTAGATGTAAGAAAGATTGACGAAAGACTTAGGGTAGCTGCCAAGTTCCTTTCCAGGTTCCAACCACAGTCCATTCTGGCTGTGGCCTCTAGACCATACGCATTCACTCCAGTCCAGAAATTTGCTGAGGTAGTAGGTGCAAGAGCTGTAGTTGGGAGAATGGTCCCAGGCATGCTCACGAATCCCTACCTGGAGGATTTCATAGAACCAGAGGTTCTTCTGGTTTCTGATCCGAGGACTGATACACAGGCAATAAAGGAAGCAGCTGATATGGGTATACCAGTGGTCGCATTCTCTGATACTGACGCTAAAGTGGATTACGTGGACCTGGTTATACCCTCAAACAATAAAGGGCGTAAGTCGTTAGCTCTCCTTTACTGGGCACTGGCGAGACAAATACTTAGGGAAAGGAAGGAAATTGCTCCAGACGCTGATATACCTGTAAAGGTTGAGGAGTTCGAGGTGAAATTATCTCAGTGAAAAGGAGACCTGCAGTAGCAGGTTCCTTTTATGAGGATGATTCTGCACAGTTAAGGAAAAGGATAGAGTGGGCTTTTCATCATCCAATAGGTCCCGGGGGAATTCCCTCTGTTGGTTCCACGGGTTCTAGGAGTAATCCAATTTTTATTGTTCCTCACGCAGGTTACATATATAGCGGTCCGGTAGCAGCCCATTCATATTACTACCTGGCTCAAGAGGGTAAGCCGGACATCGTAATAATTCTTGGCCCCAATCACACGGGTTACGGCTCTCAGGTCTCCATATGGCCTGGAGGTGATTGGGAGACACCCTTAGGCTCGGCACAAGTTAATGCACAACTCGTGAAGGAGTTAGTCTCCGTATCTGAGGTCGTGGATATAGATGAGAAGGCACACCTCTACGAACATTCCATTGAGGTTCAGTTACCGTTCCTTCAATACTTCTTTGACAATCTTTCCATCTTACCCGTGGTTATACTAATGCAGACTCCTGAGATTGCCGAGTTTGTGGCGGAGGGAATATGGAGGTTCATTCAAAGGCATAGCGATAAAGACATTGTTGTGCTCGCAAGTTCAGATCTTAATCACTACGATCCTCACGATGTGACAATGACCAAGGATGAACTGGTGATCAGGAAGATTCAGGACATGGACTATAAGGGACTATACAAGGTTGTGGAGGAATACGACGTTACCGTCTGTGGTTACGCGCCTATAATGGCATCTTTGATTCTAGCAAAGAAAATGCATAAAAAACCGTATATTCTCAAACATGCAACGTCAGGCGATACCTCAGGCGATAAATCCAGCGTGGTAGGCTACCTTGCCACAAGATTCAGTGATTGAGGCCCCGCTCATTCTATCGGGTATGTGGATCGACGGAGTGAATAATCCCTTTCTCGTGGTTCAGGCGAAATTTCGTTTTTCAAGGATTGAGACTCCGTCCTGGTGGGACCAATTCAGCGAATTGGTTAAGGAGGCTACGGGTTTTACTCCCCCCGTGGTTCAAGGTGTAGACATACCCGTGGCTTCACAGTACGCTATCACTTCCCTTGAGGCGCTTAGGATACTGGGCAAAAGGATATCACTAACGGAGGACGAGATCTGGGAAACCCTAGAGATGGTGGACGAGGCCATGTTTAACTATTATGCGCTTAAGGCCATGAGACAGGTTCAGAGAAGCGGTACACCTATCCTTTATAGGGAGGCCGAGGATCCAGTTCAAGTTAGGATTCCAATCCTCACCGTAAGGAAGCTCATGAGCTATCCTCTTGAGAAACCAAGTTATCTAGATAACTCGGTGGTGCACTTAGTGGGCATAATCCCTGTACTTCTGAGCGAGAGGATTGATGAGGTCAACATGAACCTAGAGAACGGCCTCTGGAAGTCCCTTTATGGTCTCAACACTCCTCCTGGAAAGTATAAGTGGGTCTGGGATCTGGGATGGGCAAGCCTAATCGAGTTATTAAACTAGGGGGTAGTGCGATCACTTGTAAGGCAGTACCCTACTGTGCAGATCTTCCAGTGATAAGGCAGATAGCGGGAGAGATCAAGGATTTCGTCGATGGTCTTGTGATAGTCCACGGGGGTGGTAGCTTCGGACATTTCGAGGCTGGTAGAAATGTTCCCGTGAGGGTGAGCCTGACCTCTGCCTCCATGGAGGAACTTAACACCATCTTAATAAGGGAGATGGCCGTCAGAGGTATCAAGGGATTCCCCTTACCTGGAAGGTTCTTTGACCTGGAAAGGTTGGAGAGGATCCTAGATCATGGGATGGTTCCCGTCGTTTTCGGGGACATAAAAGAGGATGGGACCATAATCTCTGGAGACGATCTCACGATCTCAATAGCACGCGAGTACTCCTTAACGGCACTTTTTGCCACAGACGTGGACGGAATCCTAGTTAATGGGCAAGTTATACCTGAGCTGAACGAACCACATTCCCTCACCAATCTTCCTTCTTTGTCCTACGATTTAACTGGTGGGATGAGGGAGAAGGTAAGGAAAATACTCCAGAATAATATTAATGCAATGATATTTAATGGTAAGAAAAGGGGAAACGTTTTTAACGCATTGAAAGGAGAAAGGATAGGTACGTTGATCAAGGTGAGTAGATGAGCTTAATTAACAGAAAACTTGAACATGTGGAGATCTGCCTATACGAGGACGTTCAAGGAATTGTCTCAACCCTCCTAGAGGACGTAACTCTCATTCATCAGGCCATGCCAAGAATGAACTTTAGGGACGTAGACACTAGGGCTGAATTTCTGGGCAAGACCCTTTCGCTTCCCCTTATGGTTACAGGGATGACTGGAGGCCACGAGGAACTGGGAAAGGTAAACGCGGTCATAGCAGAGGTTGTTGAGGAGCTTGGTCTTGCCATGGGGGTGGGGAGTCAAAGGGTGGCGGTTGAGAGACCAGAAACAGCTGAAAGCTTCAAGGTGACCAGGAGGATGGCCCCCACAGCACCTCTGGTGGCTAACCTTGGTTTACCCCAAGTAACAAGGGGTTATGGCGTGAAGCAATTCATGGACGCAATACAGATGATAGAGGCCAACGCTATCGCCGTCCATCTTAATCCTGCTCAGGAACTTTTCCAGCCAGAGGGAGAACCAGAATACCCCCTCTCTGCCCTGGAAGCGTTGCGAGACATATCAAAGGAGCTCAACGTCCCCGTGATAGTTAAGGAGTCAGGGACCGGCATGTCCATGGAAACGGCGAAGTTGCTTGCTGATCATGGGTTCAAGATACTGGATGTATCGGGGCAGGGAGGAACAAGCTGGATAGCTGTGGAAATGGTGAGGAACAGGAGGAAGGGTAACTGGAAGTATGAAAGCTCCCAGCTATTCTCAGGCTGGGGAATTCCAACTGCTGCCTCCATAGTGGAGACTAGGTATTCTGTCCCTGACAGTTACATCATAGCCAGCGGAGGAATAAGGAATGGCCTGGACGTGGCGAAGTCCATCTCGCTGGGGGCAAACATTGCTGGAATGGCCAATCCTGTCCTTCATCACGCGGTAAGGGGTAAGGAGCAACTGAAGAAGTTCTTTGAGGAAGTGGCGTTTCAGCTAAGGGCAGCAATGTTCCTTACAGGCTCAAGGGATGTCAAGACCCTCAGACACGCACCTCTAGTGATCTCAGGGAAACTCAAGGACTGGCTAGAGAGTAGAGGATTAACCTTATCAGTTTATGAAAGTATTAGAAAAGGAGCTTAATGGATCTAGACCAATATTTTGAGGAAATAGTAGCTAAAGTCAATGCAACCATGGACAGTTTTCTTCACGGCGACACTAGGGAGCTCTATGAAGCGTCACGATACCTGATAAGTGCTGGAGGAAAGAGACTGAGGCCCCTAGTAGTGGTACTTTCCTCAGACCTGCTAGGTGGTGAAAGACACAGGGCCATACTCGCAGGAGCCGCGGTTGAGGTTCTTCATAATTTCACACTAATACACGACGACATAATGGACCAGGACACGACAAGGAGGGGTATTCCCACGGTTCACGTGAAATGGGGAATCCCCACTGCGATCCTGGCGGGAGATCTTTTACACGCTAAGGCCTTTCAAATCCTTACAGAATCGATCAAGGGTTTGAGCGGTGACGTAGCCTATAAGGTGTTGGACTGCTTCTCGAGATCAGTTATAGTGGTTTCCGAGGGGCAGGCAATGGATATGGAATTCGAGAAGAGGTGGGACATAAGGGAGAAGGACTACCTCGAGATGATAAGGAGGAAGACCGCTCAACTGTTTGCGTGTTCAGCCTATCTGGGCGGAGTGCTAGCTGGTGGTAGTGAAGAGGAAGTGAACAATCTCTACGAGTTCGGTGAGAAGATGGGGATAGCGTTCCAGATAGTTGACGACATTCTTGGTATTACTGCTGACGAGAAGGAGCTTGGAAAACCACTTTACAGCGATATTAGGGAAGCTAAGAAGACCCTCCTCGTTATAAAATCGCTTGAGAGGGCTAACAGCGAAGAGAGGAAGATCATCATGGAGGGTCTAGGATCAAACGACATGTCCAAGTTAAAGGCCACAGCTTCCCTCATAACTGGACTTTCCCTTGATTACGCCTACGAGTTGGCAAGGAAATATCACGAGGAGGCATTGGCTCACCTCTCAAGGGTAACTCCTAGAAACGAAAACGCCGTGAAAGGCTTACGAAGCATAGCTGACATAGTCATTAAAAGGCGAAAATAGTTGCTTGACGTAGTATTACCGCTGATCATTGCGTTCGCCGTAACGATTTTGACCACAAAGTGGGTAATTGGTATATCTAAGGCAAGGGGTTTCGTGGGAAAGGACGTTAATAAGCTGGATAAGCCAGAGGTGCCAGTCTTGGGAGGGATTGGTATCCTGGCAGGTTTAGTGGCGGGGAACTTCGCGCTCCTGGCCATAGATCAAGAATACGCAGGGATCATCACTGCTGTCCTTCTCTCCTCCTTGATAATAGGGTTCATAGGGCTTCTTGATGACGTACTTAACCTTAAGCAGTCTGTGAGAGCCCTAACCCCAGTGTTCGCCTCAGTTCCGCTAGCAATCTATAGTATAGGGCATTCCATCATATCCATACCTTTCATAGGCCCGGTGAATTTTGGGTTATTCTATTACGTTATCATAATACCTGCTGCGTTGACCATAGCCTCTAACGCCTTTAACATGCTTGAGGGATTGAACGGGTTGGGGACGGGTATGGGACTGATCATGGCGTTGGCCTTGGCTATCATTGGTTTGAGGGGTGTTGGGGTTACCGCAGAGGCAGGGGATATGGCCCTCATCCTGGCGGTGGTTTTGGCAGCTTTCCTTTATTTCAATAAGTATCCTGCCAAGGTGTTTCTAGGAAATATTGGTACCTACCTAATAGGTTCAGCCATAGGCTCAATTGGTATATCCGGTTACATGTTGACTGCCTTGGCCTTCTTGTACCTTCCCTACGTTCTCGAGTTCGTTCTGAAGGCCAGAACCAGGTTTAAGGGCGTCTCCTTCGGACAAGTGAATTCAGACGGAACCTTGACCTGGAACGGTTCCCCTAATTCGCTAACTCATGTAGTCATGAAACTAGGGAGGTTTAGGGAGTATCAGATTGTGGCCTTTATATGGGGGATAGAGATAGTCATGGCCGTGCTCGCAGTAGTGTTCCAGACCACGGTGATCAGGATTTGAGATTGGTCAAGGCCTGGTGTCTCCATTGACTTGAGAGGATCTAGTGTCTTCAACCTGGGTGTCTTAGTATCTTCGCGCTCAAGTACAATTCCCTAACCTCAGGCACAGGTAGGTCCTGTGAACCTGCTGTCTCACAGGGTCAGTATGGTCTGGATGGCTTGGGGCCTTGAGCTCCTCGACTATGTCCCTGGCCAGGTTCTCGATCCCCCTCTCGAAGAGTTCCGCGGTCCACTCCAGCTGATCCACCGCTAGGTCAGCCTCCTCCTCGTTGAGACCCGCCTTGACCAGAGCCTCCTCGAGCCTTATGGCGTCCACAAGAAGGTCAACAGCTTGAATGAAGGCCTGCCCCACTCCCCTCGAGTTAGCATATTCCACGATGTCGTTGAAGTTGTAAGAGCGGGGTGGGGGAACCAGGTAAGAGGACTTCACAACGAAGGAGGCGCCCTGATAGCTCTCCTCAAGATCTGGGATGATCCCCGAGTCTCCCACGAAGCCAGCGAGGCCCAGTTGCTCGCATTCGCCCGTGCAGGGTAGGTTGGCGAAGAACGGGGCCCCCTCTATCATGGGGAACTCGCCTACCCCGAGGCCGAAAAAGTCACGGACTGCCGAGAATAAAGACGGGCCTACTCCTTCTACAGGTATGGAGCTCAGCGTGTTGGGATAGGAGACGTAACCGGGTATTCCAAAAACGGACAAGGGGTTCTCGGTGGCTGCCTGGGCGGGCAACCAGGTTGGAATAATCTCCGAAGCAAACCTAATAGCATCGGCCACATTACCTTTTAAAGCTGCTCCATCGAAGAGCTGTCCATGGCGAAGTCCTAGTTCCGCTATGAACCTATAAACATCTGGCACAAACGACGGGATCATCCCCATCTCGAAGAAAGCCCCGAACTCCGTGATGTCCTGGATTATCCCTGACCTGCATGGAGAGGCTGGAGGGATGAACTCACTGACAAACTCGACCTCCTTGTGCGGTCTCATGGGCACAGCCGTTATCCCATAGGACCCTGACAACAACCTCCCAATCAAGTTGGAGTCCGAGCTGAAGCTAAGGCCTAAACCCGATTGCGAAGCCCCCAACTTGTTCACGTTGTATGCCCAGGCCTGCGAGTAACCCCCAAGGAAGACGTATATCTCCCTGGTCTGGCCACTTGTGTTAGTCCCCTGGCTCTTGACCACAATACCATGCCTCACCAGCTGATCTATCCCCGACACGCTGGATGTCCTGCCCGCGGACGAGAACCTAGCAGGATATATCAGCGATGGCTTCAGGGTGAGTGAGCCTGGGTCTCTCGTGACGTCGTTAACCGCGCAAGTTGACTCGGCTGTGTCGACAGCCACCGTGAGCCCAATCATGGCTGTGGAGAGCCACTCCAACACGTCCCTCAAAGAGACATCGCCCAAGATCGAGATCAGGTTCTTCGTTTCAGTTTGTGTTGCCATTACTTGAAAAATCGTAACCTAGTATATAACTTTTGTTTCATATTATAGATGATTCATGGAGAAATCTGATCGAACACTGTCAAGTGATTACAGACTAAGCTTATAAAGGAGAAAACACTTTATTTAATCATACAATACTAAAACTCTTAACGCGATATTTGGGGACGCAATACTTTTGAGTGGTGGCGAGATTAAGCTTAAATGCCATACCTTCTAAAGAAGTTGAGCGGGGCCGTCGTCTAGTTTGGTCCAGGACGCCAGGCTTGGGCCCTGGTAATCGGGGGTTCAAATCCCCTCGGCCCCATCTTGACGGCTTATAAATGGTCCTTCTCCACGTTCGACGGAAATCTAAACGTTGAGGTCAAAACTCACGTGAGAAAGTTTTAAATGGGATGGTCCGTGTTTTATAATGCGCGTGCCGCGGTAGCTCAGCTGGCAGAGCGCTCGGCTGTTAACTTCTAGTTGACAGAGACCGAGCGGTCGACGGTTCGAGTCCGTCCCGCGGCGCTCTTGTTTTCTTACGCTTATCATCAAATTAACCTCCGTCAATGACACCTGACTCGCTTAATTCCCTAGAACTAGAACGTATCAATCAAAAACGAATATTCCAAAAAAGGCTTGTAAATAAGCCTGTCAAAAAATTAAGACTTACCTGTAAGCTCCGAGACTCTCTTTATTACTTCGTCTAAAACGTCCTTGCCCTGTCCTGGATCCAATATGGCCGCAGCTGCCGCGCCTACCTGTAGTCCGCAAGCTTCGCCTATGCCCTTCTTGGTGGGAACGTAAATGTATGGTATCTTCTTCTCCTCACACAAAGGTGGTAGATGTGCTACTATTTCCTCAGGTTGAACGTCCTCTGCAATGAGGACAAGCTTAGCCTGCCCTCTCTCTATGGCCTTAGTAGCTTCGTTTGTTCCCTTCCTAATCTTACCTGTTTCCTTAGCTTTCTTTAGAGCCTCTAGGGCTTTCTCCGCCAATTCTGGCGGAACATCGAATTTTACATAAGATGGTTTAGCCATTTGCGTTCATCCTCCTTCCTATGTCGTCACGCCGTGGATTTTAAGCCTCGAGAATTAAAAAGTTACTCATGTGCGAATATCATGGTAATCTCACCACGTGATATGCTGTCCACTCTGGCGAATCCGTAGCGAACCAGCTGGACAATATCCCCTGGCTTTAGGGTCTCAAAGTACCCCTCGCCGTAGCCCCTGATCTCCTCGACATCCTTGTTTGGATCAGCCTTTATCACGTTCACGCTCTTGCTTTCACTTTTCTTCACCCACTGGATTATGTTAGCTCCCATTCTCTTGGCAGACTCTAGATCCTGGCTGAGGAACCTCAATCTGTCTCCCTCTATCTTAACGTTGCAGAGGTCCATGAGCCTCACTACCTTCCCCTCCTCAACATCGCCCTTATCCAGGTAAATCTCGTCACCAGGTTTCACGAAGATCTCCCTAAACTCCTGTCTCGCAGGTATTAGGGGAACCTTGGCCTTCATCTCCTGGGGGATCTCCAGTTTAAAGAGTACCCCTTCCCTGACAAACATGAGCCTCTTGGCAACGGGATCCAGGAGTTTCCTATTAACAGAGGCTATATTATCGAAGCTAATGGTCGCGTCTGTCACCTTCAATCCCACCTGGATGATGATCTCTCTCACGGTGTCGGGTATGATCCCCCTCCTCCTTAACCCTGCTAGAGTGGGTAACCTAGGATCGTCTCTCTCTGACCCGGTCTCCAGCATCCCCCTGATCTTGGACTTGCTCATCATAAAACCCTCAAGTTTCAGTCTTCCAAATTCAAGGACGGTTGGCATTTCCCATCCCATGTAATCGTAGACCCATCTCTGTTTCTCGGTGTTGGTCGTGTGCTCCTTTGCACGGAGGATATGGGTTATCCCGAACTCGTGATCATCCACGGCCGTGGCGAAATTGTATGTGGGCCATACCCTGAACTTATCCCCTGCGATGGGGTGGGGGTTTCTCTTGGTATCAATGATCCTGAGCATTACCCAGTCGATCTTTGAGGGATCAGGGTCCTCCGGATTCGTCTTTATCCTCACCACAGCTTTACCCTCGTCAAAATCGCCGTTCAGCATCTTCTCCCAGAGCTCGAGGTTGACCTCCGGTGGATTGGTCCTGGGCTTATACACGGTTTTGTTCCTTGAGTCCCTCCACGCCTTGAACTCCGCGTCACTAAGGGTATCAACGTAGGCAAACCCCTTCTCGAGCATCACCTTAGCCACATTGTAGTAGGCGCTCATTCTCTCCGAGGCCTTAAACTCAAGATCCCACGTGATGTTGAGCCATCTTAAATCGTCCCTGATCCAGTCGTAAGCCTCCTTAATGGGTTTCTTCACCTTGGGATCGGTGTCGTCAAACCTTAGGATGAATTTGCCCTTATACATCTTGGCATACTCGAAGGACAGGACCGCTGCCCTGGCGTTACCCAGGTGAAGTGGACCATCGGGGTTCGGGGCAAACCTCGTGACCACAGTGCCCTTAACGTTTGGAAGCGGGGAGAGAGTCTTTTTCTCCTCCTTCTTCCTCTCCTCCAGAAGCTCAGGGTACTTCTGCAACTCCGCAGTCTGTTGTTCCAGGGACATCGCGTTAACCTTTGCAACCATCTTCTCGGCGAGTTTAACCACTTCCTTGGCGTTCGCCTTAAGCTCTGGCCTCTCGGCGAAAACCTTACTCACAACGGGGCCTACCTGGGCCTGTCCGTTGTGTTTCACCGCGTTCCAGAGGGCATACTTGTATACAATTTCCTCTAACTCCATGGTCATCAACTCAGTAACATGTCAATGAATTCCATAACTCCTGCTCCGCTTTTTAATTTAAGTGAGATCGACGCCACTCTCTTCAGCTCTGGGTCCGCGTTGGACACCGCGGCCGTGATTCCTGCTTCCCTGAACATCTCTATGTCGGTCCTGGAGTCCCCTATCGCTCCTGTTTCCTCTCTCTTCACATTTGCGAGTTCCAGAAGCTTTCTAACCCCAGCCCCCTTCCCCCCAGGTTTACCTGAAAGGTGCAGGGCGTATCCACTGCTCTGGACAACCAATCCCCTTTCCTCCGCCCACTTGATCATTTCATCCTTCAATTCAGCCGGGGTGAAACCAAAGTCTGACCTCCTGAACTCGTTCTGCCAGCTCTCCCTAAGGTTGAAGGTTTTCGCGAACTCTGAGACTACTTCCCTAGGGACGGTTTCACAGACCCTGAAAGTTACTCCCCCATGAAAAACGAAGCAACCGTTTTCAGCAACTAACCCCCCGCTTAGTCCCAGGTAGTTGTGTAATCCCCTTAAAACAGGGTATGAGTTTCCGCTGACCAGGGCCACCCTGATACCTGCCTTCTCTGCTCTCCTGAGTGCCTTGATCGCGCCTATGTCCACTACGTAGGTACCCCTGTCCTCTGTTAGGGTACCGTCTAGATCCGTTAGAAGCAACTTGATCAAATTATTTCCCTGGCTCTATTGACAAACCTTCTATCGACATAAACTCTTCTAATGATAAGTCTCTCGGGTATTGACCTGAGGAGAGTAGGATAACCATCAAGGTCTATTTCCCTGTCCTTAGTCATCACCCTTATCCTGGACTTATCCAGGATCGAGATTTTTTCCTCAAAGGGATAAAGAGAATCTTGGGGGATATGTCTCGCAAGTCTATCTGTTACCTCGTTGAATTTTGTGTCCTTTTCATTATCATAGCTTATTTCCTCATAAACGACCTTGGGTCCTCTCCTGTCTAGGAAATCCTTGATCATTTGCGACGTAGTTGAGTTGGGATTGGCGGAGTAGCATCTGTACAGGGATCCGAACACCCACTCGTCATCCCAATAAGGGAAAGTGCCCCTCTCTATCATTTCCTTAATGTCCTCCACCTCAAGTCTGGTTTCGCATTCCTCTAGGAGTTTTGAGTAAATGCTTCTGAGAAATAGTTCATACCCTAGGATTGTCTTATGATAGTACACCGCCTGGTACATGTGAAGTCTTGACAGGTAGAAGTTCTCTAAACTTATTATTCCCTTGTCCTGGATCGAAATTCCATTTTCCCTGTAGGAGATTGTGAAGATTAGTCTATCTAGGTCTATTCTTCCCAGTTGAATTCCAGTGTGCGTGGAGTCCCTTATTAGATAATCCATCCTGTCAACATCAACATCTCCATCAATTACTGAGGTCAGCATGCTAGTTCCGTTAAGGAGATCCCTAACTTTCTTGTGATCTATTCCATAGTCGTCCAGTATGTCAGAGATGTGACTCTTGAGAATCAGGTCCCTGAGCTCTTTATTTCCAAGGCCCTTCGTGATATAGAAACTTTCGATTGCATGGCTGAAGGGGAACTGACCTAGGTCATGAATGAGGGCCGATATCTTGACAAGGGTTAACTCCTCACCGGTAATGGCTCCTTCTTTTAGCAGTTTATTTCCTATCTTATCAGCCAAGTAGTAAGTACCCAAGGAGTGACTGAACCTTGTGTGATTAGCTCCAGGGTAGACAGTGTATGCCAGACTGGTCTGTCTAATTCTTCTCAATCTCTGGAATTCAGGTAAATCCGCTAGCTTAACAGATAGATCGTCTAACTCTATAGAGCCATGAACTTCGTCAAATATCCTCTTCATGGGCAATAATGCAAAATGTAAAATTAAAAGTCCATCCCAGCTTGGGGTAGCTGCGGGCCCTTTCGGATCCCACCGCATCCCCAACGCAGGGGACTTTACTTCCGGGTTCGAGATGAGTCCGGGTGTTGCTCCCCCGCTATGGCCGGGTGGACAAAATTATCTAGTCAGATCTGCCTTAAAAAATTATTTCTTAGGTGTTATGGACTCAGCATATATTCCAGCAATGTAGAGTGGGCCATTATCCTTGGGACAATTACCCACAAGTTTGAGTACAAAGTCACCTACCTGGAAGTCTCTCTCTTGAGTGTAATCGCATTGCATGCATTTTATGAGAGTTTTAACCTTCAGATTTTGCTTGGAATCAACGCTTATTGCCATTCCCTATCACTGGGCTATGCCCGCGGTGTTACCTACTCCAACCACTACGACAGTACTTCCGGGTTTCGTCCTTTCTAGGATAATTCTTTTTACGTACTCTATGGCCTTATCAGCTGCCTGGTACACTTCTTTCCTCATCTCTGTGATTGCCTCCTCCATGCTCATCTTAACTATGACTGCGTCAATGGGTATTCCGTACTTTACTGCTACCCTCTCTATGGCTATCTTTTCAGGTCCTGGGTCACCCATTGCTACACCCATACCTTCTGCCACGGAACCCGTCTCCTCTCCCTCCAGCTTCAGCGCCGCGTCTACCGTTATTATCCTGGAAACTCTTCCGCCTTCCCTCTCTATTACGTTCTGTACACCTTCACCTGGAGTGCCTACAGTTGCCATGGGGCCCTCTGCCTTAACTACGACTATTTTCCTTCCTTCAAATTCAATCGATCCAGCTATGGTATCCTTGCTAACAGTGAATTTCTGATCAGCTTTCATCAAAAACCTTGAGGCAACCAAGGGACCAAGTCCGTCTCCTATGGGTATTCCCTGAAGGAACACCTTCTGTGCCTTGGCATATGCCTCTGCATACTTCACGTAGATGGGAGCTACCATCTGGAGTTGGTACATTATCATGATGCTGTTTAGTTTCTTTGCCATAATGAGGTAATGTCTAATCACCTTGTAAATCAGGTTGAGCGCGTTCACTACTTCGGTGGAAATTTCTATCTGGCTCCTAGTCATGGGATCAATGTTTGGGTTAGCTGCAGTGATCATTTCCCTCACTGTGTCCTCGTTGCTTCTCATGAGGAGCTTCATTCTGTTAATGATATCTGTTGGTTCAACGCTAACTGGGTCTATTACGAACCTATCTATTATTCTGTCCACGAAAGCCTTTGGATCAGCAAATCCCTTATCCTTCAAGAGTTTCTCGGTTAGTCCCCTGGAGTCCTTAAGGTAACCCTCTATCATCTGAAGCTTCTGTTCAACATCCCTGCTCAGGAACATGATCTGGGTTTTTTGCTGAACTCCTGGGAAGAATGAAAGGGCTAGAAGGGCGATGAAAAAGATGTAAAATATATACGAGAACGCCAAGGCTGCCCCGCTTTGACCTTGACTACTGGTCTGTGCAAGAGCTATTATTAATCCATTCATAATGTTCGTATAGACACGCGTTTGTGAGAAATTAAACTTTTATCAAAGTACCAGTAACCTCAGGTTAAAACGAGAGTTCCCTTCTCGTCGACGTAAACTGTATGTTCAAATTGGGACACCATACCCTTTCTGACCTCTAGTAGAACTGGGTAGGCGTGAAGTGCTCCGCGTTTGCTTAGGTTCCTAAGGGTCTGCTCAACCTCTTCTTTGCCACCAAGGTCCGCTAGCCACCTTTCAGAGAAGGGCAATGTCTTGAACCTTTTATCAATCTCCTCCAGGTATTTCCTCTCGATTTCGGTTAACCCCCTCAACTGTTTCGATCGCAATGAGTAAATTGTCACGTCCTTTCCCTCAACGACCTCTCCACCACCATCAGTGGCAAATGGTTCAATCGCGTAGGTATTTCCTCCCTGGATTCTTCCCGAGATCCTTTCGAAGACGTTAGGTACAAAGATGCCAGCGTGGAGCTCGTATCTTCTGATTAGATGTCCCCCAAGATTCCTTATGGGTTTGAATCCGTATCCCTTTATAGTCTTCTCAATAACCCTCCCAATATCCGAGAGTGATGCGCCCATCTTGAAATTGGAAATGGCGGATTTCAGTGCGTCCTTGGCAGCCTCAGCTAATCTTTCCATTCTATCGTCGAGGTAAACAGTTACCGCAGTGTCGGTTATGTAACCCTCTATATGAGCACCTATGTCCAGCTTTACTATTGCTCCCTCAGGAATCACTTTCTCGTCTCCAATTACTGGGCTGTAGTGCGCCGCCTCGTGGTTTATGGAAAGGTTGCAGGGAAAGGCGGGTTTAGCTCCAGCCTCTATTATGGCCTTTTCTACGGTCTCACAGACATCAATGACCTTGACACCTGGTTTTATCATTCTAGCACCCATATCCCTGGCCCTAGAAGCTATCTCGCCTGCAGTCTTTACTAGCTTTAATTCGTCCTCGGTCATGGAAAGAAAATACGTGAATGAAATTTTTATTTTTAGCCTAATACAATGTCCCATGTCCCAAATTAGATGGTTAGGCCACGCGGCAGTGGAAATACTTATTTCAGGTAAAAGGGTGATAATAGATCCCCTGATCAAGGACAATCCACTTTCCCCAGTGAAGCTTAACTACCTGGAAGGCGTAAGCGTAGTTGGGGTTACACACGACCACTACGACCACTTGGGAGACGTTGTGGAAATACTAAAGATGAATAGTAACGCAAAGCTCTTTGCGACCTTCGATCTGGAGATGTACCTCGTAAATCAGTTTAAGGTCCCAGAGGCACAACTGATTCCAGCAAACGTTGGTGGCTACGTGGAGCACGAGGGGATAAGGCTGGCTCTTACCAAGGCGGTTCACTCCAGTGAGCACAGCGATCCCACAGGGATAGTGGTCTCTGATGGCCGCACCACGATTTACCACGCTGGAGATACCGGACTCTTCGAGGACATGAAACTAATAGGCCAAGTTTTCCAACCAGACTACGCCCTCCTGCCAATAGGCGGGAGATTTACCATGGATCCTAGGCAAGCAGTTATTGCTGTTGACATGATAAAGCCAAGAAAGGCAGCAATTCCCATACACTTTAACACGTGGGACATGATAAGGGTAGATCCACAGGAGTTTGTGAAGGGAGTTAAGGACAAGGGATACGAGGCGATTCTACTACAGCCAGGCCAGTCCATCGAGTTGTAGGGTAATGCTGAGCGAGAACGAGATCAAAATCTTGGATTTTTTAAAGAGGAGAAAGGAATCAACCTCCCAGGAGATTGCAGAGGGAACAGGTCTTCCCCTGAGCTCAGTGTTTAGTATTATCGCAACCCTAGAATCTAAAGGTATAGTGAAAGTCATCTCAGAGGAGACCAGGAAAGTAGTCAGACTAACGGACGAGGGAAAACTTAGGACCGAACAAGGGCTTCCAGAGGACCGTTTAGTTACTCTCCTCAACGGAAGACCCTTAAAGATCCAGGAGTTGAGAAATGCACTGGGCAAGGATTTTGAAATAGGGTTCGGATGGGCCAGAAGAAAGGGATTAATAACCTTGGAGAACGACACGGTAATACCCAAGGTTTCGCAGTACGTATCACCTGAGTACACGGCGTTAAAGGATCTGCAGGCTGGAAAGGAACCTACTGGCGAGGTTCTAGAGATCCTTCTAAGGAGGAAACTTGTTGAGGTGAAGGAAGAGAAGATGCTAAGGGTTCAACTCCTGAGGGAAGTAGAGACAAGGCCAGCCGAACTTTACGTAACTCACGAGATGTTAACCACGGGTTCTTGGAGAGAATACGAGTTTAAACCCTACAACGTGGAGGCTAATCCGCCTTTCTTTCCCATAGGGAAGACCCACTACTTTAGGGACTTCATTGAGAAAGTGAAGGACCTCATGGTGGGGCTTGGTTTCGTGGAAGTGTCTGGAGACTTCGTGGAGACTGAATTCTTCAATTTCGACATGTTGTTCCAGCCACAGGATCATCCGGCCAGGGAAATTCACGATTCCTTTGTGATTGAGGGAAAGGGTAACTTACCTGGTTCTGACCTCGTTAGGAAGGTTAAGGAGGTCCACGAGAAGTGGTGGAGATATTCTTGGAGCGAGGATAACGCAAGAAGGCTTGTTCTGAGGAGTCAGACCACCGCTGTTACTGCCAGGGTCTTAAGTGGTGCACCAAAGAGAATAAGAGCCTTTACCATAGGTAAGGTGTTTAGGCCAGACTCCATTGACGCTACTCATCTCATAGAGTTTCATCAGATGGATGGACTGGTCATAGAGGAGGACTTCACGTTCAGGGACCTCCTTTCTACTTTACGTGATATATTTCAGGGACTTGGGGTCAAGCAGGTAAAGTTCAAGCCTGGGTATTTCCCATTCACCGAGCCCAGCGTAGAGGTTTACGGTTTCATTGAGGGCCTAGGTTGGGTGGAGATGGCTGGGGCGGGACTGCTCAGAAAGGAGGTTACGGAACCAGCAGGAGTTTTCTCGCCAGCAGGAGCATGGGGGATAGGTATAGACAGATTGGCCATGCTCTTTCTAGGTGTCAAGGATATAAGGGATCTATACTCGCTCGATATAGAGTACCTGAGATCGAGGAGGGTGATCTAATGCCAACCATCAACCTGAACAAGTGGATACTGCAGGATATGACGGGGTTGAACGAGCAGGAATTAGTGGATTATCTGTTCAAGTTGAAATCAGAAGTCTCACCAGTAAGTCAGGACGAGTATTCCATAGAGGTAAACGCTGATAGGTTGGACATGCTGAGCCTCGGCGGGATTGTGAGGGCGTTAAAGGGAATAACGGGCAAGGAACTAGGGGAGCCCAGTTACCCCGTTAAGGACACGGATTACGTTCTTGAGGTCGAAAAGGTAGCCTCTAGACCATACGCTCTTGCGTGCGTCATTTACAATGTGAAGCTTAGTCCAGATTTCTACTTAAAGGAGCTAATCCAGTTTCAGGAAAAACTCCATGATACCATAGGAAGGAGAAGGAAGAAGGTAGCCATTGGAATACACGATCTTGAGAAGGTAGAGGGGAAAATAATTAGATATGCCCCAGTTTCCCTCTCTACCACTTTCATTCCACTAAACCAGGAAAGGGAAATGAGCGTAAGGGATGTCCTGCAAGAGACACCGCAGGGGAAACAGTACGGAAACATATCCGTCTGGGACAGCAACTCCCCTGCAATAATGGATGAGAGGGGGATCCTGAGCGTACCTCCGGTTATTAACTCGGACAGGACGAAGATCACTGGTAATACCAAGTCGCTCCTCATTGACGTTACGGGAACGAACTTTGAGTCCGTTATGGAGACAATGGACCTCTTGGCCACGGCTCTAGCTGAACTGGGAGGGATAATTGGGAGAGTAAAGGTAAGGGGGATGAGCGTCGATAGGTCACCTGTGTTGAGGCATACCTCAGTTCCATTTAGTTTGGATGACGTGAATAAGAGACTAGGAATTCACGTATCTAGGGATGAGGCCATCAACTTGATCAGAATGATGAGAATGGAGGTGGAGACTAACAAGGATCTCGCGGTTATAGTTCCACCATACAGGGTCGATATAATGAACTACACAGATGTGGCAGAGGATATCGCAATGGCTTACGGGTACGATCGCTTTACGCTGGAGTCGGGAAGAACCGCGAGTAGGGGGTCCCTTTCGGAAAAGTCTGAAATTTACAGAAAGTTAAGAACCCTACTTGTAGGGGCAGGGTTTCAAGAAGTATATACGCTTGTCTTAACAAAGTCCAGTTACCAGAGGGGGGAGGCGGTAAACATAGCTAATCCGATCTCCGTGGAATACGATTCCGTTCGCAACTCGTTGCTGTGGAATAGCCTTGTGTTCCTATCAAATAATCAGCACTCTAGGTTTCCTGTGAGGATATTTGAGATAGGTGACGTGGTTAACAGGGATGATAGTAAGGACACCAAATACTCTAACTCAACTAGGCTGTCCATGGCCATTATGGACAGCAGGGTGAGTTACGAGATGCTTCAGGCCCCACTGCACGAGGTATTGCTCAATCTCTTGGGAGTTGCTCCTTCCTACAGGAGGTTCGAGAGCGACATCTTCATGAAAGGAAGATCAGCTGAAGTGGTTGTCAAGGGCGAGACAATTGGCAGGTTGGGTGAGGCAAATCCAGAGTTATTAAGGAGTTTTGGTCTATTATACCCGGTGTTACTAGCAGAACTTGATCTGGATGCCTTGAGGAGGGTGATGTGAATGCCAGTCCTGGAGTTAGCCGATGTGGATCTTCATTATGAGGTAAATGGTATTGGGAAACCATTGGTAATGATACACCATTTAGCTGGAGCTACTCAAAGCTGGGAGCTTGTGGTTAACGATCTAGCTTCAAAGTTCTGGGTCATAACGTATGACTTGAGGGGACATGGGAAAAGCTCAGTCCCTCCCTCAAGATACACAATTTCAGATCATGCTCAAGACTTGAAAGCCCTGTTGGAATATCTAGGTGTGAAGGATCCAATTGTGGTGGGACACTCCATAGGTTCACTCATTGCGATAGAGTATGCCCTAAAGAACCCAGTAAGCAAACTGGTACTCATGGGGGCACTGTATAGGGCACCAGATCCCATACCCTACATGAGGTATATGGACATTGCCACTAGATTCGGAATGGAGGCCTTGGCGTTCTATAGGAGGCTTAATGGGGAGATTCCTACCAAGATAACGCAGTCCTTCTGGTTATGGTCTAAATTCCTTCAGCTCTACAGGAACACGTCGGTTGTGGGCTACATTAACACGGTAAGGGGACTTTTGGAGGCCCCGAACTACGAGTCCGAGATAGGCAAGCTTGAAGGCCTCACCCTAATCTACGGGAGCGAGGACAGACTTAAGGCAAACATGGAAGTCTTTAGGAAGGCCAAGGCTAATTACTTTGAGATTCCTGAGACCGGTCATTTTCCAAACTTGGAGACTCCTGGAGAACTGCTAAGGATTCTGAACTCTATCTAGCGTCCCACCCAATTCCCTGACTACGGCCTTTACCCTTTCTTTCACACTCCTCACAATCTCCTTCACTCTATCAGGATTCTCACCGCTATACGCTATTTGAACTTCCAGATAGGGTTCGCTAGTTTCGTGCCCCTTTGGATGGGTCTTTATGTAGACTCCGGTTTCCTTAACTATCCCCTTTATGTGGGGAGCCAGAGTGGACTCCATAACTCCCCTTACCAGGAAACTCTCTTCGTAATAGTATACAGGAGGACGTCTAGTTAGCATGTGGTTTAGGAAGCTCTCCAGGACGCTCTCCATTTCCCTTGGCACGCCTGGAGTGGCCACAATGTCGGTCCCGTTAACGTTGAGCGTGAAGCCCGGTGCAATCCCAGCCTCGTTCCTTATGGGTTTTGCCCCTTCAGGCAGTAGGGCCATCTTTAGCCTCTCCTGGGTCAAGGGTAGGCCCCTGGTTTGGTACTTCTCCCTTAGTTCCCTTAGGGCATCCTCATTCATAACTAGTTTCCGGTCTAGACCTTTGGCAATACCTTCCGCTGTCATATCATCGTATGTGGGTCCTAATCCCCCACTGACTACCACAATGGCAGGACTCCTCCCCAGGATTTCCTTTATCACACTAGCTATTTCTTCTAGCTCATCCCTAATCGCAGTGATCCTTCTAACGGAGAAACCCATGAGTGTTAGCCTTGAAGCTATGTAAGAGGCATTGGTATTTACAGTTCTGCCAGTCAGTAGCTCATTTCCTATAGTTAATATCTCTGCCGTATATAGCATACGCATAATAATAAAAGCCATATCGAACTATAGAATTTATGGGCAAATGGGAAGGCTTCTTCTCAAATGAAACCAAGGGGCTTAAGTCCTCAGAGATAAGGGACTTACTAAAGCTCACCGAGGGAAAAAATGTAATAAGTTTCGCTGGCGGTTTACCTGATCCCTCCACTTTCCCGGTAGAGGACATAAAAAAGATAACAGATGAGATACTTGAAACTAAGTCCTCGTCTGCACTACAATATACCGCAACAGCAGGAGTTGCGGAGCTTAGGAAACAGTTAGTATCTTTCTCGGGACTTAGGGGAATCACCGGGATAAGTGAAAATAATGTTTTCGTGAGCGTGGGGAGTCAGGAGGCCCTCTTCATCCTATTTAATGTCCTCGTAGATCCAGGAGATAACGTGATTGTGGAGAAACCCACTTATCTTACCGCCCTCAATGTCCTTCGTACCAGAAAGCCCCAATTTCATGGAGTTACTGTCACAGATAAGGGACCTGACCTACACGCTCTCGAGTCCCAGCTAAAGAAGCTGAAATCGGAAGGGAAGAGGATTAAACTCATGTATGTTATTCCCACAGCTCAGAACCCTGCTGGCACAACCATGTACCTGGATGATAGGAAGTATCTTATGGAACTTGCCTCCTCATATGACTTCTTGGTAGTGGAGGATGATGCGTACGGATTTCTGGTGTTCGAGGGAGATAACCCTCCCCCTCTCAAGGCATTAGACAAGGAGGGTAGAGTAATCTATCTTGGTACCTTTAGCAAGATCCTATCTCCAGGTCTTAGATTAGGATGGATAGTGGCCGACGAAGAAATAATAAGGGAAGTGGAGCTCTTCAAGCAAAACGTGGACCTTCACACGCCTTCATTGAACCAGTTTATAGCTGCAGAGGCCATAAGGAGGGGGGTAATACAATCTAACTTGCCCAAAACCAAGGCCCTCTACAAACAGAAGAGGGACTACATGATACAGGCAATGGACAAGTACTTCCCATCTGTAGTGAAGAGAACTAAGCCGGTGGGTGGAATGTTCGTGTTCACTTGGTTACCTGAGAAGTTCAATACCACTCAACTACTGCAAGAGGCTATGTTAAAGGGAGTGGCCTACGTGCCAGGTAATAGCTTCTATTACGACTATAGTGGGGCAAATACCATGCGAATAAACTTCAGTTTCCCCAGTAAGGAGGAGATAGAGAAGGGTATAGAAATCTTAGGTAATCTAATAAAATCTAAGCTATGAATTTCTGTTTAACTTTTTCATACTTACTATTATTCCAGGTTTCGAAGTAGGTATTGATGCAATTATATTGTCAGATTTCCCAATGAAGTTTTTCAATAATTTCTCGCTCTCTTTACTATCTAGATGCTTAAAGGCGTCCTTTCTCACAAACGGGTACACCATTTCGCTAGATCGAGGAGTCAAGGGTGGCCATGAATTCATAAACTTTGGAATAATGATTTTACCGCCTGGACTAATAAGCTTCTCTGCAAGATGTCTGGCCCATCCCCTAATGGTGGAGACAACAACGTAATCCCATGTTCTCTCTAACGCGGCACTTCTCTTAGACGAGGTATCATCGTCCTCAATTATTGCAAGGTCACTCACCAAATCTGCGAGGATCCTAGTGAGCAAACCATTGCCAATAGCGAGAACCGAACCGCCCCTAACTTTTTCCCTTATTTCGAGGGCCATGGAGACGAAGGGAAGCAGTAGGGCTCTCTCGTCCATTCCTTCAGGCAGGCTCACTAGGGAGTCCGCTGGTATTACAGCCCTTTCCGCTAATACACCGTGAATCTCAGTCCCAATACCACCAAAAGCCTTAGAGAAGGGAGTGACTAAAACTAATTTCCCTATGAGGGATTCATCAACATCAACTCCAACATCCCTTACTCTTCCTAAACCCACTCCTCCGAGAATAGTACCCGGTCTAACCCAAATTAGGCCTAGATATATCCCATTTTCAATTCCGTCTATGAGTGCTTCCTCAGTGGATATCTCTACAAAATTTCTGTTCACAGGTATTTCAGGCACTTCAGCTTCAATAATACCTTGGTTGAATACTATCGATTTCATTTAGGACAAAAGCAGTGATGAAGTTAATAGAATTAAAGTTAAACTACGTCTGAATGCGTGCTGTTCACAACATAAGTAAAGAGTGTAGGGAGAAAATAGTAGCACTTCTCCTGGAAAAGAGGAGTAAAAGTGAATTAGCCAGGGATTTGGGAGTATCTCCGGCCTCCATTGTCAAGTTTTACAAGGGGAGAACCCACGCAAGCGACTTGACGATACTAAGGGCGTTGAGCATTGCCGATGAGGAGGAGAAGAAGTATATAGCTCGTCTCATCGTGGATGACCTAGCTGAAAGCTTGCTGGACCTGCTATCGGAGAACCAGGACCTGCAATCTGAAAAACTGGATATCTTGAAAAAGGTTCTGGATGAAAGGGATAAAAGAAAGATCTTAACTTCTCTTGGCCTCGTATAACGGGCATGTAATGCAGAAGTGGGGGTATCTCTCTACCACCACATGTTTTATGTTGTCACTTCCAGCTTCAACGTATTCCGAGCTTAAACCTATCCTTTCCGGTTCACTTACATTCCACGCATTACATCTCCCGTTTATTGAGTGTCTGCAGGTTTTAGACTTCCATACACCTTGCACTTGTGCTACCCTTAACCACGATACGAAGTCCCAGAGCCTCTGCATATCCTCCTTAATCTTTTGGACGTTGTCGCTCTCCTGGTCTTGATGAAGTTTTAACTGTTCTTCGAGCTTCTTTATATCTAGTTCTATATCTGTGGGTGATATCAACATAATACTTGGCTTAAGATTATCCTCTACACTCATGATTACCTCATTCTCATAATATCCTTTTTAAGGCAGAATGCATAATAGTTCTTCGTGGCATGTGATGGTTAAGGAGCTCTATAGAGAGAGAATAAAGGTGCTAACTGACCTTTGGGGAAACATTCTAGATAACTGGGAAAACATGGACAGGAATTCACTTTTATCTCTGGTTCAGGAAGTTTACGAGAAAAATAAT
Organism: Metallosphaera sedula DSM 5348; assembly: GCF_000016605.1. Taxonomy (NCBI): domain Archaea; kingdom Thermoproteati; phylum Thermoproteota; class Thermoprotei; order Sulfolobales; family Sulfolobaceae; genus Metallosphaera; species Metallosphaera sedula. Next base: position 2,037,668 of record NC_009440.1, on the reverse strand, counting down.
ATAAGGCCATTTAGAGGCTTCAAGTCCACTAACCTTTACGAGAAGGAGCTCATTAGTATATTCGTGGTGGGGAAGGATGGGCTAGGGCTTTACGACGATTATAGACCGGTATTTGATAAGCTCCTCCCTCTTGAGGAAAAGTTCTACGAGGTGTCCAGGGCCATAATGGAGAAAGGTGCAGAGGAGGCCTATGCGCTTGCAGGGAACGACAAGGATGTATTGGCTAGGGCACTGAGGCTTATCTTCACGGAGGTTATCTTCTCGTTTTCCGACGAGACCAAGTTATTACAGGCCCTGAGGGTATTGGACTCTTCTCCAAATGACGCCATAAAGCATACAGCAAAGAGCTTTTCTAGATTCTACACAGCCTTCAAGCTAGCGGAGAGCTTAGCTGAGGGCCTGATAAGGGATAAAATGAATTACATAGCAATGAAAAAAGCCTTTGCCATAAGTTTAGGTATAGAGTATCCGTTGCCTAAATCGAGTTACGTAGCATTAATATCTAAAGAAGTCTTCAACGTTAGTCCAAAACTAATACGTAAAGTTCTAGAGGTTTCTGTTCAACCATAGATCTTTTTAAACAATGGTTGAATGATAATTAGGTATGCAAAATTTATCATCAACACAAAGGGAGATACTCTTAGCGTTAATTGAGCTCTATAATAGGCAAAAGAAAATGATCAAAAGCAAGGAAGTTGCCGACATGATAAGTAAGGACGAAGGTACTGTTAGAAATATCATTCTAAGCCTGAAGGTCCTTGGACTGGTGGACTCTAAGCCAGGTCCAAATGGAGGATACTTGCCAACATTGAAGGCCTACGAGTTCGTAAAGAACCCGAGCATATTGCCAATACTGGATAAGTTAAGTCTCTATCGTGGAAACGTGGAAACCGATGTTAAAGTGGAAAACATTGAACTCCTGGACATAACTAATCCCTCAGGGAATAGGGTCATCCTGAAAATCTCAGGAGATCCCAGGAAGATCAGGCCGGGTGATAGCGTTAGGGTGGGACCAACGCCTTACAGCAGGCTTGTTATAGAGGGTGTTGTGCTCAATGCAGAGGAAGAACGTAGGGAAATTATCATTGATGTAAAGAGAATGATAAGCATCCCAAAGGAAAAGGTAAAGAACATAATAGGGAAGAGGCTCGTCTCCTTGAAACCTAACATGTCTTTAAGGGATGCCTCGAGGATACTTCACAAGGAGGGGATAAGGGGAGCCCCTGTTCTAGACGAGTCAGGGAACGTCATAGGGATAATTACAACTGCAGACTTAATGAGGGCATTTTATGAGGGTAACTTCGACGCAACGGTCTCAGATTACATGAAGAGAGATGTGATAACCATAAAGGAGGAGGATGATATAATGGAGGCCGTTAAAAAGATGGTGACATATAATGTCGGAAGATTAGTGGTTATGGATGCCATTAACAGGGTCACAGGAATGGTCACGAGAACCGATATTCTGAAATCCATCGCTGGACTAGAGGGGTTATGGTCCATCTGAGGGAAAGATGCGGGATATTATACAAGAATAGATTCATTGAGATAGCGAATATTTCCTATTTTGATGATGAATTTCTAATGGATCCTGTAGAGTTATACAAGTACTTAGACGGACTGCAGGCAATAGTTCACTCCCACGAAGAAATATGTTACCCAAGCGGAAAGGATATGGAAAACATGCGAATGTGGAGGGTTCCGTGGATCATAGTGGGGCCAGATTGTATTAAGGGATTCTTACTCACTGACAGTGGTGTAGCTGAGATCGACATTGATTCCCTTCTCCCTAAGGAATTGAAGAACCTTATCATGCATCTTTCTTAGGAACTCTCTCTTGTCGCTGGCCAGTACTATATCACTATACTCCTTGGCTAGTATTTGATGTGCGAAGGGGCTTGGTATCGGGTTAGGTCCTATTACCTTGACCCTGATATCTCCCGCAATTATCCTCTCCAGAATCCATTTCGCACTATGGATATCCATGTAATCCTCTAGAATTTCCCTAAGAGTCTCTTTGAGTACTGGAAAATTGGGTATCTCCTTCACTACGTTTAACAGGACTTCAGAATTAATCTGCCTTCTGTCTATACTGGTCTCTCTCCCCTTATACCTTTTGAGAAGCATTAGGGACCTTTCAGCAGTATGTCTGAACCTTCGTTTAACCATCTCCGTTCTTAGGACTATGTTTCCTAGGAGGTCGTACACATCTTCAGGGTTAATCTCCATTAGGGCCTTGGCAATGTCATAGTCCCTCTTTTCACCTATGGTTAAAACGAAGCCATTGTCGGTTATGGATGTCCTAACGTCCATGTTGAGATCCGATCCGAGCTTCCACGCTATTATTCTTGAAAGCGCGTCCAGGGCTCTCCTCCCAAAGAGAGCGTGAAATATGAAGTTCCTTCTATCCTCCTCATCGTCGTAAATCTCAACAAGTAAGTTTTTGTCGTCAGGCACATATCCTTCAATGAATAGGTACTCCTCCAGGATGTAAGTATAAATAGACCTGGCAGCCGATTTGGAGACATCAAGGTAGTTCTCTATATGGGTCACTATCTCGTCCTGAGACTTACCGTCTCGAATCATTTGGGCTATCTTTCCTCGAAATGATGCAATTTCCATGGCCGACTCTATGGCAAGGGGTAACATTTCCGAAAACCAGCTCGGGACTGTAGGCCTCTGTCCCTCAGCGGGCTTTACAATGACCCTGTTCCCCTTGGAAAGAAGGAACTCGTAGGTTCTTCCACCTAGTATGAAGATATCGCCAGGGGATAGGATTTCCACGAACTCCTCTTCGAGGTTTCCTACGTACTTATTTCCCTCCGTGAAAACAGGTATCAGGGATTCCTCTGGAATTGTTCCGCTGTTCATGTAGAAGATCATCCTGCCACCCCGTTTCGGCCTAATTCCCTTATCCCCCATCCTTATCTTAGGGTACACGTTTTTGCTATCAAGTCCAAACTTTCCCAAAAGATAATCAACTATGGAATCAAATTCCTCCCTAGTTAGGTTGGAAAAGGAATAGGATCTCCTTATTGTAGAGTATAGCTTCTCTATATCCTGTTCACCCATTAGGGATGAGGCCAGTATTAGCTGAACCAGGACATCGAGGGGCTTTCTGGGTATGTGAACGTTATCTATCTTTTTCTCTCTGGCCAGTTTAGTTAAGATGGCACATTCAACTAAGTCGTCCCTGTCAACCACTATTACTCTTCCCTTGCTTACCTGTCTTATGTGATGACCTGCTCTCCCTATTCTCTGGAGTAACCTGCTCACACTCTTAGGACTACTGAGGAGAAGGACAAGGTCAATATATCCAATATCTATTCCTAACTCCAAGCTGGTTGACGATACAACAACCTTTAGCTCTCCGTTCTTCAATTTGTTCTCAATCTCTAGCCTGACATCTCTACTAAGACTACTGTGATGGGCACCGATTAGGTCAGCGTCGAATAGTTTCTCCTCCTCCACCATCTTTCTTATTCTATATGATACTCTTTCTGCAGCACTTCTAGTGTTAGTGAAGATAAGGGTAGTCCTATGCTTCTTGATTTCATCCAATATAGTTCTATATATACCCCTGCTCACCTCCTCCTCTGAGGAGTGAATAAGATCCCTCACGGGGGAAATTACCCTTAGGTCCATCCCCTTCAGAAATCTCGCATCCACTATCTTGCAATCCCTATCTCCCACTAGGAATTTCGCTACCTCATCTAGGGGAGAGATTGTGGCGCTTAGACCTATTCTGACTGGAGGTGCACTACTTAGGAACGACTCAAAGAGCTCAAGGAAACCGGAGAGATAGGCACCCCTTTTGCTTCCAGCCAACTCGTGGATTTCATCTACAACTATCCACTTAACGTCCCTGAGTTTTTGACTAAACTTGGGGGATACAAGGGATATTGCAAATGATTCTGGCGTGGTAATTAGAATGTGGGGTGGCCTTCTGAGCATTTTTTGCTTCTCGTTGGGCGAGGTATCGCTAGTTCTCACCGCTACTCTTATCTCCTGAGGTAAAGTTACTCTAGTTTTTATCTCTTCTAGTGGAATAAAAAGATTTTTATACATGTCATTGTTTAAAGCCCTCAAGGGAGAAATATATATGGCATACACCTTGTCTTCTAGGGCGTTATTCTCTGCAAGTTCAAGGAGAGAATCAAGAATGCCCACAAATGCCGCCATAGTTTTCCCGCTACCAGTAGGGCTAGAAATAAGGACGTTTTGATTTGCCTTTATTGTTGGTATCGAGGCCTTTTGCGGGGGAGTAAAGGATCCATATTTCTCCCTGAACCACTCCGCAACATATGGTCTTAGGAGCCTAAAGACTTCTTCGTCACTGAACTGTTTTGCTAGAGAAATCATTCAGTCTACTTCAAAGCGACCTAGAAAAAAAGTTGAGTTCTAAAGCTCTCTTTTGAAAGTTGCGACAGTGAACAGATACCCCATGGAGTAATAAAGGAGCCAAAGACCGGTTACTGGGGCTCCGTGTATAAGATAGATAATGGAGGATGTTAAGAACAAAATGCCAAAAAGAAGTACTGGGTACTGGATCCATGTATCTACTTTGACTCCCTTAGGAGTGACAACGTATTTCCTGTTCTTCCTTAGACCAGATAGAAGCCCCACTAGAATAAAGGGTGAAATAGCCACAGTGTAAGATGAAACCTTTCCTAAGGCCCTCATAGCCTCTACAAGTTTGTATCCTTTTCCCAATGCAGTCTTTATGAAATTGTACCCATAAATCGAAAGCGAAAGAATCCAGATGAGGATTATGGGAGTTCTCAGATAGTCGTAAACGTGATTTAGTCCCAATAAGGACATTAATGCTAGTCCCAAAGCTGCTAAAAATGTCAGGCCTATGGGAACATACTGAAGAAGGAAAATTAGAATGTCAATCTTCTGCTTTAAGGATATATTTCTGCTCATTATCTCCTTAAATCTCCTGGTTAAAACCTCTATACTTCCCATGGCCCACCTAGTTTGTTGCACGTAAAATGCCACGAGATTATCTGGGACTTCTACGTAGACCGGAGAGGTAGAAGAGCAAATCCTTTTCCCATTCTTAATCAGCCTAGCCCCTATTTCTAGGTCGTCTTGGATCATTGAGGGATCCCATGGTCCTACCGATTCGATTGCATCTCTCTTGAACATTGTTCCGCAACCCACGGGAAAGATCCTGAGATTACTGTTGTCCCTTCCGTTCAGAAGGGCTGTATCTGCAATAACGGTTGAGATCATTATTCCCTTGGCGAGAGTAGAATATGGCTTCTGTGAATATCCAATCCAGTTCATGGTTACAGCATCGCATCCGTGTATTCTTAACCTATTGAACGCCTTTATCAGTGAGGTTTTCTCTAACCTGGCATCTACATCGAGGGTAATTATTAGGTCTCCGCTAGATAAGGAGTATGCATAGGCTAAAGCCCCACTCTTGTAACCTACCTTTTTCTCTCTTCTAACGATCTTGACTTTGAGCCCTTGTGGTATCGAGATTTTTCTGATGAGATTTTCAAAATACTCTGGAGAGTCATCGGAAACTACAATGATCTCAAGCTTGTTTTTATCCCATTCTACTGTAGCTAAATTATCCAGCAAGCCCTGAAGCGTCTCTGGTTTTTCTCCCTTAATAGGGACCAAAACTGAAAGGGAAGGTAATTCCTCGGCGAAGAGTGGCTCTAGACTATCCCTAAATTTCATGCCATTACGAAACAATATGTATTGGTAAAGCAAAAGGAAGCTAGGAATAATAAATATGGCAGTAGTCAGAATTGCTTGTATCAATGGATTCATTGTAGTTTTACTCTATCCTTGGGGATAATAAAATCATATAGATGTCTACTGCTCTTGGGAGGTAGTCTGGTCTCCTTGCTTGCTATTTTCAGTATTATCTCCTTGGACAGATTAGGTGGTTTATATCCTTCGCTAGGATTTCTCTCCACTTGTACCCCAAATCTCCTTAAACTCTGTTCTATGAGCTCAAGTTTCCAGTACGCCTCAAAGTGGGATCTAGAGCAGATTTTGGACTCGATCTGAATACATACGTCCCCCTCAGATTCCATCGATTTTAGATACAATTTGCTTACGCTGTTCAGGGTTAATTTTCTATACCAAATCCCAACACTAATCCTAGGGTCTAGATAATCCACGTAGTATATTGGTATTCTTTTGTATCCAAGGGCTGAGAGAGCCTCCCATCTATGATGACCGTCAATTATTAACAGAGTCCTATGGTCAACGATTATGGGGACTACGGATTTGGTCTCCCTTATCGAAATAATGGTTTCAGCGAGTCTGTTCTTCAGGATATCCTCATGAGGTTTCAGGTCCCTGGGATCCACGTAGTCTAGCGTAATACTCGCAGCAGTCATTAAGTACACAAGTGTCACATTTAGGTTTAATTGCTTTGCATGTAGCTCTACCGTGAGTAATGAGTAGTAGATGTGCCCTCAACCTGAGATTATCCGAAACTTCTCTCCAGAACGAACTTACCTTGTCATAGTTTCCATCAATACCAAGCCTTTTCGAAATCCTGAAGATATGTGTGTCTATGGGGAACACTGGATAATCTCTGCAAGTTATTAATAAGACGTCTGCAGTCTTCTTCCCAACGCCTGGGAGCTCCACCAATTTCTCCCTAGCCTTTGGTAACCCTAGGTCAAGTACCTTGTTGATATCTCCACCATACTCATTCAAAATTTTCGTTGACACTTCCTTAATCACCTTAGTCTTGTTATTGTGAAGGCCGACCTTTCTAATGCACCTCTTTATCACCTCTGGATCGGCTCTACTAAGCCCTTCGGCAGTTATTCCAACCTCTTTATCCAGTTCCTCGTACGCTTTCTTGGCTCCCTTATCTGTGGTATTCTGGGTCAAAATGGTCGCTATAAGGACCTTGAAAGGATCCCTAGTTTTCTCCCATATTTCTATCGCCAGGAAATCCTCAGATTTAATCTTGTAGGCTCTATCTAACCTACTTACAATCTCCTTTCCTTCACACTTCAAAAGGTTCTCGAGAGTAATTTCAGGCCTTCGGCTTATAAGTGCTCTTAGATTAACTCAGATACTGATGTATGAACTAAAATTGGTGTTAGAGGCAATTTCGGACGGCGCATTAAATCCTGGAGAGGTAGTGGTAAAGACTGGGTTACCAAGATATGAAGTGTTGGCAATATTCCATGTCTTGGAGGGAATCGGACTTGTCGAAACCATTTACTCTAAGGGATCCCATAAGGTGTACAGGCTAACTGATAAGGGAAAGGAAGTGCTCGAAGGTCTTGAAAAAGGAGAAATATTGGAAGTTAGAACAAAGGCTCAATCTTTAGAGGCGTAAAAGATATATACTGGATTTCTTGCGATAAACGCTCTGTATTTTCCTAGTCTTTCTGCTTTGCTTACAAATATCTGAATTACATCGAACTCATGAAAATTTTCCTCCAGGGCTTTGGAGATTTCTCCTAAGGACTCCAGCGTGAAAGCGTTAATAACTATCCTACCTCCCTTCCTTAAAAGGGAGTGAGCAAGTTTCACGGTTCCACAAATGTTTTGAGTTCCTCCTATAAAAACAGAATCAAACACTTCTCTAGTTGAAAAGAAGGGAAATTCAGCCTGGACAAAATCCACGTTATTGGCAAGCTTTCTGCCTGGAGATCTCGAAATGTACTCCTTGAGATCCAAGGAGACAACGTAACATCCAAACCTCTCCAGGTCAACTGCGATGGCCCCAGTACCAGTTCCGACTTCAAGGACCCTACATCCTGGAAAGACTTTCAATTTTGAAATAGATACCGCTCTTATTTCCTGTCTCGTTGGCCCAGGAATATCTGACTCGAAAAAACTATCATCAGTGAGTGGGAACATTATCACTCAATGAAATATTGACCGTTAGCATTTATTATTAGGGGACCTGTTACAGTTACATTTCCCACTAAACTGGAGAGGGATATCATTGTGCCAGCTGACAGCTCTTGATTGGTTTCAATGATCTTTCCATCAACTATTACGCTTTCAATATGAACATTTATTTTCCCGTAATTAAACAGAAATATATCATTTGAAAAGTTTCCTATTTTGATAATCCTTATCTTCATCTCTGAGGAGAGGATTTCATTGTTTATGACCGAGTTCACAGTGCTCTTTTGCGTGGAGCTAATCTGATGATAGAAATAAAATAGTGGACCACTCATGGCCAAAACTATCAGTGCAACGATTAATGTTGAAAAAATTTCTGAAACTGCTTTAGATATAGCTCTCCTCATTGGCTCACCGCCAGTACATTAGAGACAGTATCGTATAGTTGTCCATTAGGGCTCTGTGCCACCACAATGACGGAATAGTAGTCCCCTGGGATAATGTTTGATACTTGGGATATGTTCTGAATCTCCTGTCCAGGCTCTATCACGGCATTTACAGGTATTTCTTGGCTAGTATTATTCCCTACTATTTTGATATATTCAACATGAAGTGCAACATTTCCTTGATTCTTTAGGGTATATTGTAGGAACCCTATGTTTGAGGAGGAGAGAAGATCATATTGTGTATATAGATTCTCATTAGTTGACAGATTGCTGAATAATCCCTTACTGTATCCATAGAGTAGCCCCCCTAAAGCTAGCGTTATGGAAATGATCAGGATAGTACCCAGGATAGAGGAGACCCCTTTTTTCTGTTTCAGGTCGGATCACCTAATCTAGTGTCAAGATAATAATCCTGGAGGGAGGATTGAAAGTAATATCGATATTAACGTCACAGAGATGTATACCACAGGATTTAGGAAGGTAAATTTACTTAGCTTAGTGTATAACAGGCTTAATGTCAAGCTATAACCTAAATTCAATAGGCCTAGAGTGGAAGAAGAGAAACTGGAAATTGTTTCAATTGAAGTAGTGGAAAACCAGAAAAGTACGGGAGTAATAAGCGCAAGAATATTGAACGTACTCAGTTCTCTTTGTAGCTTAGTCCTGGATAATGTGATCGAATATATCATGTCGCTCAGTTCCTGGAGCACCCTGACTCCTTCTCCACCCTTCCTGTCTAGGATGTTCAATAGCTCCACGATAAACTTTACCTGTTCGTTCTGAATAGATCCAAAATAGATATTGTTTCCCATCCCAATCTGTTTCTTTACGTTATCAAAGAACTTTACAGTTGGTTTGTGTAGGCCTAGTTCATCGAAATTTATTCTTTGAATAGATGCCCTAATTCCATATCCGAGCTTAGTGAAATCGCCTATCTCTCTTAATATGGTTGGAAAATCGGCGAGAATACTCTCATCTCTCTTAATTACTAGGTAGGAAGGAAAGAGAATCAGCTGAGTTGCAAGGAACGTTATGCCTACTCTGAGCAATAGATTGAATGGTAGAGCCAATAGTGCAGTGGACAGAAGTAAACCAACCAATTGTAATTTCCCAATTTTAACATGGATACCCATGTTGGGTTGGGACACGGATATCCATAGGTAAATGAGAGGCGCAAATAGTAACGGTATTAAAAGAATCTCACCATTATTATTACTAGATAATCCCTGAAACCCTATGGCTACTAGGGGGACTAAGAGGAAGATGGAGAAAATGACTTCAACTATCTCGGAGGCCTTTGAAACATAGTTGTTGAAGGCCTCCCTTATGTTTCCTAGCAAGTCATTAATGAACTCCAGCGACCTTTGACCCATGGTTACGCCTAAAAATTGGCCTGAAAGCGAAGACGAGTATAACTTTACTATTAAGCCAGTTCTGAGATTCTTTATTCTCCTCTGAATTCCATCGAGAAATGATTTACCATGAAATATGCCATACCTCTGTATAATTTCAAACTCTTTCCTGAAGGCAATGAACAAGGAACTCTGGTTTACATCGTTGAATGTTTCGTAAAGCCCCTTTCCCAGTGACGCATTGAGATATAGAAGAATTGAAAATGGAAGTAGCTCTAGATTTAACCTGGATAAATATTCCATCTTGGAGGCTAGTATATAGATAACAGGAAGTAAATAAACTAGAACTGGTATAATTAATAGGGGAACAAAGTATATCCCCATGTGCCATACTAGTATTCCAATGAGAGACAATGAAATTAAAAAGATTAAGAATGATCTATTTGAAAGATTTTCCACTCTTGAGATACTTCCTCCATACACTTCAATGTTCTGCCTTATGAGCCTGAGGAACAAGTTAAAGGGATGAATCGTTGATAATAGCGGGAAATATCTTGTCCTGTCTAAGAACTCAAGGAACCTGCCCATCCTTAGGGTAATATTCTTAAATTCAAATCGTACTTTGGACATTTAGACCCCTCTCCCTGTAGAATTTGGCTATCTCTGCTTGAATCATCTCGTTGTCTGCAATGTTCTCAGCTATCAACTTCTCTATCACATTTTTCCTTCTCTCCAGTTCGTCAAGGATATCGGACTTGCTTAACCCATACGAATCCGAGATAAACTTTAATTTAGTGGAAATTTTTAATAGCTCACTGAAATTATTTGGCTTATATATTTTATCCTTGAACGACCACCACACTATTTTTCTGAATTTAGTCTTGCCGTTGATCTTTTGCGTCTCATATATTGCATTTATAGCCTTAATTATTCTACCGTTTTCATCGACTCTCCTTCCCACTAGAATGAAGCCCCACACATTATTCAGGAACATTATGGCAAGCTCCTTAGGAAGCAAGCTTACAATCCTAGTTACGACGTCACTGGGTTTACCCCCATGAAAAGTGCTTAGTGACGCGTGACCCGAGGATGAGGCGTGAATGAGGGTCTCAATCTCCTTCCCCCTCACTTCACCTATGATCAGGTAGTCTGGCCTATATCTTAAGGCTAGTCTTGATAGCTCACCAATGGTGACGTCATACGTCGAGACTAGGGATTGCCTTGAAAAGAATCTTATCCAATTTTTCCCACTAAGGTTAAGCTCAGGCGTATCCTCAATACTTAGGATCTTTGCGTCTGGATTAGCGAAGTTTAGCAAGGCATTCAGAAATGTGGTTTTCCCTGAACCTGTGGACCCCACTATCAGATAAAAGGGTTTGTAATCTAGCAAGAACCATAGATAGGATGCAATCTCGACGCTGAGAGAGTTACCTTTAATCAGCTTAATTAGGGATATGGGAGACACAGGGAATTTCCTTATATCGAATGTGGAACCTGGGTTCGAGATCTCATTGGATACGGTGGCAGCAACCCTGTGACCTTCTGGGAGAGAAAATTCGAGATAGGGTCTAGCAATATTAACGGATTTACTTGATTTTATTGCAAGTTTTTCTATGATCCTAAGTATATCTTCCTCCTTGGGCAAAACTATGTTGGTGTATAACCTCATATAATTGGAATATTTTCTATGAATTACGGTAAGCGGTAAGCCTGGACCCATACACTCAATTTCCTCCACCTCAGGATCCATCACAGGCACAGTTATTTCATCATAAAGTATTCTCTTTTTAAATATATTCAGTATCTTTTCATTTAATTCTGGAGATATATTTTTCGTTTTCAGTATTTCCAGTAGCTTATTCTCCGCGTCTGAGACGGATGTTGAGGAAAAGTAAATCTCATCCATTATGGAGGATATGGCCGATGACTCCTCACGGGAAATCCTTGGATCCTCAACAATGTAGAGTCCCTGTCCATCCTCGTCGATGATGGAGACCTTACTTCCCATTACATTATATTCCTCAAGGAGTGTTCTGCTCATCAAGGATAGTCGTACTAAAAAGATAGTGGGAGTGCACCAATAGTTTCGGTCGTCTGGGATAAGGCTTTTGCAGACCTTACCGCTGTAATTAGACCTAGCCTTATCGAGTCAAACATGAAAGTTTTTTCCATAGTAGTATTCCCTATAAACAATCTAATTAGAATTGTATTATATGCTGGATCTAGGGGAAATATGATTTTGGACCTAAACCCCGTGTAAACATGGGTCGCATAGTAAACTTGAATGATAGTATCTAAATTTACTACTGGCGTGACACATAGTTGATTCCCCTCTATCTCTATTTTAGGATCACCTATTAGGTCTTCGGCTCTTATTAGGACTGATCCCTGCTTAACCGAAAAGTTGATACGTTTACCTAGTCTATTTTTAGAGTTTGTTGTAAAAATATGAGATATCATCACGGGCTGATTATATGTGGGGATCACTCTCATGTTATCCCATGTGAACATTTCTCCCTCATACCTGTCCACATCTAGTATGACGTGGCCCTTTTGAATTTTAATCCTTCTCGCTTTTTTAGGTTTCTCGACTCCGATCAGAGGTACGATAAACTGGGCCTTCGATATGCTCTTGCCTTCAAGTCTTAGGTCGAAGTTCACGGGTATAGCATCGTTTTCATGCCACCCTATCCTTAAGGGGATATACAGTTCCACCTTATTCGAATCTATCTCAATATCTTTGGACATTGACTCAATAGATATAAATAATTTCAGTTTTGCTTTGGGTTTTCTAGATAACACTATTTTTCCAGACAATATCGCGTTCCCATCTCCGTTCTTAGTTTTACCATTTTGCTCTGCAACATATATTTTTCCATAAAACATGATTTTAATTGGTGAAACGGCCAGTTGAACCTTAAGAGGAAGCGATAAGAATTCTGAACTTATGACAATCTCCTCTTTTCCGTCATCCCCAAGGTACTCTAAGGTCTCTGTCACATACCCATTCTCAACTATACTGCCAACGTTAATCAGTTTTTCACTTTTCTCAAGGCTGTACCCCGCTGGATACTTTATGATAACCCCCTCTGAGAATTTCGATATCTCAGGATCATAACCATTCACCAAATCTAGCTTAAACAGTTTAGTCCCAGTGAACACTACCGCCTTCCTTAGCCCTATGCCCAATACGCTTTCCTTGAACCTATACCTCAGAGATAAATCCTGGTCAAATATCAGCGCCTTCCTGCGTGAAACTATACCGAGGAAATTTTGGCTTCCATCGCTCTTTAGTACATCTATACTAGTTTCAAGATCCCGCCATGCACCCTGAAAATAGTACCTTGCCACTCCATTGCAAGAACCCAAAATCCATCCGTGTCCCTTAGAGATTAGATCAAAGATGCCGTTACAAATTCCTATTATTCTGTCATTGGAGAGTATTCTATTTCGTAGGTCGGTGTATAGGACCTCACCTTTCTGAACTCTCAGAACAATCCCCTCTACGGGGATGTCTTTAGACGCCCCATCCCATGTGTAGAGTGTAGTAAATCCATTATTCACCAACGAGAGGCCAAACCTCGTAAAACCTATGGCCTTTACCCCCTCATGAGTAAAGACCTTACCAGCAACAAATACCACTGCCTTATCCCTTTTAGCCAAGAACGAAAGACTTAGCATTCTCCTGAATGAACTGTATTCTTCACCATTAAAGATGAATTTATTCTTAAATTCAAGTATTGGAGATTCGTGTCCATCAACTATCACGTAATGCACAGACCACGCCTTTGTACATTCCTCCTGCTCGCACTTAGTAATCTTCTCTTTCTCGCCATCAATCTCCACTAGATGGTTTCCCCTCTGAAACTTCCACAAATTACTGGATACTGTTACCTTATCATTTATCTCAATTCTTGGTTGAACCAGTGCCGAAGTTAATAGGATAAACCTTTCATCGTTTTTCATGAAACTTACGTCGATACCACTGGGCACAAATAACGATTCAGCAAATTCTATTTCGGGTAGCTTCACATCATTGTCTGGTAATTTAATTCACGGAGGGTGAGATGAAAATTACCTTGAGCCCATTATCGTTTAGGTCAGTGAGCTCCAACATTTTTCCATTTATTACTCTTTCGTTCTCTAGTGATAGATTAAGACAGACGGAGACTTCCATCTTTTCAGGCCTCGTAATATACAACAATAATTTTCTCAGACTATCCCCTACCGTTAGCCCCGGTTCTGGGAGGAGGAAAACGCTCAACCCAAGACGTAATACTGCATCCACTTTCTCATAATTATATCCATATCTTATAGAGATAATGGCACTATTAGTTATCTCCCTGTGTATTAGTGAGGCACACTTCTGGATAGAACTGATTCCTGGCTCTATTTCATTATGTGGAAAGAATTTTCCTATTCCAGCTATCATTGGATCTCCCGTTGACAGGATCAAGGTTCCTTTCTCTGCTTCGACGTTTTTAATCATAGAGTAGAACTTGGAACCCTCCTCAAGTTCAATGAGTTCAGCGTGAGTGAAAGGTCTTACTGCACTCAGAACTCTCCTCGTAGCAATTATTTTCCTAGCATCGCGCAAGTTATTAACTAGCTTCAAGGTAAAGTAGTCGGGGCTTCCCGGCCCAGCCCCTATGATCTTAGGCCAAGAATTTCTCTGACCCGGTTGATAATCCAACTATCTCCCCTTCCATGTTTATTAGAATGCAGTATACCTTTGCCTTTCCTTCAATAAGGTTATGGGAGTTAAGGGATATCTTATCCGCTATTTCATTAAATATCTCCTTGTAGTCATAGTCTTTCAAAATGGCAATAGCTTCATCCGTAGTTTTAGCGTTGATTAGCCTGAGGATATCGTCGTGTTTAACCCCGTGCTTGGCTGCGTAGGCAGTTATTATCTCTAATCTACCATCCCCATACTTATAGTGGGAGTTCCATATGCCTATGGCGCTCTTAATTAATTTCCCCACATGCCCATAGAGCAGAATTTCCTTGAATCCTCTCTTCGCCGAAGCCTTCAACATACCTCCCGTGAATATGGCCATTTGAACTATTGACCTGGAATCAACGTTGAGCTTTCTCCTGGCGCTGGTCTCACCTATATTCCCTGGTACCAGTACAACCTGATCTATCCCATAGGTTTTTACAATATCTAACTGCTCCACTAGGGAAGCGTACCAGGACACGAGGCTCATAGGCTTCACCACCCCACTGGTTCCTAGGATGGAGACTCCTCCCTCTATCCCAAGCTTAGGATTGAAGGTCCTCCTTGCGATTCTCTCTCCTTCTGGAATTATCACCTCTATTTCTGCCCCAAAATTATCCCCGAGAACCTCCTTTAGATTGTCGATTAGTTGTTTCCTAGGGACTGGGTTTATGGCAGGTTCTCCAGGGTTCACAGGTAACCCCTTACTGACCGCCTTTCCAAGCCCCTTACCTGTCCTCACCACTATGTATCCCTTGTCGTCATTCAATCTCATTCTTACCACTATTTCCATTCCGTTTGTGTCATCCGGATCATCGCCACCGTACTTAGTTACTGAGGCTACGCACCACTCTTCCTCCATTTTTACGTAATTTAGCGGAATCTCTATTCTGAGTCCAATGGGGGTTGACACCACTACCGCCTTCTTAATCTCTCCAGTTATGGCATAGGCACAAGCCTTAGCCGCGGCCGCAAGAGCGGTTCCAGTCGTAAATCCCATCTTGAGGATTTTTCGCTTGGCCGATTTAGCGTTGGACAGTGAGGGTGAGCTTGGCTGATAGTTTAGCGGTATTCTTACACTCAACTTAACTCACTCCTCGCAACGTAGCTATAAAAAAGTCCTCAGTTCCGTGGATATGTCCAAAGTACCTTCTGCTTAGCTTACCTGACTTATGCTTCCCATATCCCTCAATCCCTCCTACTTCAGTTGTCATCAACTTATCCACGTACTCGTCCATTATGACTTCCCCCTCCTCTGGAAATATGGAACATACTGAATATACGGCTTTCTTAAAACTAATATTAAATGCCTCTTTTATCATTAATTTTTGCAGTTTCGAAAAGTTCTCCACCTTATCCCTATCCCTGAGAGTTAAGAGCACAGTGGGCTCCTTGTAGAATATCCCTGAGGATGAGCAGGGTGCATCTATGAGTACCTTGTCAGCCCTTAGGACTGAATTCCTGGTGGAGTCTTGGTTGATAAAGTCCACCTTTCCCAGATCTACACCCAGTGTTGACAATAACTTGATTTCCTTGTCCAATCTTTTATGGTTCAGTTCAGCAAGGATGAGGTAAACATCTCCTTGGGTAAGTTCGTAGATAAGTTCTGCCTTCAAGCCGGGAGCGGAAGCCAGCTCAAGTATTACGTCTCCCTTCTCTGGCCCCAAGGCTTGCACTACCGCAACGCTGGCCTTATCCTGGACTATTATCTTGAAATCATCAAATTCTTTTGTTTTAGTAATATTTCCTGATATAACTCTAAAAAGGTAATTAAAGTCTTCATCCCTTTCAAACTTGATACCCTGTGTCTCAAGGGAACTGAGGACGTCGTCCTCGTCAGCCAATATTCTGTTCACCCTAAACCATTTGTACCTTCCAAGTTCGGCACTCTTTAGATATGCGTCCAGGTCAATTAGCTCCTTGAGTTCCTCGCTCATCCATGGAGGGAGAGATACCTTACTTCCCTTGTTCAGGAATGAGGTCACCTTCTTTCTTGCCGATTTTCCCTCCAGGGCATAGTAAGACAAAACAAGTTTTCTAGAGAGCTCGAACATCTCATCATAATCCACGTTTCGAACTCTTTTGATGGACTTGGCCTTGGAGAAGGCCACCGGTAAGGGGTCTCCTCTCTCACAGAAGTGTAGCACCGATGACAGGAAATCCACCACGTCACTCAATTTCCATCAAAGCCCTCACTATGCTGACGCCTAGGGCAACTCCACCCTTCACACTTATGTTAGTTATGTATTCAACGTCGGTTTGTTTCGTTAGCCTATACTTTGCATGAAGAGCATTGACAAAACCCACCGGAACGCCTATGATGAGCGCTGGCCTTACTCCCTCACGAATTAAGTCCAGTAGCCTCTCGAGAACTAGGGGGCTAGTTCCAATTAGCACCGCCTTTCCCTCCAACCTATCCCTCCATGACTCAACTATGTCGTGCGCCAGGTACCTGTGTTTCCTGGAAGTTGGCTCAATATACTCCCCTAAACCTCCTAAACCTTCCCTAGCCATCCTCGTATCCACAAGCACACCTCTCCTAACCAGTTCCGGTCCCACATCTAGAGCTCTCCTTGAAAACCTAAGGGTTCCCACGAGGTCTAGATCACCGGTGCTCCTTATGGCCCTTAGAATCACCCTTCTCTCCCTTTCCTCCATTAGCTCTAGGATTTCATTTAACACACTTTTGATCCTCCTTTCACCCTCTTCACTGATATTATCAATGAGCCCCATCACATGGTCATATTTGTGTTCAGGATCGCCGGCTATAAAATGTTGGTGAAACAATTATGTATATGAAAGATGAAATTATTTCCCTCTTACTCATCGCACTGATACTGGCGTTCAAGGGGTCTTCCCTCGATGACGTGATGTATATACCTGCTTTGTACTTCACGCTAAGGCTGATAAGGATAGTAAGGTCAGGAAAGGCTAAAGCATAAAGTATCTATTTTTCGAACAGAGCCCAACCTCTCTACACCTGTTTACAAAGCATTCCACACCCTGTCTTCCCTTAAGGCCTAATTCTTTGGAGTATTGCGAAATACCCTTGCTGGATGCCACTATCGAGGCTGACTCCCTAATGGCAATCTTCACCTTAGAGGCTTGCGATTCGTCAAGGTTAACGGCTATTAACTTGAGCACTAAGGGAACATCCCCGCACTCTTCTCTCCAGAGCGGAGTCAGATCTTCGTCTAAGTCATCTGTACTAACGAAACATTTACAATCGCCCCTAGTTACCGTTCTTTTAGGATCGAACATTTTCATGAAATAATACTCTGTAGAATTGGAACTTTTGACACAAACAGGACCTCCTTCGCATTCACCCTTAATCCCAATTTTCTCCGCAACTCTTGCTCCATTTGAAATAAATTTGATATCTGGAATATAATTTATTATTGGGATAGGAACGTAGATCAGATCGAACTTCTGAAACACGAATTTTAGATCATCCTCCTTTACCTTGACAGGCTCTATGGTTATATCTCTCTCAAGTTTACCTTCAAGCAGGGGAGTTAAGGGTATCAGATCAGCCTCGTTTGAGTATCCTAGGGATAATTTCACGATTAGACATTTAGTTCTCCATCATCTATTAAGCTTAGATGAACGATAGGGTTGTAGGCACACTAATTATAGGCGGAGGATATGCTGGGCTCAACGCTTACTATTCGTTGAAGGGAAATGCAACAGTACTCTCAAGGAGCGACGAGTTTAGGTTCTGGACAGCCGAACTGAGGAAAGTCGTAGAGCCCCAAATAGCCACGCGGACAAAGGTACCCTTTGTGGAGATAGGGGAGGTAAAGGACGTGGATCTTTCCTCTAGGGTAGTTCAGGTAAATGGTGAGAGAATCCAGGTCACTAATCTAGTTATCGCTCCAGGTTGTGTTAGGGAGAACCTTAATGAAATCATGGGAGAGTCGGTCAAGTTATCCAGAGTGACGTTGGGGAGCCAGGATGAAAGAGACGAGTATTTAGTTCTCCAACTGGCGTTCTACCTCAAGAAACTAAGAAAGGATGTCAAAGTCAAAACTTCCTACCTAAAATGGTTGGGTGAGCCACTGGTGAGCGAAGTGTCTGCTCTCCTTGAGCAAGCTGGGATTGGTACCACTGAGTCTCCTGATCTCGTCCTAGACGAGTGTACACCACCTCATCCCTTTTCGTTTTATGAGGTAAATCAGTTCCTAGAGGTGAGGCAAGGGGTCTTTGCAGCGGGTGATATTATCAAGGGATGGCCCAAGTTAGGTGAATTGGCCATGAGAACTGGCATATACATTGGTCAAAGAATAAGGGGATATGCAGGGGAATTTAAACCGATCTTCATTTTTATTTTGGACAATGGAAGGGGGACAGGTCTTCATGTGAGATCTACCTTTCCGTGGGGAGGCAGACAGCTATCCATTACTAAGTCGAGGATCAGACCACTATTTAAGCGGTTTATTGAAAGATATTACATCTGGAGAAAGGGTAAAATGGGATTTCTAATTAACCTCTAGGACACCCAGGGACCCGGGGGGTGTCTGGGGGAAAACTCCTCCTCATTCAGAGGTCCCTGAGAGTCCTGTATAAAATTTGCATAATGGGGTTAATTTGCTTAGCGTAAGAGTTTTCACTTTGCGTCATATTTACGTTGACATGATAAACTCGTCACCCTTCTTTAGGTGAATGGTATCCCAAGAAGAATATCCAAGTCTATGCCTAACCCCAGTATAATTGAGGAGTAAATATTATAGTAGAAAGCCTTCCCAAACATCCCCTTGGAGGCCAAATAGAAGGCGTAGGCCATAACGAGGCCGTGCAACACCGTTGAGGCATAGGAAATAGGTCCTAGGTTATACATGAAATCAGCAAGGATATCGAGGAGCACTGAGAACAACTGATTTAGTCCAGCGAAGGTTAATGCCCTGTTACCCAGCACTACAGCGAAACTATGTAGACCCATCTTTCTATCGAAATCTGCATCCGGAATATGATTGTAAAGATCGAATCCAACGGCCCAAAGTATCGTTGCAATCACGAACAACCAAGGAACGGATCCCAACACCTGGGTCAGGGATGTTGCATCTACTCCCACGCTGGCCACAGCTCCGCTAAATACTGCCAGGCCCTGCACTGTGGCTATTTGATAATTCGCGAAGGCAGTGAACCTCTTCATGTAAGGATAGGTCATTGTAACCAGTGCCACTATGGGTGAAAGAAGGAAGGCCCATCTATTCACAAGATAGGCAGACGCGAAGAAACCCACGAGGCCTATGGCTATCAATACCTTGGCCTCTTTAGTGGTTATAGCTCCAGTGACAAGGGGCCTCGTCCTTGTTCTGGGATTTCTCGAGTCTATCTCCCTATCAGCTAGGTTATCATTAGTCATCCCTGCTATCCTAAGGAAGAAGAGGGCCGAAAATATTAGTAACAAAACGCTTGGAGATGGTATACCCCTAACGGCTACGAACGCCCCCATGTATGCCATGGGCAGACTAAAAAATGTCTGCTCCATTCTAAGGAACTTCAAATAGATGTAGAGTTTACCGTGACTAGCTGTCGCTCCTCCAGGATCCCAAGACACGACTACTCTTTTGCAACTAGAGGCTTTAATTTCTTATTAAGTTGAAGATAATAGTCCAGCCCATCCACAAGTGCCATTATCGATGCCTCTATAACGCTAGTTGAGACACCTTCAGTCCTCCAAGACCTTTCTCCGTCGTTAAACTCGATGGTCACACGTACTACGCTCTCCGTGTTCTTTACCTCGCCTGGTAGAACGACCCTGTAATCCGTGAGTTTAACTCTCTCTATTTCAGGAAAATCCTTTGAGAGGCACCGTCTCAGCGCCACGTCCACTGCGTGAACTGGTCCCGTACCCTCAGCAGCTTCAACTCTAGAGTTAACCTTGACTACGGCAAGGGCTAATCCGTTCTCGTTTATAACCTTCCAGTACTGCACGTCGAAGAACTTTTCATATATTCCCATTTCCTTGAAGGCCACTAACATAGCCGATTCAGGTGCCAGGTCAAAGCTGTATCCGCGGGCCTCCATCTCCTTGATGGCCTTTAATGCCTTCTTCAATTTCTCCTCCTTCTTTTCTACCTTGATTCCCAGTTTCTCAAGGTAATTCACTAGGTTTGACGTCCCAGAAAGCTCTGAGATTACTACCTTTCTCTGATTGCCCAGTAGGGACGGGTCTATATGTTCATATGCTCTGGTGTTCTTCATTACCGCATCGGCGTGAACTCCTGCCTTATGGGTAAATGCGTTATCTCCCACATAGGGCTGGAAGGGGTTGGGATGTAATCCTGCCAATTCATAGAGTGTGGAGGACACCTGTTTTAGCTTCTTAAGACCATCCTCATTCTTGAGTACCCTATACCCCATTTTTAGAACGAGGCTGGGTATTATCTGAATTAGGTCAGCATTTCCAGTTCTCTCACCAATTCCGTTAATAGTTCCCTGAACGTGTCTAGCCCCTCCTACTACCCCCATCAATGAGTTGGCCACCGCTGTACCCGAATCATTGTGCATGTGAACCCCAAGCTTCACCCTAGTGTTTTCGGCCACTCGTCTGGTTATTTCTAGTACCTCATGGGGTAGCGTGCCCCCGTTGGTATCCGCTAGGGCGACAACTCTTGCCCCAGCCTCACCTGCAGTATTAACTACCCTTATTGCATAATCTGGATCCTCCTTGAAGCCTTGATAGAAATGTTCAGCATCGAATATAACCTCCAGTCCATGATCCCTCAGGAATTGGATGCTATCAGCTATTATGGAGAGATTATCTTCCAAGGTGGTCCTCAATATTTCCTTGACGTGAAGCGTCCATGTTTTACCGAAGAGCACCGCAACCTTGACGTCTGCCTCTAGAATTGAAGATAGGCTCGGGTCGTTCTCTGGCCTTAAATCCTTCCTTCTAGTGCTCCCGAAAGCTGCAATCTTTGAATGCTTAAGGTGGTAGTTCTTAATCTCCCTGAAGAACTCGTAATCCTTAGGGTTAGATCCAGGCCATCCACCTTCTATATAGTCCACTCCTAGCTCATCTAGGAGAAGGGCTATCTTTATCTTATCCCTTAGGGTGAAGGAAATAGTTGCTGCTTGAGAACCATCCCTAAGGGTCGTGTCAAGTATTTCTATGGATTTCTTGGCCACCGGCCATGGTTAGGTAATGTTTAAACTGATTATATAAACTTGACTATAGAGATGTGCAATTATGAACCTCAACTTACTGGTCGTTGGGTTGGTGTTTCTAGTTATTGGCTCGTCACTTTACGTCTCTTTACCATTGTATTATCCAGGTTATTCTTCAGTAAACAATGTATACAAATCTAACCAGGGGTATGTGATAGTAGGTCCTGATCAATCCGTCGTAGTCAAGAACTTCACCGCGCAAAGTGGGCAGGCAATAATATTTCTAGTTCTCAAGGGAAATGCAAACGTTTCGCTATTAAGCTCCACTGGTAAACCAATTCTTAATCAACAAAAGGAAGTCTCCATAGAATTAAATCAGTCAAGGTACGAAATCGAGATAATAAACCTAGATAATCAAACCTCAAATATCTCTTTTACATATGGACTATTTAACGCACGGACAATTAGTAATTTCTATTACTCCCTGGGAATTCTTCAAACCTTCCTAGACGTTGTAGTCTTGGCCGGTGTCGCAATGATACTTTGGTACGTTATTTCTTGGTTTGTAACCAGGAAAAAATGACCTTGTTAATCCACGGGATTACCTCCTGAATAAAGCTAGGTCCCTGATGTGCTAGGAAATCTCCCCTGCTCACGTATACCGGAAGATTTAACATGTGAGAAAGTCCCCTAGTTTTAAGAGAGTCCCTAAAGCGTTGCAATTCCTCTGGTCTCTCCCTCTTGGGCTCATATATTATCAAGTCTACTTGTAATTCCTTAAGTTGATCTGCCCTTGGCTCCACGTAGGCATCAGTTAGGCTGTCAAATACGTTCTTTCCTCCGGCCAGCCAAATTCCGTCGCTGATGTGTGACGGGAAGCCAGGAGTTATGGGACCTCCTAGGTCAAGCTCTACGTAAACCCGAGGCCTCACCTCGGGGTGAGGTAAGCTGTTCAATTTGTTTAAGAGGTCCAGATAAAGTAACCTAGAACTTTCCTGATGACCAGAGGCATTGCCAACCAGAAGGATATTATTCAGGATTTCTCCAACCGTGGTAGCCACCCTCAAGGGGTAAACTGGATAACCTTTTCGCTCTAGCTCTGATGTAAGGTCCTTTTGAGCTCCTAGCGTGGTGAAGATTATGTCCGGCTCAAGTTGATCCAAAATCTCAAACTTAACGTGGGTGTAGCTTCCCAGCTTTACCCTGTTTCTGGCCTCTGGAGGTCTGTAACTGAAGGCATCTGTTCCCACTACCAGATCGCCTGCCCCTATCATGAACAGGGTTTCTGTGGAGGCAGGATCTAGGCTCACCACTCTCCTTGGGGGATTCTCCACATCTACGAAGTCGTTCAGCACATCGTTGAATATCTTTTTCCTCATCTGAACCATCTCTTGAGCACGAGAAGCGAGTTCATATCCACGTAGTCAATGTTCAACTCCTCGACCTTTCCATGAATAACCCGTTGTTCTCTCCTCATAGCGTTGCGAACTATGTAGAAGTTCCATCCCCTCGCCTTATCCTTAATCTCCTTCTCTATCATCTTTGCGTCCCCTCTCCTTCCCACGGGATTAAGGTTGTATATCCCTATTGTGAAATTTGCCTCTATTGTCGCCCTCAGTTTCTCTAGGATTTTGTCCAGAGTTGTTGAGTATGTGCTAGCATTTATCACGGCGTAATCATCAAGAGGTATCTTTAGCAGGCTAGCGGCGAGGCTAATTGCGGTGATCCCTGGAATCACCTCATCAGCGTCTCCATACAGGCGAGATCCCATGCCAAAAACCATAGGGTCGCCAGAACTGATCACTACGGTGTTCCTGTCCTTCATTTCGCGAGCTTGAGCAACCCTCAACTCTATTTCCTCTACCTTGCTTTCCATGATCTGAGCGTCGGGATTAAGGAAATCCTTGACTAGATCAACGTAACTAGAGTAGCCTATAACTACGCTAGCACTTCTCAGCTCCTTTACTGCCTTAAGCGTAAGGGTGTCTCCACCAGCTCCTATCCCCACAACCTTGATCATTTAACCCCCAAGCATGTAACTACTCCATATGCCCTTTTAGTTCTTTTAAGAACAATTCTAGTTCCAAGTGCCTCGAGCGAAGGTTCGCATACACCATCAATACCAAATCTATCCCTGGCAACCCTGGATGGAGTAGATTGACTCCTACCTCGAATCTGATCCAGTGGAACGTAGATAATTGACGCACCTAGCATGTTACCTATCTTCTTGATCCTTTCATCTCCCTGCTTTATCTCAGGAACAGCAATAAAATCCAACCTCCTTTCATACACATGAAGCGATTTCATCGTGCTAACTATTGAAAAGTAGAGGACTTCAAGCGGAACCCCTGTGGAGTATCCAAGCCCTATTACCAGTCTCTTGGGCCTTAAGGTGGGAAGATCCGAGCACTCTTCACCTATGACTAGGTCAGCGTTTTCTAACCTGTCCGCGGGTTCGAAACCCTCAACCACCTTAAGGTCTAACCTATCCTCCACGAAGAACCTCAGCTTCCCGTTCTTAACAAGTTTGAAGTTCAGCGAGTCTGCCACCTTCGGGTCTATCTCAAGCCCATTCATCCACGCGAATTCCTCTACGCTGTAAATACCCATCTGTGAGGTACGTGACGTGAGAACAAGTTGAGACCCCATCAAATCTGCAATTATGCCTCCGAGGATGGAGCCACCACGATGTTCCTTGATGACGGGTATCACATAACTACCGTCATCTGTCACACTGATGACTACCGGGTCAGTGGCCTTATCCCTTATCAACCCTAGAATCTTTCTCACAGTAATTCCCAGGGGATAGAAGAACACGTAGATCTCAGGATTCTCATTGACCACGTAGTATCCAAGCTCCTCTAATCTTTTGGCCAGTGTTTTAGCCAGCTCGTTACTGGGATCAGAAACTATCTTAATCTTAGATACATACAAGTCAAATACTTGATTAAGCTCACCCCTTATTAAACATCATGAAAAAGGTAGTCCTATCACAAGGCTTATCAGGTAACCAAGCAAGATGAAGGGAAGAACTGGTACTCCCCACGCAACCCATATGTATCTTTCCTCTTCCAGTTTGCCCTCCCTAACCAGTTTAGCGTAAAGATCTCTCCAGTGCGAGTCATCCTCGTCAACCGAAAACCCCATCCTAAGGCTCTCGGACCCGCTTTCATCGATTTCTGTCAAGGGAAAGAGGAACTTCGACCTGAGGAATTGCTTCACCTTGATTCTCCTTGCCGTGAAGGACAGAACAAGCCTGGTTCCAAGTGGCAATCCACTGGTATATTTGAAATTACGTGCGAAATTAATTATTCCGGACAGGACGATTAGAACGGATGAATATAGCACCACTATTAAAGGTTCCATCCCCTGCTGGGATAACCCGCTGAATAGTAGTGGGTGCACCGACGCGTTCGCTAGGCCCAGAATGATTATTGCGAATAGATCTGCACCACCCATGAATGAGATAACGTAAAACCCGAAGAACACAGCGAGGACTGCGACAATGGAATAGAGATAGATGAAAAGGTTGACCTCGTGAATATCGAAATAGAGGAAGGCTATAAGTGGAGAGTATATCAACCAGATCTTGGGATCAACTTCCCTATACCTTAAGTCCAGAATTGAAGTGTGAAGCAACATCACGACACTTAGAAGGACCTGTAACAAGTATATAGGCAACACGGCAGGAAACCCTCTTCATCCCAACCCTACACGGGGGAGTCTGGGGCCAGATACCCTTACCAGCGTCTTATCAGGTAAAGATAAAAAGTTTTCCGTATTGTATGGATAGGCTAACCAGGAATGATCCAGGATAGGAAATTAGCCATCCTCATAGGCTGGAACGGTTCTGTGATAAGAACCTTCGTGGAGAAGGCCCAGGAACTGGGAGTCGAGTTAAGGATCAAATATCCCAGGCTGGATCCCATCGACGATAACTTCATGAGATTTCTTGAGAGCGCTGACGTGGTCTTCATTCACCACTTCTCGAGCGAACAGCTTTACCAGGAAATAATGGAGAAGCTTTCCCCAATCCTGAGAAGAAAGGAGGTCGTGGTGGTCGTAGATCCTGCGTTAAGTAACTACAACAAGGCTCCTCCAGAGGCCCTTGGGAAGGTATCGGCTTACTATTCGTATGGCGGAGAGGTAAACATCAAGAATCTCATTCTTTACCTGCTTAGTCTAAAGTATCCTGACATCACCGCACAGG
Organism: Metallosphaera sedula DSM 5348; assembly: GCF_000016605.1. NCBI lineage: Archaea > Thermoproteati > Thermoproteota > Thermoprotei > Sulfolobales > Sulfolobaceae > Metallosphaera > Metallosphaera sedula. The sequence continues at coordinate 2,011,979 of NC_009440.1, read as the reverse complement.
AGCCTAAACCACTCCCCTTCTCGGGGATATACCACCCGAGGTTCGCAGAACCCTTCAGTGAAGTGAGGGACTTTCTAGATAGGGTTGGTGATTCTGGGAAAAGGGTGGGAATTCTCTTCTACAGGACAGCCTGGACTGACAGGGACCTGGGCGTGGTTGATGCAATAATTTCAAGTTTGGAGAGGCACGGAATCACCCCTATACCAGTTTTCGTGCAAGGATTTGGGAGCAAGGATAGGGGAATAGAGGGAAATGACGAGGCGATTCAGAGGTACTTCATGATTGATGGGAAGCCCATAGTGGACGCGGTGATAAGTCTTCTATCCTTTTCCCTTATCAAGAACTGGGATTCCACTATCCTTCAAAGGCTAAACGTTCCCGTGTTCCAAGGAGTTATAGATTATTACAAGACTGAGAACGAGTGGCTCTCCTCCAAGGGTCTAGATCCCATAGGAACCATGATGAGCGTCATGATGCCGGAGCTCAACGGGACCATAGAACCCATCCTAGTGGGAACGATAAAGGTTGTTAAGTCTGGCAACTACACCTACAGGATTTTGAGCCCTGCGAGGGATCAAGTTGAGTACCTGGTTTCCAGGGTAAGGAGATGGATAGACCTCAGGTATAAACCTAACAGCGAGAAAAGAATTGCCATCATCCTCCATAGCGCCTCAGCATACAAGGACCTGGAGGCAAACATAGGCACTGCCACGGGATTGGATACGCTACAGACGACCGTTGAGATCATGCACCTCCTGAAGAGACGTGGATATACCGTGAAGGATCTTCCCTCTAGTGGGGAGGATTTGGTCAAGCAAATCATATTGAGCAGGGCCTTTCCAGAAACTAGGTGGAACTCCCTCGAGGATATCCTCAGGGCTGGCACAGCTGGAACCCTTAGCTACAAAGACTACATGGAATTATTCAGTACCCTCCCTGAAGAGGCCAGAAAGAGGGTGATTGAAACCTGGGGAGAGCTGAAGCCTGGAACCAGGGAATACATGTTTGACGGCGAGAAGTTCATCATACCTGGTCTCGTTTTCGGCAACGTGTTTGTGGGGGTTCAACCAAAGAGGGTTACGTGGCAGGACGAGGAGAACGCGATCAGGTTAGTTCATAACTCTGATCTGCCGGTTCCCCACTTCTGGTTAGCCTTCTACAGGTGGATAGCTAAGGGATTTGGGGCTGATGTGATAATCCATGTGGGGACTCACGGTACCTTAGAGTTTACGCCCGGTAAGGGGGTGGGATTATCCCCTGCCTGCTTCCCACAAATTTCCGTGGGCGAGTTACCCCACCTTTACATATATTCCATGAACGTGCCTGGGGAGGGCATAACTGCAAAGAGGAGAAGTTACGCAGTTCTAGTGGATCATCTCTCTCCTCCCACCATGTTCGATGAGATACCTGAAGAAGCTAGGAAACTAGAGGACATGATAGAGGAATACGAGGAGGCGGAAAGGGCGGATAACGAGGTTAGGCAGAAGCTGGTACTTAACAAGATCAAGGAGACCGCTGAGAAGATAGGGTTGACAGTGGACTTCACTGATCCAGATAAGGCCACACACGAGATCGAGCACAGGCTCAACATCTTTAAGGATTCAACCATCTCCAAGGGACTTCACGTACTGGGGGATGTGCCGTCTGAGGAGGACTTAGCGGAATATGTTGTTACGGCGACGAGATTCGAGGAGGATTCCTTGGTAAAGACATATGGTAGGGAGAAGGCTAAGGAGATGGTGATCAGTGCCATTCAAGGCCAAACTAAGTTACCCGAAAAGGAGAATTACGTCCTCACCAAGGTTCTCGAGTCCGTGAACCTGGAGAGGGAAAGTCTAATGGAGGCGCTAAATGGGAGATTTGTGGAGCCTGGTCCATCGGGCTCAATTACCAGGGGAAGGTATGACGTCCTCCCCACTGGGAGGAACTTCTATGCAGTTGACCTTTGGAAGATACCAACGCAGTCGGCCTGGCAAACG
>NC_009440.1:1500000-1705000 GCF_000016605.1 Metallosphaera sedula DSM 5348 | reverse complement strand
AAGTGGAAGATGATGTATAAATTCCCGGTAAGAGAGAAAAGGATTTAGATGAGAAGGGGGAGGAATGAGAAAGTTTATGGAGAGTTTGTAGAATAATTCGAGAGTTATGTGGGTGTTTTTGAAGTGAACTTGATGATGAACTAGAGTTAAGTAGAGGAGAGGGTGGGATGACAGGTTCCGGGGTGGAGTTGGCTGGGTCTGGATGTTGGTCTAGAGGGGTCTGTCCTGCGATGTGGCAGGATATGGTGGGTTGAGAGGATGCGATTGAGTAGAGGAGTAGAGATAGATTTCGTGAAGATTGTTAAATGAAGTGTTGCCTGACTCGGATGAGAGATATTGAGCCTGGGCGGAGTTGTGGATTGGGGGATGCTGAATGGATAAGACATTCCGTAAGTGGGAGTTTGTGGGTTTTGGCATAGCTCACATCAAGCTGCCTTGGGTGTGGTTACTTCCCGAGGGTGAGCAGGATCTTTGGGTGATGCAGTTTCATCTCACGTGAAGTAACTCGTAAGTCAACACTTCCTAGAGCCTTCTCCGTCAATTTCTCGAGATGTGGGGTTTCCAAGCCCTGGGAGTGGGTTATTCCCATGGCGAGAAGGATGATCGATCCCAACTCAAGAGAGCCATGGGTTGAGGTGGAAAGCGAATTAGATCCTGCGAACAACCCTTCCCCGTGACGTGGTAAACTATACCGAGTGTCTCGGTACTCGGAAAGGAGGCGGGAATGGTGAAAAGAGTGTAGTTTAGGGGATGTTAAATATGTTTTATGGGGGGTGAAGAGATGACCCTGAGACATCAAATGTAGTTTAGACCTGGTGATTTTCCTGTTACCTTGTAGATGGGGAGGAGACTCGGAGGTTCTAGGGATGGGGGAGATACCAAAATCCGTGAGTGTAAGGAACGCATTCCATAGGGTTGAATCTTAGAGAAAAGTGATACCTTGGGGGATCCTGATCCAAGGTTTAGTGAAATCTAGACTTACCTGTGAAGGTGGATCTCCTGTTGAGGTGTTGCGATGGGAGTTAGCAGTGTCCGAACCTGTAGCAGAGGTAGGCGTCGTGGAGCTCTTGGCCTAGCTCGTCCGTATGGGTGTGATCCTCGCGTTTTATCTCATCGTTAATCATCTTGGCCACGTCCTTAGCGTCATGCTGGAAGAGCGAGCCGAGCCATGAGACCGAGTTGATGAGTTTCGTGGCGATTTCCTGTTCAAGTCCGAGGGAGGTTAGGACGACCTCGGCCTCAGCGGCTTTGAGGGTAGCATTGAATGAGGTCATGAACTGGTCGTATATGCCCAGCTGGCGGGCGTAGTCCTCAAGGTCCTGGGTTGCCCAGCTCCTCGGGGTTGGGTAGAGGATGGAGGCCGAGTACTGGGGGAGGTCTAGGTAGGTGGATGAGGGTGGGGTAATGAAGCCTGCTACGTTGAGACTAGAACACTCCCCCGTGCATAGGCCTCCCACGAGGACTGGGGCTCCCTGAATCATGGGGTTCTGGGTCTTGAGGTAGAGGTCTAGATCGGTGAAGATTTGCTTAATGAGATTTATGTCTGACCTTCTGCAGAGCCCGGAGACTGCGCCGAGGTTGGGGTATACCGCGACGGTGGGCAAGTCCATCAAGCTTATGTCGGGCATCCCGATCAGGGTGGGAAGGAAGGTGGGCGAATCGTCCGATATCCCAATAAGCTTTTGTCTCACAGAGTTTACTATGAAGTACCTGTTCCTGTTAGGCGCCTCCCTTTGGTAAACTTGAGTAGTATAGTTTAATGTGCGTGAATACACATCATACAGTATCTCGGGCACGTAGGTGGGTATCATACCAGCGCCGGCCCACGATAGGTGGTTGATCGCCTGCTGAACCATCCCGATTCCCCTCAGAACTGGCCCGCTTAACCTGTTCACGAGCTTCTGCTCCGCCGAGACCTCGCAGGATGGGTTGTAAGGCTGGACGAAGTTCTTCACACCACCCTTCACGGGCAACATCATGAGTGGGTAGCCCTTCACCGTGAGGGATGAGGCGAAGCCCTTGTTGCCCGTGGCCACGAACTCGGCTCCTCCCTGGAACACCGTGAGTCTGTCGGCCCCGCCAAACCAAGAGCTGGACGTGCCCCCTATGAAGACGTAGACGCAACTACCTCCAACGCAGGAGTCGGTCTTAACCAGGACCCCGTGTCTCACGAAGTCGAACACGTCTGGGGGAGTCTGTGTCGAGATCGTCCTGGCTCCGCGCTGGCCATCCGTTGGTGCCCATCTAGTGGGGGTCACAAGGGCTGGATTCATGGCGTACCTCTGGGGATTTAACGGATTACTACAACTTCCCTGGAGTTGTAGCGCCTCGCACTCTGTCTCCGTGGTCACCGACTCCACGGTCATGACTATCCCTAGGGCTGCAGCGATCTTCTGGAGGAGTTGTTCCCCCGTTATGGTAGCTACTTCACGGGCTTCGTTCTGGATTAGGACTTCCCCCATTTCCTATTACCTCAAATATTCTCTACTCTAGTACTACTCTCCCTAAAGCGAAAATATTAATCTTCTCAGAATATTACGGAAACCAGGTGAAGTCGCGTCATACGTCACTGAAGTTAGGAGGAAAGTTCCACAGTATCTTCTTGTCATAAAGCACTTAGTCAGCAACAATGAAAGTTGTTAAATATCTAGAAGGAGAACATAACTTATGATAGTTCAAACTGCTGCCGACGTGTATCTGGAGGAAGCTGATGGACTCCTGGAGAAGGGAGACGTGGTTCAAGCTAGCGAGAAGTACTATAAGGCTGCGGAGGAGGCGGTTAAGCTTCTGGCCTTGTCGAGGAACCTTGGGATAGTTAAGGAAGTGGAAAGAAAAGGGAAGTGGAGTCTCGACGATTTGCAGGAGGCTGTGAGAGAGCTGGAGAAGGAGATGGGAGGAATTGAGGATCTCTGGAAATCTGCCATAGTAGTTTTGAGTACAACACTTCAACCCCACATCCTTGAGAAGGAGGTTCGGAAAGTGAAAGAACTTGTCAGGATCTCAGATGGGGCGTACACTCTCCCCGACTAGGCTGATCTTCTCTGGAGAGCAGTTCGGGCTGGCGAGTACCTGGAGAGTGGGGAGTTAGGCTTCCTGTGAGGAGTGAGGTTCTCAGGGTTATGAGAGAGGTAAAGCGGTAGATTATGGCACAGGTTGCTCCTTGACGTTAAACGCGATCTCCAAGAGGGTAGGTGTGGAGGGATGCGTGTCATCTCCACATTGGGTTCCGGAATTAAGCTCAATTTAGACGAGGTTAGGCGAACATCTCGTCAAGAGCTCATTCCTTGTTCCGATTGGCTCCCTGATCCAGGTAGCGGGACTTGCTCCTGCTCTAATCTCCACCGCTTCTCAACTGTAAAGGCTTTTGTTGCCCACTGACAATGAGAGATCTAGTCTAACCTTACACTTGGAGCGTTCCCTGACTCGCGCAACATATTTTTAACCTTGAAGGAACTCGTATAATTGTGCGGGGATGCCCGAGCTGGTCCAAGGGGGCGGACTCAAGACCGCCAGGGTGATCCGCTGGCGCAGGCCATCCGGGGTTCAAATCCCCGTCCCCGCATAACCCGCGAGAAGCTGGAGAAGAAGGAGATTTCTAAAAATCGTCCTGGTTACATCTTCTTGAGAACCAGTGAGGTCAGGGTTGACTCGACTCCCTTCACTGACCTGATGCTCTCCACAATGTTGTTAAGCTCCGCTGAGTCCCTTGCCTCCACCTTAACGAGTATGTCGTAATCCCCTGAAATTTCCATGACTTCCTTTACCCCGGGGATTATGGACAGCCTCCTGGTCACGGAGGTGGTGTAAACGTTGGAGCCACACTTCACCGAGACCACGGCCTCAATCCTCTCTGGAGGTCTCGGCTTGAGCACCTTACCCGTGACCTCCTCCGCTATCTCCAGGAGGTCCACATCCCTGAAGTACCTGGTTCCCTCACTGGACTTGATCCTCGCAAGTACCTGCTCCAGTTCCCTGTCGTCCAGCTTTACCCCAAGTCTTTCAAATCTATCCTTGACCGCGTGCTTACCGGTGTACTTGTCTATGACGTAATCCCTGGATCTACCAAAGACCTCGGGTGGCATGAACTCGTAAGTTCTTGGGTCGTTGAGTATCCCAGCCACGTGGACTCCAGCCTTATGCACGAAGGCATAATCTCCCGTGATTGGGAAGTTGGGGGGCATGGTGATCCCGCTATACTTTTCCACGAGCGAGGCCACACTCGAGAGCCTGTCAAGCTTAACCACGTCGACGTTAAAGTGGTACTTGAGGGCTGCTGCCACGGCCTGCAGGGGAACAATTCCCACTCTCTCACCGAGGCCGTTCACGGTAGCGTGAATTATGGTTGCGCCTCCCTCAACTGCTGCCAGGGCGTTGGCCACTGCCATACCCAGGTCGTTGTGGGCGTGGATGTCGAACTCGACCCCGGGGACTTCCTTTACTAGATAGGAGAAGAGTTCCCTGGTCTTCACGGGGTAGAGGATCCCCACGGTATCAGCTATGCTTATCCTGTCAGCTCCTGCATCCCTAGCCGTTCTGGCGACCTTAACCAGGTAGTCCAGGTCAGTCCTGGTTGCGTCCTCTGCCGTGAACCTGACCTTGACCCCGTGGGCCTTGGCGTACTGAACCACGTCCGCAATGATGTTGAGAGCCTCCTCCCTGGTGGTCTTAGTCTTGGCCTTGAGGTGAATGTCGCTTACCCCGTAGAAGATGGCTATCCTGTCCACCTCGAGTTCGCTGGCAATCTCCACGTCCCTCTTCACAGCCCTGCTGTGACCCAGGATCTCGGAGGTGATCTCTCCCTCCCTCTTGAGCTTCACGATCCTCTTTATTCCCTCATAAATGTCCGGTGAAACTGCCGGGTGACCGGCCTCAATCATGGAAACTCCCAGATCGGATAGGGCCTTGGCTATCTCGACTCTCTGCTCAGTGGTGAACACAACTCCAGGAGTCTGTTCGCCTTCCCTCAAAGTCGAATCTAGTATACCTACTTTCATCTATCGCACCTAGAAGTTCTAGATTGGTAAGAAACTTATTAATATCTACGTAAAAGACCAGTGAAAAGTTCGAACTAAGAAAGGGAGTTTAATATGAGTTCCTTAACGCCTTCAACCCCGATCTTGGGGGAGTATTTCTCGAGGATTGCCCCAACCAAGTTGTAGAATGCCCTGTTTCTGGTAACCGCCTCGACGTGATTCGCGTAAACGAAGATTAGGGCTGTCTTTATCACGTTCTTCCTTGCCTCAATTTCCAGTTCGGACAGAATTGCCTCGACCTCCCTGGTATCCACCTTGGACCTGAATTTCCTTAGCTCCACGAACTCCTCTTGATCTAGGACCGACATAATTACACCGGCTCAACTATACTAGCAGTTTCTTCTCCCTTAATAATTCTTGTAAGCTTACCTATCTTGTCCACGCTGGTTACTATTACCTTGATCCTGGATCTCTCCACGATTTTCATGGCCATGGGATCCAGAAGCTCGTAAGTTCCTGCCTTGACTGACTGCGTGTTTTCTAAGATTGATTTCAACTCGGTGGTGGTAACGCGTGGAAGGAACTTAGCGTTGGGGTTCTTCTTGGGATCGCTATCAAAGACCCCCTCGACCGTGGTCACCATTACAAGGTAGTCTGCCGAGATCGCCTCAGCGACGAGGGCTGAAACTGCTGCCGTGGATTGACCAGGTTGGAATCCCCCAACCACCACGACCTTGCCGTGACCCCAGTACTCTAGGAACTGCTCCAGGCTCTCTGGGATCCTGGAGTAGGCCAGATCTGGCATCGACAGGGCCATGAGGAAGGCGTTGAGCCTAGCTACCCAGATCCCCAGTAGGTCAAGGCTTGCCTCATTCAGGTTAAGTGACCTTCCCAGGGAGATGTACTTCCTCGCGGTCGTTCCTCCACCCGTTACCAGGGCAACGCGATGGCCCTCCTGGACTAGAGACCTAATGGCAGAAGAGAGGGGAGTCTTATCTCCTTGATCATCAAAAAACTTCCCTGTTACCTTGATGACTAACTTCATCAAGGTTGAATCGAGACGCGAATAAAAAGTTTAAACTGGGTAGTCGTCGGGTAGCTTGTGCCTGAAGTACTTTCCGGATTCGGGGTCCTTGAATAGACCTATCTTTACGCCCTTCCTTCCCTTGGGGGCCAGGGTCCATGCCTTTTCTGGAGCCAGCTCAGCTTCCTTTCCTCCTGGTGTCTTGATCTTAACTGCCTTCTTGTATGTCATGTTAATCAAATTAATGTTGTAGGACTCATATTATAAACCTTTCCATGAGTATCGCAATTGATAATGCCATGAGTTTATCAATGACTGACGTTGAAGGATTACCTTAACCCACGGATGACGTTGTTCCTCCGTCCACCAGGATGCTTGTGCCCGTGATGTAACTTCCCATGTCCGTGGAGAGAAAGAGAAGGAGGGAGCCTAGGTCCCTCTTCACATCGCCCAGCCTACCAACGGAGATGGGGTCGAGGACCCTCTCCTTCCAAACTTGTTCGAAGGGGAGGCCCTTGGATTCAGCGTATCGCGATAGGGTTTTCTTGGCGCCTTCGGTGGGGAAGCTACCCATGAGGATCGTGTTGACGGTGATCCCGTGTCTGCCGTAGTCCCTTGAGAGGATCTTGGTTAACTGAAGAAGTGGGGAACGGGAAACGTCAGCGAGGACTAGGATGCTCTGGGGCTCCCTCACGGTCCAGGAGGAGAGGAAGAATATCCTGCCCCATTGCCTGGAAATCATGTCGGGGATAACCAGCTTGGAAAGGGAGACGGCGCTGAGAAGGTAGAGCTTGGTCGCATATTCCCAGTCGTGAATGTCAGCCTCTGAGAAGGTGATGGGTTCCCTGGGTGGATTCCCTGAATTCACCACTAGGATGTCTATTCCTCCCATAACGTGGAGAGCGTATGAGACTAGGGAGTTCAACGAGCCCAGATTGGTCATGTCTGACTGGGTTCCGTAAACTGCTGGGCTGATCTTCCTTAGGTCGTGAAGTGCCCGGTGCAACTTCTCCCCAGATCTAGAGGTGATTGTGACCACGGCGCCGTGGGAGGCAAAGGTCTCTGCAACTCCCCTGCCTATTCCCTCTGTGGATGAGGTAACAAGTACCCTTTTTCCCTGAACAGGAAACATGGGTAAAGAGAGGGGTTACACGTTAAAAATGTTGGGAAAGGATCTGGTCCAGGCGCGTCATACAAGACTCTTGTAGAGTTCAAGGACCTTTAGGGATACTTCTCTCCATCTCCAGTTCTTGGAGATTTCCCTGTTTCTTTCCCCTATCTCCTTCCTTAAGTTGGGGTCTCTCAGGGATTCCACAGCTTGTTTCAGTTGTTCACAGTTAGAGACCACAAACCCGTTGACGCGATCCTTCACCAACGTGGGAAGAACCTTAGCCCTATCCCCAACTATCACTGGAACTCCCCTGACCATGGCCTCCTTGATCACCAATGGATCTGCTTCAACTTCCGAGGTCAAGATGGTTGCCAGTGAACCGTCCATTAAGGCGTACTTTTCCTCGTCTGTCACCTGCCCCAGATACTTTACCCTGTTCTCAAGACCAAGTTCCTTCACGGTGCTCATGAGAAGTTGAAAATATTCTCGGTCCCTTACCTGACCTGCCAGCATTAGCTTGATGTCTATGTCCTTTATGCATCTTATGGCAAATAACTGGTTCTTTTCAGGGCTAATTCTTGCGAGGTAAAACAGATAGTCATGTGTTCCTTGTGTTGTTGGATACTCAAATACCCTGTCCTCTACGCCATTGGGTATGGTTACAATCTTGCTCCCTTGGAAACCTTTTCTTATCATCTCTTCTCTCTCCCATTCACTTACTGCGATTATGCGATGAACTCTATTTCCCATGTACTTCTGCAACGCGTTTAGAATGGCTCCCCTGTTTACCACGAAAATGTCATGTGGGGTCATAACCATGGGAATGTCGTGAAACCTTGACTCAAGTAGGGTGAACCAAAAGGTGTAAAGGTTCCATGCACTGAATTTCCTCCCAAGATTGTGGAAGTGAAGCAGATCAGGTTCCTTGTTGAACTTCCAAGTCCTTGGATGCCTTATCACCCTTATTCCGTCTATAATCTCGAAGGGTTTGAGGACACCCCTTTCCTCATAGGTATCCCTGGTTGTGTGTACCTCAACGTCAACTGAAAGCTTGAGGAGCTCCTTACTTAGGTTGTAAACATGGACTTCTGTTCCTCCCTTGACGGGTAGAAAAAGGGGTGTGAGCATCCATGTCCTTATGATCGGACACCCCTGCCCATGAACACCTCTAGGACAGCGATATAGTCGTCCTCGGAGAAGCCCCAGGATTCTGCCATCCTATACAGTTGAAGCGCAAGGGAGGACATGGGATTAATTACGCCTAACTTCTGGGCCTCCCTATCAATTATCTCGAGGTCCTTTCTCATGTGTTTTGTGGCAAACTGGGTCGAATAGTCCCTTGTTGCCATCTTCCCTGCCTTGATCTCAGAGGTGGGAGATCTGGCACTGCTGTACTTGGCGAGGAACTCTGCAACTAGCTTGGGATCCAGACCGCTCTTGACCCCTAGGTTGAATGCCTCAGCCATGGAGGCCACGTAAGCTCCTATGAGCAGATTATTCACTAGTTTGGCGTACAGGCCCATCCCGTTCTTACCCATGTATAGCACGGTGGAGGCGGTATGTGAAAGAAGGTCCCTTATTTCCGGAAATCCCTCCTCTGGTCCTCCCACGAGGACTGTCAACTTCTTCTGCTCCACCATGATTGATGTCCCAACCACAGGAGCGTCATACATCCTTCCTCCAGCATTGAAAACTTGAGTTGCCAACTCCATGCTCACCGAGGGGGAAATGGTGGACATGTCTACGATGGTCTTGCCCTTCACTACAGGTAGAATATCCGAGACCACTCCCTTTACTGCAGAATCGTCAGATAACATGAGGATGATTACGTCGGATTCCTGGGCAAGTTCCCTGACGCTTTTCGCCATTTTAACTTGGTATTTCCTTGAGAATTCCTCTGCCTTGGACGATGTCCTGTTGTACACCACGTCCAATTTTCCTGCGTTCCTTAGATTCACACCTATTCTCCATCCCATTACACCCAGACCAGCTAGTCCCACGCGCATAACTAGATTACTCGACCCTGGTTAAAAGGGCTCTTATTCTCCTATGTTTTCCCTCAGTTCTTATCAAGTCTACGGAAATGATCTCCACGTTCATGGACTTTACCTTCTCCATGAGCTCGTCATAGTTCCTAGCTTCAATCATGGTGTCCTGTATGCCGTCATATATCTCGTGCCCCTTTCTCTCCCTGGAGTAGAAGACCACTCGGTAGGTCCTAGAGAAGGGCTTGTTTTCCATGAGTAGGTTGAACTCACTCTTGCCCAATGTGGAGGTCCTAACCAGGGAGTAGCCCATAACCTCTTTCCTCTCCTCGTGGTAGTCCTCAATCACCAACGGATAGGGTTCCAGGATGCGGACGTCAGATGGCTCAGTGAAGGGGATGATGATCTTGTTTCCTATCTCCCTGTCTAGCGAGTCCCCTCCCTTAGAGTACCAAGAGGATATGGGGACTCCCCTCGAGAGCCTGGTGTATAGGTAGAGCGTCTTTTGACTCTTCCTTATCACCTCAACATTTCTAGAATCCATATCATATACGAGCTCTCCCTCAGGGTTATCGATTTCAGGCTCAAAACCCAGCTGTGATAACCTCTTCCCCACTTCCCTCCTTATCTCCGCCTTCATGCTCTCGTAGTACACGAGACCATTCGTAACTGCGAAGCTTGTCTCAAGTTCCTGCATTCTGGGGGATAGCCTAACACCCAGGACATACTTCATGGGCGAAGTTCTCAGGAGGGATAGGGCCTTCGTGGCAAAGTCCTCCTTTACCTGGGGGAGGACATCATTACACAGGTAGCACGATCTCCTCTGAAATCCTGTTCCGAAATAGTGGGAGAAAAGTGATTCCCCGACCTCTCCCATGTTAAATAGTATCTCCTTCATCTCCCCTAGATCTGGGAGCTCGTGTTCCTTGACTCTCCTATCAATTTCAAGGAGCAGGGAGAGCTTTATGGCCCTTCCCCTTTCACTGTTAAGGTGACCGTAACCGAGCTTGGCGAAGCATCTTCCTAAACAGGAATCGCAAAGGGGATATCTTTCAAGTAAAGCTAAGGCCTGTTCAGCCACCCATTTGGCCGAAGAGTTTTTCGACATCCTTTTTCCTTCTCTTGAGCATCTTAAGAGTTCTCTGTACCGTATTGAAATGCTCTATGAGTTCCCTTACCTCTTCAACCTCCGTCCCAGATCCCATGGCTATCCTCCTCATTCTCTGTTTATCAATAATTGAGGGATTGTCCAGTTCTTGATAGGTCATTGAGTTCATGATGGAAAGCCACCTCTGCATTTTTTGTTCTCCTACCTTAACCTGGTCCTCGGGGATATCCCCCATCATATTCATTCCAGGTATCAACTGCAGGATCTTAGAGAGTGGACCCATTTTCCTCACGGCAACTATCTGCTTGTACATGTCCCTCAGGGTGAGCTTGGACTTCCCTGTCATGACCTCCCCCATTTTCTTCTGTATCCCCTCGTAATCCTCCATGGCCTTCATCTTCTCTATGATAGCCTCCAGGTCTCCCATTCCGAGGATCCTGGCCACAAACCTCCTGGGATTGAAGACCTCCAGTTCGTCTATCTTCTCGCCCACACCGATGAATTTTATTGGGGCACCTGTTGCCGCTACGGCAGAGAGGGCACCCCCTCCCTTCGCGGTACCGTCCATCTTGGTGATGATGATGGAACCAACGTTGCTGGCCTCATGGAACCTCTTGGCCAGATCGTAGGCCTTCTGTCCCAGGGAGGCATCTATAACTAGGATAACCTCGTTGGGCTTGATCTTTTCGTAGATGTCCTTCATTTCCTCCAGGAGTTTAACCTCCTCGCCGTATCCGTGTCTTCCCGCCGTATCCACGATCACTAGTTCGTACCTCTCTGAAAGGAACTTCTCCACGCCTCTTTTGGCTATTCCAACTGCGTCCTGACTTCCAGGTTCTCCGTAAACGGGGACGTTTATCTGTTTCCCTATCTGCTGAAGTTGCTCCAGTGCAGCTGGCCTATATACGTCTGCCCCAACCAAGGCCACCTTATAACCTCTCTTCTTGTAGAAGTAAGCTAGTTTGCCTGCGGTTGTGGTCTTTCCAGTGCCCTGGACTCCCACTAGCATGATAACCCATGGGATTGACTTGGGGTTAACCTCTGGTTCCTTATCCCCTCCAAACAGGGCTGAAAGCTCGTCATAAACTATCTTGATGAACCACTCTCTCCTCTCCAGGTTTGAGGGAGGAGTTTCCTTCTTGAGTCTCTCCTTAATCTTGTTGGTAAGTGAGAAAACAAGTTTAACCTGAACATCTGACGAAATAAGGGCCTTCTGAATGTCCTTAATGAACTCCTCTACAGCTACCTCGTAGGAAGTGTTTCCTCCTAAAAATTTCCTTACCGCGTCCCTTATTCCGTCTAACAAGTTACTTTACCCTGACTATCTTTTTCCTTCCCATTACTTCCCAATACTCCACCTCGGCGTCCTTCTTTATCTTGCTGGCCACATCCTCCTCGGTGGGCATGTCTATCTCAAAGGTTTCATACGTCTCGAGATCCATGATCTGAACCTTGTCTCCAACATTGGAGATTACCTGTCCCATGCGTTTCTCAATGATGGGCACTTCCACTGTTGAGTCCACTGGAGCCATGAGGGTCTTTTTAGCCCCAGTGAAGATGCTGACTGCGATTATGTTAGCCTTAGCGCTTCCGTGCTTTCCAGTCTTGGCCTTGGTAACCTCTACTACTCTGCAGGGCTCTCCATCTATAACTATGTAGCTACCTTCTTTCATTTCACCAACTGTGGAGTAATTTATCCCCATTATTATCCAGTTCACCACTTCTACACTAGGCTTAAAACTCTTGCTCTGAGCTTTGGCCCTTCATCATGGATCAGACCAGATTCCTCTTCACAGCAGATTTATTTTGAACCCGTACCCCTAAATAAGTATGCCTTGGAAAATTAGGTGTACTGAGTGCGGTACAGAGCTATCGCTTAACGTGAGCTTTGATATAAGTAAGCAGAAGTCAATTTACCACTACTGCAAGGTCTGTAAGAAGAACACTTTTAATGAGATATTAGGATATGTAGAATTGGATGAAGAGCCCAATTCAGTTTGATCGATGAAATAACCTGTCTCGCCTGATCTTTCATTGACCCGTGAAGTTCTCATGGGGAAAAAGTTTCTACCCTATGAAGTCCTGGGTCTGAATTTTTTCAGGGATGTACTGGAAGGCTAGGAACTTGAGACCCTTGCTTGCCATGGCCTCTATCTCTAGCTTGGCCTTCTTCTGCAGGAACATGTTTATCTCCTCTTCCCAGCTCTTGGTCTTAAACCAGCTGTAGTTCTTGATCTCCAGTGCCCTCTTTATGTCGGTCTCCTTTGCCTTTATTATGAAACTCGACCTCTCCCTCTCGCTGAGGTAGGCCTTCTTCTTGGGAGTTCCGAAGATATCGCCCATGGAGACGCCCAAGAACTTGGCATCTGGAGTGGCGAGCCTCTCGCTCTCGTAGGAGAGAGAGATCGAGCCTATCCTGAAAACGCTGTAAATATACCATCCATATGGATCAGCGTCTGTCAAAATGTAAACGGGTAGCTTCAATTCCTCGTTTAGCCTTCTCAGGAATCTCCTGGTCGCCCTATCGGGCTGTCCTGCACTGGTGATCAGAATACACTTATACTTCCTCCAGAAGCCTGCCCTATGCAGTTGCTGAAATACAGCATCCTTCTCCACCACAAGGACGTAATCAGCGTTAACCTCAACGAAATCTATCAGGTCTGGGGTAGGCTCAATGGAGTAAGCCCCGTGGCCCATCTTGCTTAGGTCTATTATGTCGTTACCGCTCCTTAACCTCATATCCCCAACCACTTTCCCCTTCTCCTTGCTCAGGATCAGCATCTCCTCACGAAGGAGCGAGGTGAAGACCTCAATGTCTATTATGACGCTGTCAGATTCCTTTTGCTCGTCCCAGGTGTTCTCCTCGTGGGTCTTTCCCTTGGGATCCCTGAGAATTATGGAGTGCTTTCCCCTGTAATACAAGTCACGTATGGTGGGGTACTCGTCGTTAACGAGAGCATCGTAAATTATGCTTCCCATGAGCACGGTCTGCATGAACCTCCTGGCCTCGTTCATATCTAGGAAACTTCTCTTCATCTTCTCCTCTCCCAAGAGGAGGAGTTTCCTCTTTTCATCGTAAACGGTGTTAGACAGGGTACGCTTGGGGATTTCCATGACCAGGGGTTCTCCCCTATTTAGCTGATCCAAGAGTGTGAGGAAGTTCTTCTTTAAAGTCTCGGCAGCCCTACTCCTTGCCTCCTTGTCAACCTTAGATACGAACTCGCTCATAGTGTCTCAACCCTATATGACTTAAATAATTCCAAATCTTTGTCTTTAATATTAAGCTTAGTCACCACTAGGTCTATCATCTTGTTTTGTATTTCCTCCTGAACCTTGGGAGCTAGCTCCTTTTTCCCATCCGTCACGAAGATGGAGAGCGACCTGGCAAGCTCTGGGATGTACTTGAGGTAGGTTAGAAGCCTCTTCCTAGCCTCCTCCTCCTTCCTCTTCTCTGTCATAAAGGTCTTAAGCGACCTTGAAGCCTCCATTATTCCGTTCCTTATCTCCTTCTCTATTTCCTCTACATCAGCTATACTCTCCTTACCTGCGCTCTTGTACGGCACCTTGGTACTGCAGAGGTGAACCATAACCACTAGGGGTAGCTGTTCATCCTCTATTCCATACCTTTTCCAGTCAATTTCCTCGACAACTTTCCATACAACGTCAGATTTCTCGTCGTATATGAGGGGTATCTTGTTGGCGTATCTCAGGACCGTGGGCTCCTCGGAGGGCTGAATATCCCCACCATAGGCAAGCCCAACCTCCACGATGAAGGGGTGGCCTTGATAGGCCTTAGGTCTCCTGGTAACTGCACCGACGTACTCTGGGTTGAAGGTCTGCTTCAGGCCGAGTTCTATTAAGTCGGCCCCGATTGTGGAAAGGGCCTCGGGTGAAGGGGGTCTAAAGTCAGGGAAGTTCTTCATAGCATCTACCAGCTTAGAAAGCTGGTCATCGGTGAGCTTCTGGACCCTCTTATCAGGATCCAATCCGGCCATTTCAATTACGCTAAGGGCTGTTTTCTCTCCCACACTCTGAAACTCCTTCACCAGGAACTCCTTTACCGTTGTGTCCTCCTTCTGTCTCGAGATCATGTTCTTGAGTAACTCTATATCAACGCCATAGGGATGGGGCTTCACTTCCTTGGGAGGGACTGGCATCTTGTTGGTGAGCCTAGGATATAGGACCACGTTTCCCTCCGGATCCTTAAAGTAAAACTCGGCGTAGGGGGTGATGATGTAGGTCCTCTTTATATACTCGTACACCCTGCTCTTGGCCCTCATCCAGTCCCCTAGAATGTACATGGAGACTGAAGTACCATGATAGCCAGTGTCGTTATTCACTGAGCCTCTCTCGTAGATGATGGGCTCGTTCTTTGTTACGTCTATCTTTAACTTGAAGCTGTAGATCCTCTTGGAGTTGAGCGGGGCAGTGGTTATTTCAATAGGCTTGTCCTGATACATCTGGCTGTAGAGGACGGCTGCCTTGACACCAAGCCCATACATTCCCCTGGTCTGTCTCAGTACATATTTTGAGCTGTAGAGCACCCTTCCAAATGCGTCAGGAACTACGTGCGGTGGGATACCTATTCCGTTGTCCTCCACAGTGAGCCTGTAAATCTCTTTTTCCTGGCTGGTTCTCTCAATGATTACCTTGATGGACGGAAGAATCTCGTGGACATCTGTTGCATCCAGCGCGTTCTCAACCAATTCCCTTAGAGCTTGATACATAGCCCTAGCCGGATTGGAGAAACCTGCTAGCTCTGGGTTCCTCTTGAAGAACTCCGCCGGCGAGATGCTAGTAAATTTCTCTTTAGCTGACACTTAAATCACCATGATAGACATATTATTATGTGACTTAGCTTATTAAGGATGTGGCCAAGATCGGGAGGGCTAGGGTGGCGTCGGCGTAGATAACCGCCTGTTCCGCGTTCTCCCTTATCTTGTTCCAGGAAATTGCCTCCCTGGGCCTAGCTCCGCTAAGACTTCCGTCGAATTCTTGGGCAGTGGTGAGGTAGACTGCGTAATCTAGTCCATCCCTGAATTGGTTCCACCATATGGTGTGATGTTTGCTAATACCGCCACCTATGAGAAGGGCTCCGGCCATTTTACTTGAAAATACCCTGTCCTTGATGAGTCTCATATCCTCAAACAGGTTTATTCTCAACCCAGTGAACTGCGACTGAATGAACAGGTTTGTCCCAAAGCTTCCGTCCACCACCCCAGGGACTATGATGGGAGTATTGGTCTCGTACGCTGCCCTCAAGATAGAGTGCTTGTCCTCGATCCTTTTCCCAAATTCCCACAGGAGTTCATAAACTGACCACTCCCTCTTCTCCTTGACCAGAGGAGGAAGAATCCTGTTGACAGCGTTCTCAACCATCCCTCCATAGTCCTCAAAGGGAATGAGTATGTTACCCAGCCTGTGCACGTTTATCTTTCTAAGTTCCTCGTCGCTGAACTCAAACGACCCCTTATAATACTTCCCTCCGAAACTTCGGGCGATATCATGATCTATTGTGCCTCCCGTGGTCACTACCATGTTGAAGTATCCCCTCCTAATCATGTCAGCGAAGAGACCCCTTAGCCCAGTTGAGACTAGGTTGGCAGTGAAGGAAATAAACCTGAGATCGCACTCGGAAACTATCCTTTTGAGGATCCTTGATCCCCTGTAAATACTCTCTGCACTAAATCCGTAGATCTTGTTGTAAACCTCAAGAAGGCTGGATCCCCTAAGGTCGTCCAGCGTTATGTCCTGAACCTCCTCCACTAGTATGTCCTCCCTTCTCAACCCTTGGTCACCCCTATGGGTCTAAGCCTCATAACTAGCTTAGCTATCTTAACCTCGTGAGCTACCCTCGCAACCCTATCTACGTCCTTGTATGCACCGGGTGCCTCCTCAGCTATAACCCTACGTGTGGCAGCCCTCACTATTATACCCCTCTCCTCAAGGGATCCCACAACTGAGTTGGCAGGGTAGTTTCTCACTGCAGCCTCCCTCGACATCCATCTTCCCGCACCATGCGGGGCAGTGAACCAGGTCCTTCTACCCTCAGGTATTCCAGCCATTACGTAACTTGCTGTTCCCATGCTTCCTGGAATAAGAACTACTTGCCCTATTTCCCTGTGTTCCTGTGGGATTTCAGGGCTTCCTGGTGGGAATGCCCTGGTCGCACCCTTCCTGTGAACCAGGACCTTCTTCCTTTTCCCGCCTATGTCGTACTCCTCTATCTTGGCTATGTTATGGGCCACATCATACACAATGTGAAGGTCCAACTTCTCAGGATCTACCTTGAACACCTTGCCGAAGCTCTCCCTCACCCAGTTGGTAATTAGTTGCCTGTTACTCCAGGCAAAGTTAGCTCCAGACACCATCGCCCTGAAATAGTCCTGTCCCTCCCTGCTCTCAAAGGGAATCGCTGCCAGTTCCCTATCTGGTACCTCTATTCCATATTTCTTCATGGCTCTTTCCATTATTTGCAGGTAATCACTGGCTATCTGATGACCTAAACCCCTAGATCCCGTGTGAACCATGACAGTAACTTGCCCTTCCCTTGTTATTCCGAGGGCCCTAGCTATCCTCTCGTCATATATCTTATCCACGACCTGTACTTCAAGGAAGTGATTTCCAGCCCCTAGAGTTCCCAGCTGTGCGGCTCCCCTCTGTTTTGCCACTTGACTTACCTTACTAGGATCAGCTAGTTCCCAACTACCCCTTTGTTCAATGTTATTCATATCCTCACTCCATCCATAACCCTTATCCACTGCCCACTTAACGCCCTCCTGTAGGAGGTTGTCCAGCTCCTGAGGGGTGAGCTTTATCCTGCCCTCGCTTCCTACCCCGCTGGGGACGCTCCTGTGAAGCTCTTCCACAATATCAACTAGTTTCGGTTTAATGTCAGAATAATCTAGGTTAGTCCTTAACAACCTAACTCCACAGTTTATATCATATCCTATTCCGCCTGGGCTGACTACTCCTCCCTCATCTATGGACGTGGCAGCAATTCCCCCTATGGGGAATCCGTATCCCTGGTGGCCATCGGGAAGCACGTAAACAGATTCTTGGACTCCTGGAAGACAGGCTACGTTAGTTGCCTGTCTCAGCGTCATGTCCTGTTTCATTTTCTCGATGAGTACGTCATCTGCGAACACAGTTGCTGGTACCTTCATGCAACCGTTCCTTTCTATCCTCCACTCAAAGGAGTCCACACGCTTTAGAGAAATATCCATGGAAGATTCAAATCATGTCAATCCTTTTTAAGTAATAAAACTGTTCTCATTGTGCTGATGAGTGTGGCGGACCCTGAATTGTGATGAACAAATCTACTCTGACTAAATCTTCTTTTCCGCCCTCTTCTTCATCTCCTCAAGTGCCTCTTGACGCTTTTCATAGACGTCCCTTAGGGGAGATGAAACGCAGTCCTCGGATATTGAGAATACCAGGTCCTTCAGAAAGGAATACGCACATGCCTTGCTGTGAAACTCGAGTGTTCTCCCTGCTAATGTTAGGATTATTCCCTGCCCCTCAGGAAAGGGCCTACCGCATGTGAGGCATACATGAGATTGTGACATATTGACGAGGATAGATTTTATATTTTTAAAAATAACCATAGCTGGTACTGCCCCGCCAAACGATATATGGTGAAATAGATGAGTGACTCGCTCAGCAAGAAGATATCGAGCCTAATGAAGGAGAGAAACTGGACCAAAATGACCCAGATCCAGGAAATGGCCATGGAACCCATTTTGAGGGGAAATAACACGCTAATCATAGCCCCTACCGGATTTGGGAAAACTGAGGCTGCACTTCTCCCTATTCTTAGCCTGATGTCAGAGGGAGAGCAAAAACCTGTGTCCCTGATTTACGTTACTCCACTTAAGGCACTGATAAATGACATCACGATCAGGATAGATTGGTGGGCCTCGAAGCTGGGGTTTGTGGTGAGCAGAAAGCATGGTGAGGTGCCCCAGAAGGAGAAAAACATGAGACTGAGGAAGGCTCCCCACATCCTGGTTACTACCCCAGAGGGCCTTGAAATAGACATGGATTGGGCCTCGAAGTTTAGGGATAACTACAGGAACGTGAAGTGGGTGATAATTGATGAAATACACGAGCTCATGGGGTCCAAGAGGGGAGCTCAGCTTTTCGTTCTCCTGGAAAGGTTGAAGGATTTCTCAGGAAAGGACTTCCAAAGAATTGGTTTGTCAGCTACTATCAGTAACGAGGAGCTTGTGGCAAATACCCTCTTCGGATCTTCCAGTAGGCCCAAGACCATCGTAAAAAGTGAGGCGGGGAAGGAGTTCAGACTGAAGATAAGATCCATTAAGGATTCCGGGGATGTTTGGGTAGCGTCGGCCAAGATCATCAAGGAGTCCTTGGAGCCACCTACCCTGGTATTTACTAATTCCAGGTTCCTCACGGAAAGATTACATGAGGAACTGGAAAGGCTCGGAGAGAAGGGGATTTTCGTTCACCACTCCTCAATCTCCAGGGATTCAAAGAGCAATGCTGAGGAGAACCTCAGGAGTGGTAAGGCTGGGGCGGTCCTTTGTACCAAAACCCTGGAGCTTGGTATAGATGTGGGAAAGGTTAAGAAAATAATAATGTATAGGCCTCCCCCATCAGTGGCGTCATTCCTTCAGCGATTGGGGAGGAGCGGTCATTGCGTTGGTGGCATACCCTACGGTGAGATCATATGTGTGCAGGACTTTGATTGCCTCGAAGCGTTGGCAATATATTCCCTTTCGAGGAAGGGGAAGCTCGAACCTCCTAGAAGGGTTCGACCGTTAGACGTGGTAGCCAGGGAGATACTTGGAATGCTACTCCAGTACTCCTCTATAAAGTTGGAACGCGTCTTCTCGATTATTACTGCCTCTCAGGTATATAGGGACTTAACGAGAGAGGAATTCCAGAACCTCATCTCCTACCTCCAGAGGAATAACCTAGTGGTGGTAGAGGGAGACGAACTTAAGCTAGGGAAATCGTTCTTCAAGATCTGGACCTTTAATAGGTCCAATAACTTCGTATGGGCCAAGAACTTCTCGGAGTTCTTCTCCCTGATAAGTAATGACGACGCCTTCACCCTGAGGAGCGGGGAGAAGATAATAGGTGAGATAGACGCAATCTACGTGTATAAACATATTCGTCCCGGTGACCTGATTAGGATTAGCGGTAAACTATGGAAGGTTGCCAGAATACACAACGGAATGATGATGGTAGACCTAACGCCAGCAGACCGTGGAGAGGGAGAAATCCCCATCTGGAGGGGAGAGGGAGTACCAAAGTCGCAACTAATTCCTAGGGAAATCCAAGAACTCTTCAAGATTGGTGATAAAATACTAGAAAGCGAGATTTTGGATGATAGTGCTAAGGCAAGCCTAAAGGCTCTGATGGAGAAATACGTAAGGAGTAAGTTACCTTTACCTTCCTCAAGTACAATTTACATGACAGTGACAGATAAGGAAACTGTTTATTCTACACTGATTGACGAAAGGGTAGCTAACACCATTGCTCACATGTTGATGTACTTGGCGAGTTCCAAGTACACCCTAAACGTGTATACTAGGGCTTCTATATATGGATTCTCCATTAACATAACTGACAGGGACCTTCTCAGGGAATTGGTCCAAATGAAGGAGGAGAGAATAAGGAAAATACTTTTCAGATCTATTCTGAGATCCCCGCTCTTCATGTCCGTGGAAAAGGAGATTCAGGCCAGCTTTGGTAAGATAGGTAAGATAAACCCGAAGGAGGATAAACTGATAATCAAGGAAGGTCTAAGGCAGACCGTAAAGCGTTACTTTAACATAAAGGGAACCCTCACCACGCTGAAAAGGATAAGGGAGGGGAAGATAAGGATAGTTAGATCGGAGCTGACGCCCTTGGGAGAGGCAGTACTTTCTCACGCTCCCATCAAACCTTGGATTTCTGGGATCAATATCCTGATTTACGATGCCTTGAAGGGTGGAGCCTATACTGTTCACGAAATCTCCGAAATGTTATCTATTCCTCCAAGAAGCCTAGAGGTGAAACTTAAGCAGATGAGAAAAACGAGCACAAAGTATAGGGTAACCAGCTTTGTGGACGTGGATAGTAAGGAGATAAGGTGGTGTACAGTGGATGAACTTAAACAACTTGTGAACTCAGACGAGTTCTATACCTCCTTCGCTCCCATTAACGAGGATGAGACTTTCATTGCAGAGATGAGGTCCATTGAAGGCTCTAGCAACACGGAGTTAATATTTAAGCCGAAACAGATATTAGAAAATCCAGAGGAGTTCGCCAAGAGGATCCCCATGGATGAAGTTGGGGAGCTTAGGATCCACGATCCCGTGGATCCCATGATATGTAACATGTCCCCAAGGTAC
This sequence comes from Metallosphaera sedula DSM 5348, assembly GCF_000016605.1. Taxonomy (NCBI): domain Archaea; kingdom Thermoproteati; phylum Thermoproteota; class Thermoprotei; order Sulfolobales; family Sulfolobaceae; genus Metallosphaera; species Metallosphaera sedula. The sequence continues at coordinate 1,684,435 of NC_009440.1, read as the reverse complement.
TATTTCGTGAGGAGGGATATAGTTCCCTATCTACTCTTAAACGCGTCGGCGTACATTCAAAACCTCAAATATACGTGATGAGAGCCCAAAATATGACTTGATGATACTGGCCCGTGTTACTGATACAGGAATTGAATGTACGATCAATAGATTTATTTTTCAATCGCGGTTCATGAATGTAGTGAAAGTCCTAATGGAAAGAGGTAATCAATTCGTTGTAAGCAGAAATAAGCCCATAGAGGAACAGGTATTAGACATAATCTCCTCATTTAATCAGGGGATTAAGGATGTGGAACTCAAGGGTTACGGCAGGGAGATAGATAGGACAGTGGATGTGTACAATGTCCTAAAGGAGAAACTTGGCGATGGTGTAGTTCTTGTCGATGTTAGCATAGGTAGCGAGTTTAAGGATAAGAGAAGGGTATCATATCTCCTGTTCAGACTTAGGAAGAGTTTCTAGACCCTGTAGCTCACGGAGAACCGGAAGTAGGACTGTGGTTGGCTCCAAGCTCCCCGAAGATATTGCATCCATCTTGGAGAGTAAATCTGCGGTAACCTCCTCTGAGGTAAGATCTGGGAACTTAGACAGGAACTCATAGGCGTTTATCCCCTTCTTTGTTGCCACGAGGACTGCTTTCCTTTTACTTTCTATTACATATCCGTGTCTTAGAAGTGACTGGATAGTCTTGGCATAGGTGCTGGGCCTTCCTATCCTCTTCTCCTTCATGTCCTTAATTACGTCGGCATACGTCAACAGCTTTACATCTGATCCCCTAACTACGTTGATCTCAGCGTTCACCTTTCCCACGGGTACGTCATATAACCTGTAGGTGTAGAGGTTAGAGAAACCACCACTCATCCTGACTAGTAGCTCCACTTCCCAGATACTTTCCCCTAACTTCATCCTGTATTTCCGTATGGTTCCCTTAGACTCACGCATTTGACTAGCCATAAATCTCCTGAATATCATGTCGTAAAGCGCGAAGTGGGCCCAGGTGAACTTCACCGAAAGCATGGTTGGGTTCTCAGCAATCTCCCTCTTGAGCGAGTCCACATCCAGGGGCCTTGTTGGTCTTATGGCCTCGTGCGTTCCTTCATTCCCCCATCCCCTGGGCTGATACTCTTGAGATAAGTTCACCTTCTCTAGGTATTCCTTAGCTATCTCCATTCCCTTGCCAGACACGTGATGGCTATCGGTTCTGTGATAGGTGATAAGACCGCTTTCGAAGAGATCCTGGGCCAGCCTCATGACCCTCTCCGCCGGAATCCTGTACCACCTGTACGCATCTATCAACAGATCATCCGTGGAGAAAGGAGGAGGTGGGAGTAATGTCTCCTCCCTTTCCTCCAATACCTCAACCTCCACGGTGCTATCCGGAATGTTGGGCTTCTCCCTGTGAAACTCCCTGTATACGTAGTTTCCTACCTTAACGTTTAGTATCCACCCCATTCTCTGCTTATACTCCGTGGTCCTTTTCACTATCCAACCTAGGACTGGAGTTTGCACCCTACCTGCACCGTGATTCCTGTCTCCGAACCGAAGCTTGAGCAATTTACTTAGTTCGAATCCTATCCATCTGTCCTCTATCCTTCTAACTATCTGGCTGTTAACGGTGTTCATGTCCAGGGTGGAACCTGACCTCAGTGCCTCCACTATACCACTCCTGGTTACCTCGTGATACCTTATCCTCATGATATTGGGGTTGTATGGGGACACATTAACTGCGACGTCATAGGCGATTTTCTCGCCTTCGGTATCCGGATCGGTAGCAATGAATATCTGGTCTACTTCTAGGGCGAGCTTTCTCATGGCATTGATGGTTGAGAGAGAGGACGAGATCAGGTTGGATCCGCAATACGGGCAAGTCTCTACTTCTTTGCTGACCGATCTTTTACAACTGGCACACCTGTAGATGTGGGAGTATAGAGGGCTGATCTTGTCTCCCTTAATTTCTACTCCATAGTATCCCTTCTCCTCCAGTGTGAGGTCAGTCACGTGACCCTTAGTGGCCATAACATCTAGGATATACACCCTGTTCCCTTCCACTATCACCGTTTCGTATACCGGAACTCCTCCCACGCTTCTACGTGCAGGAAACCCAAATAGTCTGGAGATCGTCTTAGCCTTTGTGGGAGACTCGACCACAAGAAGCCCCGTTTTAATCTCAACCTTGTTTCCTCCTTCCCTTCTGGTCCTTTCAATCTCCTCCTTTACCCTGTCCAACTCAAGTGCTTCAAAGTTCACTGGGGCGAATCCAGGGATTAGAAAGTTCATTTTCCTCTTGAATAGTTCAAATATAACTTGGTCATCCACCAAGATAACGCTTAAGCCTTGCGTTAAACCTCCATTTAGAAGCCTACTACTCCTTCCAGACCCCTGGAGGTAAGTTATTATATCGGGATACTCTATGAAAACTTCTCTTCCCTTTCTAGAGATCTGAAAAGTCTCTCCTGTAATAGTTCCATCTACCTTTCTAAGGGCTTCTTGTGCCTCCTCTACGAGAACCTTCATTTTCTCTAGGAGTGCGCCCAGCCTTCCCTCCAAAGACTGACCAGTGATCATCGCGATCTTTATGGCCTGAGCCTCCGCAGGGGACAGGCCTAATATTTCCTCCTCTGGAACCTGGATTCCCAGGAGTCTGGAGACCCTCAGAAGGGTGAAGGGGTTCTTCACGGATTCCTCCGCCCTGGTCCTAGATTTCGGTACTCCGTAAAACAGTACATATTTCAGCCTTTTCGGTTCATCTATCCCCCTCACGGCTACGCCGTAATACGATGCCGAACCCACTAGGATGTCCGTTTTTCCATCCGAGAAATCCTGGAGGAATTTCCTACCGCTTACTGCCAACTCTACCCTAAAGTTCAGGGAGGTGAGTGACTCCTTGATCTCCTTCATTTTCTCCTTTCCGTACTCCCTAGAAACCAAGATGAGACCTCCAGGTCCAAGCTTCTGTACCACTTCTTCCAGGCTCGAGAAGGTGAACGAGTCCACTATATTTCTGGCATAAGTCTGAGCTGTGGAAATGTCGAAGCCTGAGATATGTCTCAATGCCTTCTGTTTCACTCCCTTAGGTCTAAGCGTTGCACTGGCAACAACCAACTGAGCAATAATGCCCGTGAAACTCTGTATCTTTCTCTCTAGAAGTGCTATCTTCTCCACTATCTCGTCCTTGTTATCCTTCAGGTAAAGCATGCGTCTAAGTCTTACCAGCCTCATTGCGTCCTCATACACGTCTTTGGGAATCCCCATTAGCTCCACTAGTTTATCTGTGGTCTTTCCACTCTTGATTATGGCGTCTGCATCGTCGACTGCTATGAAATTTGGCCTGTAGTCTTTCATGTGATCATAGTTCTTGTTGACGTAACTCACGGTAAGCACTGAAATGGTGTTTGGGTCAACTTTCCCACAGGAAACGCTTGAGATTGCCCCAATTTTGGAACATATCTGCTCCTGTAGGGACTTGGTGGGAACGATGTAAAGAACTCCCTTTGAAAGGTAAGTCGAGTAGGTGATCAGGGTAGTGGTCTTCCCCATCCCTGTAGGTGCAGATAGCGAGAAGTTTTCCCTTTCCCCCAATCGTCTCAACCAAAGCCTCTGCAACGACCAAGGTTCGTTCCCCGTGACCTGTTTAAAATAATTGATGATCTCATTATACATCTCCGTGGTGTAGTAGAGCTCCCAATACTTCCCCAGTTTTCCGTTATTAACTAGGATATTATACACTACCTTTATCTTTTCCTCCTGAGGCAAATCCTTGAACGAATCCACACTTCCTGGCATACACGAAGTACAAGGTAAGCCTGCCAGAGCTCTGTAATCTTCGAGAGGTCCTTGACAATTGGGACAAGAGCTATGGAACACTGAAGTTATCATTAATTCCTACCTTGGAAAGGGAAGGGATTTATAAGATAGGGCACCAGATGTTACCAAAACGCGGACTGGCAGTTTCCAACTAGAGTGGCGCTGAAGTACTTGAACGCAAATATCGAGGTCAATTCCCCTAGAAATCTACCCTGCCATTACTCTAATTTAGAAAATCTTTGTAAAGGGATTTTATATTGTGTTATAAGAAAACCTCCAAGACGTGCGTCCGATTAACTTTTTAAACTTACGATAAGGTTATGATTCGCACATAGGTGAATAAAATGAGCGGAACATCTCCTACTCCAAGTAACGTAGTCCTTGTAGGTAAAAAGCCAGTAATGAACTACGTCCTAGCTGCCTTAACTCTGCTGAACCAAGGCGTTCCAGAGATCATAATAAAGGCTAGAGGAAGGGCAATAAGCAAAGCTGTGGACACTGTGGAAATAGTCAGGAACAGATTCCTTCCAGACAAGATCGAGATCAGAGCCATAGGCGTAGGCAGCCAAGTGGTAACAAGCCAGGACGGTAGGCAATCTAGGGTATCTACTATCGAGATAAGCATAAAGAAAAAGGCATAAACGGTTAGATGGCGCTTTTTTACACCGTTCCAGAGATTCTATTTTAGCCGACGAGCATATGTTGGCATATATTTAATAGACCAGTAATGATCTTACTATTAGGATAAACATGAGTCAACCTACACATAGAGTTGAATTTGAGGCAAAGGCGAAGATTGGTGAAGTAATGGGAAACCTGGCCTCAATACAGCTGAGGCCGGAAGACCTTTCCAGTCCAATAGCATTTCAGATGGCGATCTCCAGGATATACTCAGAGCTCATGAACATGATGAGCAGCGGCCCCTCAAAGCATTACGTTGCAGAAGTTAGATTTAACGACTCCATGGGAAATCCTGTGGCCATAGGAGTTGACTTCGGCGATAAGATTCCTCCTCTATCAAAGCAGGAAGTCAAGGTCAAAGTGATCCTTGAATTCTATGACGAAGAGTAGCCCTCCTCTTCAGATACGGCAAAGAAATCAACTCTAGATATTCCTCCAGTGGTAGTAGGTACATTTGGTTTTCCTTGGTTATTAAGAGGCCAACCCTAGACATGTACCTTATAGTGGACTTTGTTATTTTCTTGGAGAAATAAGGATCTAGATAAGAGTAGGCCTCGAGGAGTGTGAATCCAGTGTTCCTGAATTTCTTCCATAACAAAAAATAGATTACTGCATCCCTCTTCTTTAACCATCTCATGGTTCCGTGATGCACGTAAGGAATTAAATGTTAAACTAATTCGCTAATTCATGTACTTCATCCTCTTGTCCTTTACTTCTATGCCCTGTTGAATTAGATACATAAGGCTCAAAGCCTGGTTGCTCATCACGGTCAGGCCTTACAAGTTATATCATTGCCGTTTTATTTACCCACTTGAGGTTTTATGTATGCCATACATTCTCGAAGGGAAGATATGCAGACCCCACGAGGTAAACCTACTGCGTACCGGGGACCTGATAGTGGTTAAACCCGTTACCGTATTTGTTAGAGGGAGATCTCAGGTGTTCTCACCTCTTTCTGTGATCTCTGACGAGTGTACCCATACAATAACAACCCCTATCTGGGTAGATGCTGTGAGAGTGGGAGATAACGTCAGAATGGTGGAGCCCGTAGTTGAGGTGGAAGGCGAACTGGAGATCCTTAGCCACGAGTTTCTGCCTGGATTTACTGCAAGGGAACTCCTTGGTAAATCCAGGTTTAAGGTGGCCTCCTCTCCCGGAGTTCCCATAGTAACTGTGCGGGGATATCCCTTAATTTCCTCTAGTGGGAAGGAGATTTACCTAAGCGACGATAGAACTCTACTACTGGCACTGGCCCACTCTCTTACCTATTTCTTGTCCTCCAGTGAGTAAAATAGGTCCTCCAAGGACGTAGACCTCCTCTTCTTGGATTGATATTCCTCTGATGTTCCCTTAGCAATGAGTTCGTATAACGTTGCTACCTTATTCCCAGAATTATTCCTGAGAAGTCTACCCAGCCTCTGTATGTACTGCCTCTTGGAGGAAGTCCCAGCTACCACAATTCCCACACTTGCATCGGGAATATCTAACCCTTCATCACCCACGGTTGTCAAAACCAGAACGCCGGAGTTGCTCTGCTTGAACTTCTCTAAAACTAGCTCTCTTTCCCTTTTGGGCATCTGACCGGTGAGTATGTACCCCCCAATTAACTTCGATATAAGCTCTGCATGTTCCACGTACTGGGTAAATATTACAACCTTTCTACCCTTTTCTTTCTCAACGATCTCCCTAATCTTGGACAACTTCCCCTTCGTTAGACCTATTAGGTACCTTATCCTGCTGTATACTTTTAGAGCCTCCATGGCCTTTACGTCTCCCTCCTTTGCCCTCTTCACTATCTCTAGGACTGGCCTTCCCTCAGACAGTGACCTGAACTTTCTTGTTAGGTTATCATATTCCGCCTTCTCCTCAAGGGTAAGGGGTATCTTGATCCTCAGAACCCTAAACTGAGCAAGGTAACCCTGCGCAACAAGTTCCTCAACTCCTCTCTGATACACTAGGCCCCCCATCAACCTAAACAGTTCCACATGCTTACCATCTGACCTATAAGGCGTTGCCGAGAGGGCCATTCTGTAGGGGGCGACGCAGGATAAGGCTATCTCCCTGAACTTTTCCGCTGGAAGATGGTGAGCTTCATCTATTATTAGAAATAGAAAGGATGAGAGTTCATCCATATGCTTAATTGCGGTCTGATATGTAGTGATTGTGATGGGGGCTAGATGTTTCTTTCGGCTATAGTATAGGCCAACCTCTACATCTCCCTTTGTGAATCTCTTTATGGTCTCCTCCCACTGCCTTAACTGCTCATTAGTAAACGTCACAATTAGGGTAGGCAGGCCCAGTGTAGTGATCCCCTGCACACCTATGAGAGTTTTTCCAGCGCCCGTGGGAAGGGCAATAACGCCCCTGTAGCCGTTATCTTTCCAGGCTCTAACTGCCTCAAGCTGATACTCTCTCAAATTGACCGACAAGCTCAGGGAAAAGCGTTCCCTGCTTAAGTCCAGTCTCTTAACCCTTAATCCCTCATTCTCTAGGATTCTCCTGAGCAAGTGATAGTAGAATGGCTTAGTCCTGTAAATCCTCTCCGCAGGATCATAGGGAATACTTATCCTGTATTTTCTCAAGATCTCCGATATCCTAGTCCTGGCCCTGAGCAACAACTTGCTACCCTTTAGCTCGAAAACTGCGTCATAACCTCCCATTTCGGTCTCCAGGAAATTGAGGGTTTCAGGGTCAAGCTTAACCCCAAGCTCCCCTAGAACCTTCTTTATCTGTTCCAGAGTCACACCGTTCAACCTGGCTCTCTCTGGGTCGATTTCAAACTTCCCGCCTTCCTCATCCTCACCTAGAAATCTGGAAAACGAAATCAGCCTCTCCAGTATCTCATTGCTGTAGGGCTTCACGTAGAAAGTCTTCGAGGGCACCAGATATCACTTCCACAAAGACCACTTTCCTGTTAACTCCAATTACCTCGTTGAGCTTTTCAGGTTTATCGGCAACGTATACATGGTAGGCCTTCCCGTCAAATCTCACGAATATACCCAAGAGAGGTAATGGCAGTTCTCCCTCACTCATGACCAAGATCTTCGTAATATTTTCGTCAGGACTTACCCTTAATATCAAGCCTAAGCCGTTGTCCAACGTTAATCCAACGAATTCTGCCCCAAGGTAAGTGGCCTCAGATATTCCAAGATTTACTGCGTCCACAATTCCTTCAGCTTGAAAGGGCACCTCGGCTGGTCTCATTACATTTATTTCTGAAATCTAACTAATATTTTGCCATGACCGGAAAGTATGTCCTTGTGATCAGTACATTACCAGGCATGGAGGAAGGAAAAAGAATTGCCAGGACCTTAGTTGAGGAAAAGTTAGCAGCGTGCGTTAACCTAGTTCCAGGCTTAGTCTCCATTTACAGATGGGAGGGGAAGGTTACAGAGGATAGCGAGGTTTTGGCACTAATAAAGACCAACTCTGACAGACTAGACGAGCTAATGAATAGACTCAAGGAACTTCACCCCTATAAAGTTCCGGAGATTCTAGCCTTGGATATAAAGAATGGTTTTAAGTTATATCTGGACTGGATAGATGAGAGTGTTTCCAAGTGAAGGTTCAGGTTGACGAAGAACTTATGAGGAAACTTGAGAAGCTGGCCTTGATCTCCCTAACAGATCAAGAAAGGCAGGAATTCATGAGGGATTTGACTAAGATCCTTGATTTCTTCAACAAGATAGACGAACTAAACCTTGAGGGCGTGGAGCCCATGTTCCATCCACTCTCCACAGGTAAACTGAGACCGGATGAGCCGGCCCAACCCCTCTCCAGGGATGACGCCCTAGCTAATGTGCCCAAGAAAAAGGATGGTTACATTATAGGTCCTAGCACCATAGGTGGGTAACATGATAATGGAGATAGTAAATGACCTGAGGAATGGAAATCTATCCCCAGACGAGTACGTGGGTAGAACCTTTGATAGGATTAGAAGGGTAGAGGAGAAGGTTAGGGCATTCGTTACGCTCAGGGATGAGAAAGATGTGCTAGAGGAGGTAAAGAAAGCCGTAAAGGGAGAAGGTAGGCTTTCCGGGTTACTAATAGCGGTAAAGGACAATATCTCAACTAGGGGGATAAGAACCACCTGCTCATCGAAGATGCTTGAGAATTACGTCCCCCCATACGACGCCACCGTAATCTCGAAGCTGAAGAGGGAGGGAGCTGTGATACTAGGTAAAACCAACATGGATGAGTTCGCCATGGGCTCAACTACAGAGACAAGTTATTTTGGCCCAACTAGAAATCCTTGGGATTTGTCCAGGACACCTGGAGGGTCCTCCGGAGGAAGTGGGAGCGCATTAGCTTCAGGTTATGTGGATGTTGCCCTAGGATCTGATACCGGTGGTTCCATAAGAACCCCAGCCTCTTTCACTTCTACGTATGGATTAAAGCCTTCTTACGGCACAGTGAGCAGGTATGGGCTAGTGGCATATGCCAACAGCCTGGAGCAGATAGGTCCCATGGCGAGGAATTCGACTGATTTGGCGTTACTCTTCTCGATCATAGCTGGGAGTGACCAGAGAGATGCTACAACCATAGACTACTCTTCCCCCTCCTCTATTAACCCCATAACAGTCAAGGGGATAAAGGTTGGGGTGCTTAAGGACGTGATGGAGGCCTCGGATCCAGGTGTTGTTGGAGTGGTGAAGGATTTCCTTAATAAGATGTCATCTGAGGGGGCAGTAATCGAGGAAACCAATCTAGGAATGGTGAATTACGTACTTCCCACCTACTATATCATTGCTATGTCAGAGGCTAGCTCTAACCTAGCTAGATATGACGGTGTTAGATATGGTTACTCGTCTAATGCTGAGGGAAATTGGAGGGATGTGTATAGCAGGAACAGGGGTGAGGGATTTGGAAAAGAGGTCAAGCGAAGAATATTGCTGGGATCCTTTATTCTGAGCGCTGGATATTACGAACAATTTTACATTAGGGCATTGAAAACTAGGAGGTTAATAAGAGATTCGCTGGAGAAATTGTTCAGTAGATATGACATACTAGTTTCACCAACCTCCCCGATACTCCCACCAAAGATTGGAGAGGTAATAGATGACCCGGTGAAAATGTATGCCATTGATGTGGCTACCGTGACGGCTAACCTAGCTGCCATACCTGCACTATCAATACCCGCTGGATTCCATAACGGGTTGCCGGTGGGTGTCCAGCTCATGGGGAGATATCTCTCCGACACCTTCCTGATGGGGGTCTCACTTTACATGGAAAATGTAACCAAATTGAAAGATCTAACTGCACCTATCTAGGGTTCACGTCACATAGCTAAGCATTTTAAACTTGTCGAGTAAACTGTTTTGGTATAATTAATGGCGGTTAAAGGCAGTTTCAGGATTGACACGCTCTCTAAAATACGTGAGGAGATGGAGAAACAGAGATATCATCTTATTGGTGGCCATAGTGCCTATAAGAAGTGTCATTGGACCCATGAGGCGCTTACCAGTGGAAGATATTGCTACAAGGGTAAGTTTTACGGAATAGAGAGTCACAGATGCGTTCAGATGACCCCAGTAAGCATGTGGTGCTGGTTCAGGTGCATACATTGCTGGAGATTGGAACCAGAGGATGTGGGATTAGACTGGGACGAAACTAAGATGCCTTACATGGATGATCCAGAATACATTGTGGAGAGGTCCATTGAGGAGCACAAGAGATCGGTTTCAGGGTATCTTGGAAGGGAAGGAGTTGAGAACAATAAGGCGTTAGAGGCAATGAAACCTTCCCATGTGGCAATAAGCTTGACCGGTGAACCCACGCTCTACGAGAGGATCGGGGAGCTCATTAGGGAATACCATAAACGCGGGATAACCACATTCCTTGTAACTAGTGGTGTTAGGCCTGACGTGCTGGCTTCTCTCGAGGAGGAGCCATCTCAGCTCTTTGTATCACTACAGGCTCCCAACGAGGAAAAGCACAGACTAATTAACAGACCCGTTGTGGCGAACTCGTGGAACCTTGTAATGAAAACCCTTGAGATATTGCCCAGCTTCAGCTCACCTACGGTGATCAGAATGACGATGATGAAAGAGGTGAACATGAGTGACGATGATGCAAGGGAATTCGCTAAGTTAATGAGGATAGCAATGCCAACATACATTGAGGTCAAGGCATACATGCACGTAGGTCCATCAACCTATAGGCTTACTAAGGATGCCATGCCAAGGCACTCAGAGGTTAGGTTCTTTGCGGAGAAACTGGCTGAACTCACTGGCTATAAGATAATCTCAGAACATGCGCCTAGCAGGATTGTTCTCCTGAGTACCATAGATAGACCCATGCAGATAGGGAATGCGTGGACAGAAAAGTGGGACTGGAGAACACAAGATACGCAGGACGACGTTAACGGGGAGTACAGGGAAGCTGAAATGGGGTGCACTGAAGAGGGAGATGGTCCGAAACCATGAGTGATGAATGTTTAATTGCTAAGATAGTTTACCTCTCCCTGCAACAGAAAGAAGTCACGCAACAAATGATTGCTGACGAGCTTAAAATGTCCCAGCAATCTGTATCAAGAAAGCTCAAGGAGCTAGAGGAAAGGAACCTGGTTAGAAGATCCCTTTCAAAGGAAGGAGAAATTATTAGGGTTACTGAAAATGGAGAGAAATTGCTAGAGGATTGCCTCTCCATGATGAGGGCAACAATTATTTCGTCCCACGTCCTAGAAATAAGGGGAAGGGCTACTTCAGGTTTAGGTGAAGGAAGAATCTTCCTGTCCATGCCGTACTATATGGAATCATTCAAGAAGTTTCTTGGTTTTGAGCCCTATCCTGGAACCCTTAACCTCGTGATTTATGATAGGATATCTCTGGAGAACAGACTCGTCCTAGATATCTCTAAGGCAATAAATATTCCAGAGCACAAGGAGGAGAATAGGGTCCTTGGAGCCGTTAGGGCATTTCCCGCATCCGTGAACGATCTAAAACCTGCTGCCGTGGTCTTTCCGCTTAGGAGTGTTCACCCTAAGAGCGTTATTGAAGTGATATCGCCATATCATCTTAGGAAGGAACTCAACATCAAGGATGGGGATGAGGTAGTTATTCAGGCCTATGCATGATTACAATATCTCTCCGTTATCTCCTTTATGATAGCTGAAGTGCTACTGTGACCCCACGTGTTTATCCTGTGTTCCAACCTCACCACTTCCACTAAAATACCGCGCCTTGCGAGTTCCTCCTTTAGGGCCTTCTCATCGACTTTTTGATCTGGCCCAAGAAAGATTATGTCTGGTTTTACTCTCTCTACGCTTTTCAGAAAGTCATTTTCATCGCCTAGGAAAGCCTCATACACATACCTGATGCTCTTAACGACTTCCAACCTTTGGTTTTCATCATTAACAGGTTTCCTGCCCTTCACCTTCTCTGCGTTCTTGTCCCTAGAGACGGCAACGTAAACCCTGCCCAGGGAGGCAGCCCTCCTAAGGAACTCTATGTGTCCAGGATGAATTATGTCGAAGGTACCTCCCACGAAGACCTTCTTAGATCCCTCACCCTCCACTATCTTAAGGGCGTCAACTAAACCCTCGGCGTAGACCACGTCCACCAACGCCGTTTCAAGATCTCCCCTTTCCAGGTAGTACTTTGCGTCATCAACGTATTGTCTTGCGAGACTAATTATCCTCTCGTCTCCCTTTACCTGTTTTAGCGTCTCCTCCATTCCGTTAATGTATTTTATTACCCTATCCCTCAGCTCAGGCATTTCAATCCCTCTACCTCCATCTCATATAGGTTTCTGGATGGAACTATTATAATGTGTGGAGGAGCCCCAAATTTTTGATTTAGGGCGTCCACAACTTTCATAGCCCTCACCCTCTCATCTGCGCATCCAAGCCTCTCGCCGATCACCACAAGATCATCATCTAGGATAACCTTGTCCCCAATATCGCTTTCCATTTTCTTGAGGTAGTTAAGTGCAAGATCGGCTGTCATTATCCCGGTCTCCTTCAAATCTAAGTATACCATTGTGTGAAGGCCGAGCTCCCTGTTGGTCTTTATCACCCTATAGGGGGTGTAATCAAGCTTATCAAGTACAGGGAAAGTAACCGTAACTGACTTCCCAAACTTATAGGAAGACAGCATTGACCTAGATATCATGTAACAGTGAACTGAGACCCCCGGGATAACGCTAACCCTATGTCCCCTGGCCCTGGCACCTGTGGCTAAGCTAACGTGAGTTGTGGCAATCATGGGGTCTCCGACTACAGCTATGGCGACGTTTTTCCCTGAGTCAAGCAGTTTATATATCTCTTTTTCCTTTGTCTCCAAAACCTCTCGAGTTGCAGGAATAATCTCCTTACCTGTAATCTCCCTAAGTGTTTTTTCATTTATGTCACAACTAATTGAAGTGTAAATGTCTGCGTAAATTACGTCTGAACCTTTGAGGACCTCCAGGGAGGCATTAGTAAGAAACCTTTTTGACAGCCCAAGTCCTACAAAGTATATATCTGCCATTTAGTTTTGCATGATGAGAGCTAGAATAAGGGTGTATCGGATTTGGTCAGCATACTCAGGGACCTGGAAGTAGAGGAGGATTTACCGGTGATTTACTCTAGGCGTCTTGACTCTATCATTCTGTCAGATGTTCACATAGGATACGAGGAGGAGATGGCGTCAAAGGGAATATTCTTGCCTAGGATACAGAAGAAAAGGTTTCTATCCATTTACAGAAGAGCGCTAGACGTATTCAAGACAAATAAGGTAATTATTAACGGTGATATGAAGCATAGATTCAACGGACTTGGTAGACAGGAAAAAGAAGATCTCACAGAGATATTCAAGGACATGAAAGAGAACGGGACTATCGTGAAATTGATAAGGGGTAATCACGATAATTATATTTCTCTTGTTACAGAAAAATTCGATAATATAGAGCTCCTAGACGAGATAGAGAGCGAGGATCTGTTTATTTTTCACGGACATAGGGAGATAGAACCCAAGGACGGCAAAATTTACGTGATAGGGCATGAACATCCCAGGATTTCAATAAGGGACAAGCTTGGGTTTGCCAAGAAGTTCCAGTGCTTCCTTGTCTCGCCTATTGCGGGAAACTCCTATGTTATAGCCCTACCTGCGCTGGGAGGTTATCAATCGGGTAATGACATCTCCCTAGTTCATTCAGGCTACATGAGCCCGTTGATGAAAAGACATGCCATCTTAGAAAAAGCAAAACCCTTCGTAATAGTGGAGAATGAAGGGATAATGGAGTTTCCGGAGCTTAACCTCTTAAAAAATATCATCCTATAGGGAAAAGGGATTATTCTGCTATGTTGTCACAGTTTGACCTCGACGTCAAGTGAGTTTACTATCTCCTTATATCTATTTCTTATGGTAACCTCGGTGATGTTCAGAACCTCTGCAAGTTCTTTCTGCGTCTTCTTGTGATCCAATATGGTGCTGGCCAAGTAGACTGCCGCCGCGGCAACAGATAAGTGGCCCTTCCCGCTGGTTATTGCGTTCTTTATCAGGATCGACGCTATTTCTGCGGCCATGGTTTCCACATGGGGAGGTAACTTAGCCCTGTTAACGATATCTGGTATGTGTTCCAGTGGAGAAGGTCCTCCAAAGTTAGACATGAACGTACTCTTCTGTATAACGTTCTGGACTCTGGTTGAGGCTTTCCAGAAGGCGCTTGAGTCTATGTTGAAAAGCTTCTTTATCTCATTCAACTGGAGTGGGATCTTGTACAGTCTGCTAACATAGAATAACGTCGCTGCAATTAGTGCGTACGTATCAATCCTCCTCGCGAGACCCGATTCGATCAACTTCTTTATGACCCCGGCAGCCGTCTCCTTAACGTATCCAGGTAGTCCCAACTTCGATGCCTCGCTGTTGAGTATCGATAGATACGTAACTAGTTTCTTGTCCTTTGATGTAACCCTTGACTTATTTTGAAGTCTCTGAAGCCTTATTGCCTTCATTTTATCCTTTACTCTTCCACCTCCAATAATGGTGGAAAATCCTTTGTCATGTACCCTATCTGTGATCCCAGCTCCTACCCTTCTCTTCTTGTTCCTATCGCCTGCATCGAACTCTCTCCACTCAGGGCCAGGATCTGGCACGTTTTCTTCAATTACAGTTCCATCCCTGGCACAAACGTAGTTACCATGCTCGGCATCATATATTATCTCAGTACCCTCACAAATGGGGCATTTCATTTCGTCTTACCTCCTGTTTTTCCTAGAGTGTTTGCGCTGTGGAATTTCAAGAAATATTTTTCCTGAGGGTATCGAAGCCATGGGTTCTGCTAACAGGTATGGTTTACTGACGTTTCCTAGAACGTCTAGGACCTTGGCAACTCTCCTCTGGTTTTTATCAAGTAAAACTAGTCCTGAAGGATCATTCTTGGCGTAATCGAAATTTGAATCTGCCCTTATGAGCCACTTGTCACCTAGTACAAGTGACTCAAATTCTCCTATGGGAATTGTTTTTGTGCTCCTCACAAGCTAAGATAGATGCAAATCTTAGACTTATATGTAGTAGTTGATAATACCGCCTTATTTTGACGCTGGGATAATACCTGCTTGGGATGAGGATTACAAGCTTTTTTGTATATAAACGTTCCAGTAGGGTACCATAATTGAAGTATATATCAAATAATATTGTCTTTCAGTTAATATATATATAATCATGTCTACATTAAATAGTTTTAATAGAATATTTTCATTTTAATAAACGCCAATCGGTGTGCTTATTACCACCTCTCGTTGATCTCACCGAACTTCAAGTTTAGGTTTCAAAAACTAAAAACGTGAGGTCTAAAACCAGAAGCAGACTAACCATTTTCATCTCGATGGGATCATTACGAATCATGCGCTCCTTCTATTTAAGATCATTTCCGATATTGACCAAACAGATATTGCATCAAAACAATTCTAGGAAAAGTTATTAACGGAGTACTCTTTATGTAACCCTGATGAGCAATCCGCCAGCAGAGGCCACAGAGGAAAGCATTTACAAGAAAATATCTGACGTGAGAAATGAAATCTCAAGCCTTAAGGAAAAAAGGTACGCTTCAATTGAGGAGATAAGAAAACTAAGACAGAAGAAGAGTGAGAAGATAGAGAGGCTTAAGGCTGTAAGATTACAACTTAAAACTGTTTTTGAGGAATATACCTCAAGGATAAATGAATTAAAAGAGTTAAAGCAGAAAAAAGAGCAATTATTTGAAGTCATTAAAGAAATGAGGAAAGAGTTTGAGGAACTTAGGAATCTCATGAAGAAAACTCAAGGATTGAACCCAGATATCTTGGAAAAGAGGATAAGGAGCCTCGAATGGAGAATACAGACCTCCTCCTTGACGCTTGAGGAAGAAAAGAAGTTGATCCAAAGGATAGCTGACATGGAGAGAAGGCTGAATGAAGCCAAGAAGATCCTAAAGGTAAAGGAGAAAGGGAACGAGGAGAGAGCGGAATTCCTCGCAAAAAGAATAGAGTTGGCTACAATTAGGCAGAAAATTTCGTCATTGATTTCAGAGATAAGTGAGAAAAGGAAGACGCTCAAGAGTTTAAGGGACGAAAGGGATAAGTTAACCAAGGAACTAGACGAGTTAAGCTCGCAAATTGAGGCAAAGAGCAAAGAAATTGATGAGCTAGGGAAACAAATTGAGGCAAAGAGCAAGGAGCTCGACGAACTCATAAAGGCTAGAAAGGCCATGGAACAGGGAGTTACTACCTCCAGGGCAAATATTGCCGAGATCATGGAGAAAAGGAAGAAGGTTGCAGAGGAGAAACTGAAGAAAGGAGAAAGGCTGTCATTCGACGAAATATATGCCCTTTATGGGGATCATCGGGGTAATAATGAAGACGGCGATAATATACATTGATATAGATGACGATTTGAGTAAGGCTGGTGTTTCTACCCCAGTTATAGGAGAGGCTAAAGCTAGGGAAGCCATAGAGAAATCCTCGCGATTTTTGGCCCTAGACTCAGACTTCAATACCATGGTAACTGCGTTCAACATTTACCTTGATATGAAAGCAAATGGAGAAGATGTGGAGATCGTATTTGTTGCTGGGTCACAAAGAGGTGGTCTCGATTCTCAAATGGCACTCTCTAAGCAAGTTGATGAGGTTATTAGAGCTATTAAGCCTGATCAGGCAATCCTAGTTTATGATAGCCCTGAGGACGCAAAGGCTATCCCGGTCATCGAAAGCAGGCTGAAGATAGTGGGAATAGAGAGAGTTATAGTGGAACAGCATAGAGGGGTGGAGGAGACATATATCTTGCTTGGGAAATATCTCAAGAGACTAGTAACGGAAAGCAGGTACTCGAGACTGTTTCTAGGGGTTCCTGGAATAATTCTTTTCGTTTCAAGTATATTGGCAATTGCTGGCCTAACGGCTTACGTCCTTCCCTCCATACTTTTGGTTCTAGGAGGAGCCATGTTAGTTAGGGGATTTGGAATAGATGATGCCATAGAGAGATGGTGGGAGAACTCAACTATCATGGTTATTGTGGCAATTCTATCCTCCATTTCCCTGGTACTTGCTATAATTAACGGATATCTAGTTGCTTCCACAGCTGGACCGCTTTCCATAAGGTCTGCCTCATCGACTTTACTAGCCATACTACCGTATCTCACGTTTTCTATTATCATTTTATACTCAGGTAAGCTCTTGTCTAGAGCTCTATCAAAGGACATAAGGATTTGGCACGATCTATTAAAGATACTCGCATCCATACTTGCCTACTTCGTGCTTACTGGGTTACTTAGAAATCTTGAGAGCGGTGCTTACATAATTCAGATTCAATCATTCTACCTTCTTCTACTTTCCTCGTTCATTTTAATTGCCACATACTTCGTTCTTTCCAATTTCGAGAAAAACAGATTAAGATCACAATGATCAAGAAATTGCCTTTAACTTTTCCCTGACTTCAAGTGGGAGGTCGTCTGTCTTTAGAACTTTCACGTGCCTGCTCTTCTTGGGAACTAACTTGTTAAGGACTATGTATCTTTCCGGGCTGTTTTCATCCCTGTTCTTGAGAACCCTTAACTTAGCGTATCTAGATTTCCCAAGTTCAACGTACACGTATTTTTCGTGTTTAAGTGCCATGATCTCACTTAGGTCTTGCTATTTTAAATTTCTAATTCCTCTTCCTCTTCCACTGCCTTAATGCAGTCTAGTTCCTCTAACTTATCAAAGATTTTTTTCACTGCCTTATAGACTTCGTCCTCCCTCTTGGCCCCTGTTATTACCATCTTTCCACTGCTGAAAATTAGAAGGACCACCCTAGGCTCATCCATTCTAAATATGAGCCCCGGGAACTGCTCTGGTTCATACATGTTATTCTCAAGAAGGAAAGCAGCCTTATCCAGATTTACATGAACGTGCATGTTGGCAGAGGCGACTATGTTCTGAATCTGTATCTTAGGTTTCCCACCTATCCTTATCCCATACCTTCTTAGGCTCTTTATTATCCTCTTAACAGCCTTGATCAGTTCCTCCGTGCTCTTGGCACCAGTGACAACCATTTTACCGGACTTGAAGATCAGGGAGGTTACCTTGGGGCTCTCGAGCCTGAATATGAGGCCCGGGAACTGATCCGGATCATACTCCACATTTGGAACGCTCCTCTCCATGGCGTAAAGATCCAAGGTTTGTTCCAACGTTACCGTTGCTACAATATTTTCAATACTTATTATTGGCTTATAAGCCGGCGAGTTGGAAATACAGAGTCACCAGTAATATAGTTTTTATACTGCTTTATAAACTCCAGCTTTTTATTGCCCTCGTAATTACTAGGGATACCATGTTTGGCTTTATAGGGACGGGGCTATACATATCATGTAACCCCAGATTAATTTAAAATGCGTACTATTTCTTCCCTTAGCGAGAATACTAGAATTTCCGTAGCTCGAATATGATTAAACATGCATATGGGCTTTAGACCTCAGGGATAAACGGTAGTAAAGTAAATAAGCCGGTGATCACATATTATAAAATTAGCCAACGCAGGTGTTAGTGCTTTGGAATCAAAAGTTTCAATGGAAAAAGAAGAGTTAATTCACAAGAAAATTCTTGAGAGTGGCGAGGACGGAATATCACAACAGGAACTGGCGAAGAAGTTAGGCCTCTCCACAAGGGAACTTGCCACAGTTATAAAGAAGTTAATTGATAAAAAGATGATAGCTAAGAAAGCAATAAAGGAGAACGGAAAGAGCGTAATCAAACTCTTTGCAATTAGGACAGTTGAGGAATCCAACATTTACGTAAACCTCGAGAGCATAGAGGAGATCCCCTGCTTCTCTTGTAAGCTTTTGTTTAAGTGTGATAACGGGGCACACGTAAATCCCAGCTCTTGTACTAAGCTTTCTTCCTGGATATTGTCCATGGATCTATGATAAACTTTTGATCTAAAATTCCCTTTGGGCCAACCAACTCATCATTATCTACCACTTGTTTCATAAGTCGCGGAGGATCCCTTCACACATTCCAATATTTCAGAGAATTCCCTGAAAGACTTAAATCCCCTAGGATCAAAGTGCGTCCTGACAGCGTCGCCCAAACACCCTAGGAGTGAGTTCATGGGGGGCATGTTTACCTTGAGCCTTGATGCTAAAACGTCTACCCTATAATAGGGGCCAAATCTATTTTCACGCTCTAGGTATTCTAAGAGTTCAGATATTTTTACTGAGTTTGAGAGATACGAAAACTCAGTAAGTCTATTTTTCATTTCCTTTAAAAATTCTAGATCATTGAATTCTCCAATCCAGGCTGGACCATAATACTTAAGCTCTCCACCACAGACCGGGCATTTCCTTTCGCATTCATCTGAACTCATGAAGGAATAGCCACATCTATCACATTCGTAAAGAGTTCCGAGACTTTCCAGGCTTCTATCAGCCCTCTTGGCTCCATCCTCCATCTTAACGAATAGCCTGTAATAGTAGTCGTGATAAAAGCCCATGAGGGGCCTTATTCCCTTTTCTTGGACTGATGCCTCTTTAACTATCTTACCCAATAGAACCCTCAACCCAGCCTCCTTGGAATAACTCAATCTACTCCCTTGAACTCCATATTTCCTTTTGGAGGAGGTTCTAGACTTTCCCTCAAGTGCTGATAGGTCAGTAGCAGTAACTCCCAGTACCCCTTTCCTTCTCAAGGATGAAATGGCTGAGAAAAGATATGGGGCAGGAGATCCAAAGGGATCCAGGTCTGTGTAGCCTACTTTTACCTGATGCATTAAGGAGTTAGCGTCCGATCTAAGTACCTTACCTGTAATCCCGTTTAGCTCTAAATTCTTCGAGATCAACTCCACGGACACTGGATTCTTATCATTGAAGAGAACTTCTCCCTTGACCCCACTCTCCTTCACGTACCTGATTCCCCTAACCCCAGTGGCTGACATGGCGTCCAATACCGAGGGAGGAGATATAACTGAGACAGCCAAAACACTGACGTCCCTATTAAACACCATTCTGGGGTTATAGAATACTGGAGACCAGGCAGGATCGAACTTTCCCTCTCTGGAGAATTCAGAAGGGTCTGGAATAACTAATCTTGCCTTTCCCTCAATCACTTCTGTTAATTTCATCGCTGAGGCTGTCGATGCTTTCTGAGGTCAGGATTTTAAACCCATCCTTATCCAGCCTCTTCGCCATAGAGGCGCTCTTGACCACTATCACAAGTTCGGACATTAACTCGTTGGCTATTTTAGAAGCTTCTCTTAGTTTCTTTTCTAGTTGATCTTGATTCTTAGGCTCCACCGTAACCAAGACTTTTTTCAAACCCCTTGAGGCGACAACATCTACCGCCGTGAACCTAATGGGAGCTGAGGCGAATCCGGCGTCAGTTAGATTCTTGGCTATCCTCGAACTAATCGTATCTGTTGGTTGGGAATCCGGCTCTAGCTTAGGAAGCGCATCATCGCATACATCGCCTATGACCTCATCCCCAAAGAGATCAATTAGCTTCTCAGCAACCTCTATGGACACATCTGACTCTCCATTTTCATAATCATAAATCGTTTTCCTGGTCACGCCTAGAATCTTAGATAGGTCTCCCATGCTGTAGTTCATTTCTGTCCTTTTCCTTCGGAGAACGTCTGACCTAATCTTGATGAATATTCCTCCCCGAGTCCTATAGATGAAAATCTTCTCTCCCCTTAAGGCCTTCGCCAGGCCCTCCACCGATAACCCAATTACGTTGTCCTTACCTATTGCTATATCCTCCTCTGTATCATCGGTTACCATTACGGGCATACTCCCCACCACTGCTGAGAAGTTCTTGAGATCTCTGGTCTCTTCCTTAGAGGGCCTATCGTTGGATATCTTTATCACGAACCTTCTCTGCTTCCCTCTCGCGATTATATCTATGGACTTCCTGTTCTTCTCTGGATACTCTATTAGGGTGTAACTTATGCCTTCCCTCTCTAAAACGTCTAATACCTCGTCCAACATTCCAGGTATCATTTTAGATACCTTCCTTGTCTTCGTTCACTACAGAAATACTATCATAACCAAGGGTAATAAATATTAATGATTTAAATTCCCTTAAAAGGGATTCCATTTGTCCAACAGAAATTACTTTCCCTGAAATATTGAGGAGAGTGGAGATGGCCTTAATGTCCCATTCAGATCCATTAATAGAGTACTCCCCGGGCGTGGAGAGCTTCACCACAATAAAGGGAATCCTTACCAAGGACCAAAGATAAAGTGGGACTGCATTGGAGAGCTTCCTAACCTCCTCCGGATCAAATTTGTGTTTAAAACCGTTATTTAATGTAATTTCCAGTTTTCCATCCATGGCCTCCTTTAGGGTAATGTATTCTGAGGGCATGGAATCTAGTATATCCCTTAATCCCAGTTGGAAGATTTTATCGAACAAGGATCTAGCCCTTAAACTTAGCTAGTACCATTGCGTGATCCTTGTCGTAAGGATTCAAGTTGATGATCTGCATTACATCAAATCCCTCATTTCTCAGTTTTTCCGCCTCCGCCTTGAATACCTCTGTGGGATCCTTTGTGACGTCAATGCTCCTAGCCTTTATCGCTAGAAGAAGATGTCCGTTATCCTTAAGGAAGTATCTTGCGTTATATATTGCGATATCGGTCTGATCTGGTTGGGCAATATCCACATAAAGTACATCAGCGTCTTCAACCAATGACGAATAATTCTGTGGAAACCTAGCGTCAGCCAGAATTGGGAACAGATTCGGCCTGTGCTGGGCTACTAGAATTAACTCCCTTACTACCCTAGGGGAAAATTCCACGCCATAGACCTTTCCCTCACTCTCAACTATATCTGAGATGTGACTTGGAGTTGTACCTGAGGCTGCCCCGAGGTAGAGAACCTTCGAGCCTTTCTTCACAGGGTTTTCCTTTAATCCCTTAAGAATGGCTCCTGCTAACTTGCTCCTAAAGGCGTTCCATTCCCTGTACTCTACCCCGTCGTAGTTTACCGTTCTCTCTCCATACACAGTAAATCCCTTGGCTAGGTTCTTGGTACAGAGCCTCACTGTACCGTCGACATAAACGCACTCGTAGACGTTCTCCATCTCGGTTTTTCTAACTGTATCCAGAAGTTCTGACATTCTCACTCAACCTACCTTCTCTTTCCCTTTTTCCCCTTTTTATGCTCTCTTTTATCAAATCTCTTCCCCTCTTCCTTAGCTGGTTGTTGTTTTTTGGGTGGTGGCTGGGCATATTTCGTTTTTATCTCCTCGATTCTCTTATTCACCTGTTCCACAAGCTGTGTTCCCACAAATCTTCCGCTATAGGCGTCTATCCTTGATGCTATTGCTAGCTTGGCAGCTAGGGCCCTGGCAATCTTCCCTCTCTGCCATCTGGGAGAGACGTGAATTGCTGGATACTGGAAAATGATTCCATGTTTGGGTGGTCTGCTTCCGCTCTTAAGTGCCCTAAAGAGGGCTTTCTCAGCCCCTAACACTTGAATCGTACTAGCTGGCATCTTAGAAAGTTCCTCAAGGCTCCCTGCCAGACTTAACAGCCTAGCACCAAGGGTGGGACCCACTAGTTCAGTCACGTTGGGAGCTACTTCCCTCATAATTGAGTCCAAGTAGTCGTAAAGCGAGTTCCTTAGCTTGAAAAGAGACAAAATCGTGTTAGCCAGATCCCTGATGGAGTTGATATCCGCATCTGAGATGTCTGCTCCTATACTCTTCTTGGCAGCATCGGCTAGCTTCTTAGCCCTTTGCTCATTAAGTCCTATCTCGGTTAACGTCTCCACCGTTACATTATCCCTATAACCAGCCAGGGAAACTATTTTGGCGTATTGTTCATGGTCCTCAACCAGTTTATCGGCTTCGGGGAAGTGTATACTATACCACTCCCTTAATCTTTCGGAGAAAAGGTTAATGGTCTTATCAATATCGTCGATAGCCCTTATGGCCTGTATGGCGAGAAGGTCCCTTTTCTGGGCGGCCTTTCTCAGCTTTCTTCTCGTATATTCTAGAGATACTTGATAAAGGAAATTGTACACTTCGCTCGGATTTTCAGCGAATTTTGTTTTTACTGCTAGTTCAGCGAGAGAACCCCTCAAAGCCCTGGCTCCCACATGATGGGGCTTGGATACAACCTTGATCCCTAAGGTCTGCATCCTTGAGCTCTCCGTTTCGCTTTCCACAACTACTTCCGACGGTTTCAGTTTCTGAATTAATTCCATGGTAGAGGGCATTGGTTCACCTTTCTCGGCGTTTATTAGAATATCAACTACCTTGCCCAGTTCCTTTGGATTAAGGACGTAATCCAAAAGGTTCCCTGACTCATCAAAGGCAAAGGACCCTATTGTGTGCTCAGCCAAATAAATTTTCATTGAGTAAAGCCCGAATCTAGGTAAAGCTCTAAGTTTAAATGTCTTGTTTTACCACATATACATGATAGCAAATGCCATCTCACGGTTCGTTAACAAAGGCCGGGAAGGTTAGGGGACAAACCCCAAAGATCCAAGCTAAGGAGAGACACAAGGAAGTTCCTAGGGTCAGGAATAGAATAGAGTATGAGAAGAGAGTACTCAAGCAAACGGCTCAGAAGCAACAACGTGCACCAAGAAGGATGTAAGGTTTTTTAAATATTTTCTCTTATACCCTGTAAAATGTTAGAAGGTTATAGGGGAAAAGCTCTAGAGTTACTTTCTTCCTTAGGAGCTGAGATAGGTGACGTGTTACAGGTTTATAACGATAAAGTTAGCGTGAAAGGAATCCTTATGCCCTCCTATTCACGTGATGACTCAGTAATAGTCCTTAAGCTCGACAATGGATATAACGCTGGGTTCTCAGTAAACAAGGTTAAGGTAAGCCTACTTGAAAAGGGCAATAGACCACAAGAAAGAAGTGAACATCGAGAGTTACTTCCTGGAAAAGTTAAGATAATCAGCACGGGAGGCACAATTGTAAGCAAGGTAGAGTACGAAACAGGTGCAGTTAGACCTGCACTCAGTACAGAGGAGATCATTAGGTTCGTTCCGGAAATCCAGGAAATTACCTCAATCTCAGCTGAGATTCTTTTCAGCATCCTCAGCGAGAACATGAAACCAGAGTTCTGGGTTAAGATAGCTGAGGCTGTAAAGAGGGCCTTTGATGAGGGAAGCGAGGGAGTCGTCGTGGCTCACGGAACTGATACCATGAGCTACACCGCCGCCGCCTTAGCTTTCTCCATACAGCGTTTGCCTGGGCCCGTGGTACTTGTGGGTTCGCAGAGGAGTAGCGATAGACCCAGCAGCGACTCTGGGATCAACTTGGTTTCATCAGTTCTCTTGGCGAAGGAAGCTCCCTTTGGTGAGGTTGTGGTGAACATGCATGGAGAAAGTTCAGACACCTACACGCTAGCCCACAGGGGAGTAAAGGTTAGGAAAATGCATACTAGCAGGAGGGATGCGTTTCAGAGCATTAACGATCATCCCTTAGCGAAAGTGCTTTGGAAGGAGAGGACTGTGAAAGTGTTGAGGAATGATTATTTGAGAAGGTCCGATGGAGTGGAACTCAATCCAAAATTCGAAAACAGGGTATTCCTCTTGAAATTCTATCCAGGACTGAGACCAGACATCGTGGATATTCTCCTGTCCTCTGGTTACAGGGGCATAATAGTTGAGGGAACTGGCCTGGGCCATACTTCCTCCGACTTTCAAGAAGCTTTCAAGAGGGCAGTCAAGGAAGGGCTATTTGTAGGAATGACTTCCCAGTGCCTGTTTGGGAGGGTAAACATGAACGTTTATCAGACTGGAAGGCTATTACAGCAGTCTGGAGTAGTTCCGCTTGGGGATATGTTACCTGAAGTTGCCCTCGTTAAACTAATGTGGGCTTTGGGTCAGACCTCGGATCTAGAGGAGGTTAAGCGAATCATGTTAACTAATCTAGTTGGTGAGTATAATCCAAGGCATTCCTTGGATCATTTCCCGAGGTGGAAACATGAGTGAATACGAAAAAATGGGACTCAAGGTAGGACTGGAGATTCACCAACAAATCAATACATCACATAAGCTCTTCTGCGAATGCCCCACGACAATGGACGAGGAGAGTCAAGGGGAGCTGGAGAGATATCTAAGGCCTGTGGCCAGCGAACTGGGACAAATAGATGTTGCAGCGTTCTTTGAGTGGGAGAAAGGCAAAAAGGTGGTCTATGAAGTTCCTAGGAGGTCTAGCTGTCTTGTGGAGTGTGATGAAGAACCACCCCATCCCATGAACATAGACGCAATTAAGCTAGGTCTTGCCATGACCCTTGCGTTTAATGGAGAACCCTTGGATGAAATCTTCGTAATGAGAAAAACAGTCATAGATGGTTCTAACACCTCAGGTTTTCAGCGTACGGCGATAGTCGGGCTTGGGGGATACATTAAGGATGTGGATGGCGTGATAACTATCCAGACCATTGCCATAGAAGAAGACGCTGCGAGAAAGCTAGAGGAAACCCCTACCTCTGTTAAATATAACCTGGATAGACTGGGTATCCCGCTCATAGAGATCTCCACAGGTCCTGATATTAGGAGCCCCGAGCAGGCAAAGAGAGTTGCCCTACTCATTGGCCAGATGCTCAGGCTCACAGGAAAAGTGAAGAGAGGTCTAGGAACCATAAGGCAAGATCTCAACGTTTCCATTTTGGGTGGAGTCAAAACGGAGATCAAGGGGGTACAAGACCTGGACATGATACCAAAGATCATTGAGAATGAAGCCAACAGGCAGAGGGAGTTACTCAGGATCAGGGACGAACTGAGAGCTAGGATTACTAGGGAGGATTTTGCCAAAAAAGTTGTGGAGAAAGACCTAACAGAGCTCTTCGCCTCGTCCAGGAGTAGGCTTATTCAATCTGAACTTAAGAAGGGAGGTAAGGTTCTGGGATTACTGGCACCTGGATTTAAGGGGCTTCTAGGAAGACAGGTGATGCCTGGGAGAAGATTTGGGACAGAGATATCAGACTACGTTAAGGCCTTGGCTGGGCTAGGTGGGATATTTCACTCCGATGAGCTCCCCAACTATGGTATAGTGGAGGAAGAGGTTCAAAGGGTGGCCAAGGAACTGGGAGTAGGTGAACTAGACGCTTTCATTCTGGTGGTTGGTCCAGAAGAGAAGGTGAAGAAAGCAATACAGGTGATTAAGGACAGGCTATCTCAGGCGTTTGAAGGCGTACCCAAGGAGACTAGAGCAGCCAATGAGGACGGTACTAGCAAATTCATGAGACCGCAACCTGGTTCAGCTAGAATGTACCCAGAAACTGACATTCCATCCATTCTTTCCAGGGAGTTGCTTGAAGACGCTAAAAAAATGGTGCCACCAACTCCAGAGCAGAAACTTAAGGAGCTAATGAAAATGGGTCTAAACGAGGAACTGGCCAAACAGGTATTGAACAGCCCGAGGTTAGATCAATTTGAGTATTTGACGAGAAAGTACGTCAATGTTTCCCCGACCGTCATAGCGACAACCCTAGAGAACACGTTAAAGTACGTTAAGTCTCAAGGTGGAAACATAGACAAGATATCCGATGGAGATATTGAAGCCGTGATTGCGAGCGTGAGCCAAGGAAGGATAACCAAGGACTCCATTCCGCAGATACTCCTTGAGTACTCCACACCTAACTCCAACGTTGGGATAGAGAGCGTCATTTCCAGGTATACCGGAATTTCCGAGGAGGAATTGATCAATCTGATCAAGGAGATAGTGGCCCAGAATAGCGAGGAGGTGAAATCCAAGGGAGAAAAGGCGTTTAGCCTCCTCATGGGCAAAGTAATGGAGAGGGTGAGGGGTAGGGCTGAGGGGAAGAAAGTAGCAGAACTAATAAGGAAAGTAATGAAAGATGAGACTGGATGAAGAGTTACCCCCGAACCTGAATGGTGAAGAAAAGGCATTTGTCTGATGGTGCACATAATGCTAGAGGAACTAGGTTTCAGGCAAGGCCAATCTTTGTTTCTAGATACAAAGTCACTAGCACTCGAGCAACTTCCCCTCATCTCTAGGGTATTGAACCTGTCATTGGAGTGGGATAAAGCCCTTTCTCTTCATGGACCAGACGGAACGGTCGTGAATGTTGTGGGGAAAGGGGAAACGCAGGAAGCAATTACGCCATTGAGGGAGGATTCCATTCCCTGGAACTTCAAAAGAATAGATCAGGATTCGCTTAGATCCATGGTAAGGGATCTCCTACCCTGCGAGGAGGGGGAAGGATACCTTAACCCTTCTCCCTGGGAAAGAACACTCTCAGGTAGATCCGTTAAACTAGCCCCAGGAGAAGTGGGTCCTGGTAAGGTTCAGGAGGAGCTGGAGATGACCGAAATGGTACAAACTGGATTCTATAACGCCTTTTTTCATCATCTTAACCCCTTGTACATCTCGTCCATTGGATTGAGATCCTCTATTTCCATTAGGACTTTCATGGTTTCGATCCAGGGAAGTTCATCTTCTTACACGCTATTTTCCAATAGATCGTTCACCGTGGAGTTCGAAAATGGGAGAGCAAGAATAGATGGAGGCGCATTAATGAAGAGATCTACCACATGGAGGGAAGCAAAACCCCACAGAATGGTTTGGGATGCTGTTAACCAAGTTATTGACCTGGATTGCAGGCCTAAGTACAAGGTATCATTGTTGAGAATAGAGCCTTCCTCTGTTGTACCCCTTCGCTTGAAGTATGAAAACGGGAAAGTGGAGATTGACTTGTTGAACCTAGATGATAAGCCCGTGGTGTCAACCCTTTATCTTCCTGCAAGGATAACGTCTGCATTTGTTACGGATCCTAGGGATATGTCGGGTGAGAGTATAGATCCAGAATTCGACAGAGTGAAGGTCCCCATGAGAAGATGGGGACTTCTTTCAGTATCCCTTGAGGTCAAGAGGCTACTTGAGGCCCTACTAAAGAAAAAGATTATTTCAGCATGAGATTAGTTTCGTAAAGGCAAGAGGGGAGAGAGATCCCGTTTCTCTTCAGCGCCTTCTTCCCTTCGGCACAAAGTATACAGTAATAGCTTGAGAGCTGGGTGCTACCCCCAGAGGAACTTATCTTATCAACTAGATCACCAATCATCTCCATGAGCCTGGGATCCTTCTCAATGATGCTTTTCACTGCTGTGCCCCTTTTACCATTCATATAATTGGCAACTGCCGCTGGAGTAATTCCCATAAGTAAAGCTGCCCTGTACAGTGGATATCCCTTATCCTTCACAAGCTTAGTTGCAATAATTGAACGCATTGCTGGCAATAGCTCCTTCACAGAGTATTCGCAAGGTGGAACTAATGACATCGTCTTTACCATTAATCTATTATGAATACATGTATAAAAACATGAATATAGAACTAGCATTGCAATTTGACTATAGATACAAGTTATCTATTTGCTCCAAGACATGGTATCTAATACTATAACTAAAAATAAAAAAAGGCTTAGAGTTCACAAGTCTTGCATCCACCAGCGAAGTTCTCGCTTACTTCCACGAACTTCTTTTCCATTCTAAGGGATGATGGCAAAGCCTTTGACTTCTCCTCCCTCTCCTTCTTCAGTCCGAAGTATATGACCTGTTGCGACTTGGACTTATCCCTATATACTGTAATTCCCTTTATTCCCAGCTTCCAAGCGGTCATATAGACCTTCTCTACGGTATCTGCAGGCTCCTCACTTCTCAGATTTATTGTCTTTGATGTCCCTGAGTCGTTCCACTGTTGCCACGCCGCCTGATGCAGAACATGATACATTGGCTCTACTTCGTGGGCTGTTCTGAACAGCTTTCTTATAGTCTTGGGCACAAACGGATTATCTCCAACCTCTCCAGTTTCAGCTATTTTCTTGACTACGTCTGGCGTATCTAACTCATACTTTCTTAGGTACTCCAGGAAGAGAGGGTCAATCTCCATGAACTTCCCCACGGCGACGTTCCTGATGAACGCCAATGCGAACAGAGGCTCAATTGACGAGGATGTCCCAGCAATTATGGATATGGTGCCCGTTGGGGCTACAGATACCACGGTGGCATTTCGTAAACCGTATTTAAGTCTCATGTCCTTAAGTACGGTGACGTCCAATTTCTCGGCCTCTGACATCAACTTCTTTGCGTAATCTGAGGGTTTACCCCTGATCCCAGAAATGGTCAATATCTCGTCGAGTTCCCTAGCTGATTCCCATACGTCCTTGTACCTAACAGGATCGTATGCGGGGAAGGATCCCTTCTCCTTGGCCAGCTCAATTGAAGTCTTCATGGCGTGGTAGTAAATGAACTTAGCGAGATAGTACGATACGTAAACTGCATCCACGCTGTCATAGGGGATGCCTAGCTTTATCAACGCTCTCGCTAGGCCCATCACGCCTAGCCCAACCTTTCTTGTCCTCTTGGTTGCCTGCTCTATTTGAGGTAGAGGATACCTGTTAGCATCTACCACGTTATCAAGGAACCTGACCGCATATCTTATGGTATTGGCCAAGTCGTCCCAATCTATGTATGGGGTTCCGTCCCTTTCCTTGACGAACTTCTCTAGGTTAAGGGAGCCTAGGTTGCACGACTCCCAGGGGAGTAGTGGTTCTTCTCCACACGGGTTGGTAGCCTGGATCTTTCCCAAGTACCATGTGGGATGCCTCCTGTTAATCTCATCTATGAACAGAAGGCCTGGATCACCTGAGTCCCATGCCCCCTTTACTATTTGCTCGAACAGAGTCCTCGCGTTAACCCACCTTATTACTGCGCCCTCCTTCTCTGCAATAGCCAGAGCCTCATCCACCGTAATTATCTTGCTCTCATCGAGGTAAACTGAGCCCTTTTCCTCTAACTCCCTGAGTATCTCCTCCTGAACCCACTCCTCGCGCATGTAATTCCTTGCCTTTACAATGTAGTATTCGTGGTCTGTACCAGGTATCTTGGTTTTCCTCGGGGTTATCAGGGGAACCTGCTCCTCTTTCATTACGGCCTCCATAAAGTAATCATAAACACCCACAGAGATGTTGAAGTTCTGGAGTTGAACGTCCTTTAGTTCACCGGTTTTAGCGTGAATGAAGTCCTCAATATCCGCGTGCCACGCATGCATGACACCCATGTTCGCACCACGTCTCTTACCGCCCTGTTTCACAACGTCAGTTGAAACATCAAAGATCTTCATGAAGGAGACCGGACCAGAGGCAACTCCCGCAGTAGACGCTACAACATCTCCCTTAGGTCTAAGTTCAGAGAAGTCGAATCCCGTGCCTCCTCCCTGTTGGTGAACCAGTGCCATCGCCCTGAGAGTGTCATATATACCGTCACCTGAGGGGGAAGTCATGGAATCCCTAACCGGTAGAACGAAACACGCTGAGAGTATACCGAGCCTAGTTCCGGAGTTCATCAGGGCAGGGGTGTTGGGCACGAACTTGAGAGAGGACATTATCTCATAGAATTTCTGCGCAGCATCCTGCTGAACGTTCTTATCCTGCTCGACTTTAGCCAGATACGAGGCGACTCTCTTGAACATCATCTGAGGCGTCTCAATGTACCTAAGAGTTTCGGGATCCTTCAACAGGTACCTAGCCTCTAACACCTTGAGGGCGTTATAGCTAATGAGTAGATCCTTGGGATCAAACTCGCTCCATTTACCCTTTCCAAATACGTGATTGTAGATTCTGGCCAGAACGTACTTTTTGGCCAGATCCATGAGCTCTGGGTGTTCCAAGGAACCCTCAATGAGGTTCCTCTCCACGATATCAGCTAACGATCTAGTATTTATCACGTTATCAGTAGAGTTTTGAATCACATCCTTTGCAATACCGTCCACTATCTCGTCATGTAGTGGACCGAGTTTTGAGAGGATCTTTTCTAGTTTAAATTCTTCCCTCCTACCGTCACGCTTTATGACTGATATCTTAGAGAGAGATAGTATACTGATGTCACTTTGCATGAGAATCTATATACTCTCTACCTTTTTTCATTTAACTATTTTCTTGCCATCTGGATGGTATTATCCAGGTCTAACCTTCCGAGGACTACACCGCATAAATTAGTAGGAGTAAAGTGTAGCAAGTTTTGTCTTTTCCTTTAACTAGTGATGTAGAAACCAAAACAGACTTTTCAGCTTTTTTATGGTACAAAATAGCGAATAACTACGATGCAAAATGGAGATTCGCGATTTTGATGGTTATTAGGACCTGGTATGACCAAGCTTAATTGCAAGGATCACAGTGGAGAAGGAAGCGGACCCGCCGGGATTCGGACCCGGGACCACAGGCTCCGAAGGCCTGCGCTCTATCCTGGCTGAGCTACGGGTCCAAGGGAAGATTTACATTTTAGTTAATGAACTTATTCCTAGAACCCTTAGACCGTTTCTCATCACGACCTCTACTCCCTTCACCAGGTTTAATCTGGTCATCCTCTTTTTCTCATCCTGTTCCTGGAGAACTCTCTCCTTATCGTACCATGCGTTGAAAGTATCAGCTAGGTATCTGAGATAGGAAACCAAGAGCTCGGGCTCTAGGCTGTCCGCAGAGTTCTTGAAGGTTTCTGGGAACTTGGCGATAGCGAGAAGTAACCTTCTTTTCTCCCCTACCAGGTCACCATAATCGACATCTAGGTTTATTTCGCCCGTAAATTTTGAAAGGATATTGTAGGCCCTCACGTAGGTATACTGGAGATATGGCCCACTATTTTGTTCAAAGTTTGTGACCTTCCCCACATTGAACGTAATGGGCTTGTCGGCGGAGACAGAGAGTAGCGCATATCTTATGGCCGAGTTAACTATCTCGGCTATGTTAACCTGGTTACCCCTGTCCTTAGTCTTCTCCTCCACTGCTTGCTTTACTTTTTCGTAAACTTCATCAAGGGAGATGTAACGTCCTAACCTCCCGCTCATAGTCATTCCTGGAAGGGTGACCATGCTGTATGAGTAATGAATCAGATTTTTCGCCATCTCAGGATAACCAAGAAGGTAGAGGGCAGCTCGAAGCTGTATCTGTGGTACAGTCTGTTGCTCAGCTATTACGTTAATTACCTGTTCTGCCTTACTCGTCAGGAACTTCCTTATGGTGTAGGCAATATCTCTTACCGTGTAAAGGGTTGTCCCGTCGGATCTAGTCAACACTAAGGGAGGTATCTCCAACCCTGCCGGAATCCTTAGCTCTTTCCTGACCTCGTCGTCTAGATACTTGTCTAGGTCCAGGGCCTCCGTTCCCTTATATTCTATTCTAGCTCTGGAGCTCAATGCAGATCTTAACACGGACTTCACTTCGCCAGACCATAGCAAGTCACTCTCGTAATCAAACTCGTCAAACTCGATGTTCAGTCTACCTAAACTCTCCCTGAACCCCTCCAAGACGTGGTTCACGTATTTTCTAACAATTTCCTTCATCTGTGGATCTCCGGCCTCATACCTCCTAATGATATCCGCAATCTTTCCCTCAGGATCTGGATCATCCCTTATGGATTCAGCCAACCTATCGAAATATTCCTGGTTTCTGGACCTTATCTCGGAAGCTAATCCCACAAGTTCATCTCTCTTGGTTACCTTCTCTCTGTACTCGGCATCCTGTGCAGTCTTGAGCTCGTCAGTTATGGCCCTGATTTCGAGGATGATATTGGTCATGGCATACACGGTTCCTGCCCATAGATCCTTCTTAGCTCCGTCTGGGGGTTCCGGATAACCAAGTTTGGAGAGACCATAAATCAGGATTGCAACCTGCCTACCGCTGTCATTAACGTAAAACCTAGAGATTACCTCATGGCCCCTTGCCCTAGAGAGCCTGACTAGGGCGTCGCCAATTATGGAATTCCTAAGATGTCCTATGTGAAGTGGGTGAATCGGGTTGGCACTTGTGTGCTCTATCACTATCCTCTTGGGCTTCTCTACCTTCTCTATTCCATAGTCCTGATCCATCGACGAAAAGACTTCCATGAAGAGTTGGGTCTCATCCAACCTCAGGTTAAGGAAGGGACCAGAGAGTGAGAGCGACCTAATAAACTTGGATTTGATCTCGAGATTTTGCGGTTTCTTTCCTAACGCGGGAAAGGGAATGGCCAGATCTCCCATTTCCTCGCGTGGCGGATACTCGATCGCCTTATAAACCGATTCCTGGCTTACTCCAAGTTCCTGACCCACCTGAGAGGATATCTCCTGTTTTATCTTCGCTAGAACATCCGCTGGCATAGTCCGCTGTTACCCTTTTAACTCTTTAAAGTTAAGACTCTTATCATGAAGAAAATAGCCGAAGTCCTAGTCGTGGAGGATTTTACGGGTAAGGGGAGCCCTAGGGAAAGATTGCAGGAAGTGTTAAGCGAATTGAAGGACGTTGACGCAATAAATGTGGTAACCGTGCATATCCCTGAATGGAACGAGGAGCTTGACTTAACAGGGGTTCATGTAATAGTGAGGGAAGTTGCAGAGACGTGATATTTGCCCCTACTATAAGTCAGGTTTTTGTACCTCGCCCATGTTGGATACTCCCTCAGATAGTGTAACCAGTCCCAATAGATGTTTCAAGTCCTATAGGGGTTGCAGGTACTATCAGGACACGGGGGAAGAAAAGCAAGGTCTAGAACTTTACCAAGGTGTGGATCAAGAGGTCAAGTTCTATCCCAAGGTTAACGTGATGGAGACCCCCCTCGACAGTCAATGTGAACATTATAGGCCAGTTAGAACCCAGAGAGGATACGTGGCCTACTGCAACATGCTCGCCAGAGTTCTTACTGTAAGCAACGCTTCCATGTGTAACAAGCACTGGCAAACCTGCCCAATTAGAACTAGCTAATCTGTTCCCAACTTAGCGTATCTTCCGTCCTCCAACAAGGTAACCTGCCTGTTTTCTGACAGGCTAGCTAGGGCCCTTCTAATCTTGTCCTCGCTTGCAATCCCAGAAAGTTTGCTATGAAGTTCCTTAAGGTTCATGGGCTTCTCCGTGAGTAGGTCTAGAAGTATCTGCTTAAGCTCCTCCTCGTTGGGCGCAGTCATTACCACTACATCTTTATCCGAATAAACTACCTTAAGCTTACTCTCGACCTCGCCCTCACTTTCTTTCGTCTTTCTAGATTTTTTACTTTTGACACTCAACGCAGTTCACTAGTATACTACTCGGTTAATCCTCTTTTAAATATTGTGAATACGCTTCTAACATACTCCCTAAAAATAGATGAGATTTAAGCGTGTTTATTTGCGAAAATAACTATATTATGTAATCTTAGATTATATTAATCTTAATGAGAAAATATTAGCTATGGATTTGAACAGATTTTAGAGAATATCTCGGACTTATCCTTGTAATAAAAGTAAGACTAGGAGTTTTTCTAATTCTTAGGCCGGTGTCTATACACTGTTCACCACTCCCATAACTAATCCTTTTATAGATGAAGGCATAATAACCTCATTAGGCGATTGTGATTTGGGAGATCCAGATTTTCTAAGGAACATCGCAAGCAGAATATTGACTCCTACGACCCTTGATCTGAAAAGATTGGACGA
Organism: Metallosphaera sedula DSM 5348; assembly: GCF_000016605.1. Lineage (NCBI taxonomy): Archaea > Thermoproteati > Thermoproteota > Thermoprotei > Sulfolobales > Sulfolobaceae > Metallosphaera > Metallosphaera sedula. The sequence continues at coordinate 1,650,094 of NC_009440.1, read as the reverse complement.
TGTGAGAAGATTGTTGGCAGCAGCCGAATCTAAATACAAGTTTTCGTCATATGGAGGTGACCCTAAGAGGCTTGTTGAATACTTCCAGAGCCCCGATTTTACGGAACTCGTACTTGTCTTAGGCGTAGATCTTTCTAAGAAGTTACTTCAAGAAGTGATATCCAGTTATTCTGATAAGGATATTCAGGCTGCGGCCAAAAAGGCTTTAGACGAGATAGATGGATACAAAGACTTGGAAGATTCAGATACTCTTCTAATGTATAAAAAATTTTGAGCTTTAGCCGAAGGAAGGAGCTCCTCCCATTCCAGCTCCTTCTCCTTCTTCTCCGCCAGGAGTCTTACCCTTGCCACCCTCGGACTTCAACTGAGATGCGGCAATTAGATCATCAATCTTCAGCACTGAGGTAGCTGCCTCTGTTGAGCTCTTGAGAACTTGCCTCTTCACCCTAACCGGCTCTAGTACATTGATGGAGAACATGTCGTCGACTATCTTTCCGTTTATCACATCCACACCAGCATTGGCAATTCCCTTAACGTGTCTAGCCCTCAGGTCCATTAGGGTGGATATGGGCTCCATTCCGGCAGTTTCAGCCAATATGCTTGGGATCTCCTCTAGGGCATCAGCGTAAGCCTCTATGGCAAGCTGCTCCTTTCCTCCAACTGTCCTAGCATATTCCCTCAGTTTCATTGCAAGTTCCACCTCTATTGCTCCTCCGCCTGGCACTATCATGGGCTCCAATAGGATGTTTCTAAGCGCGTGAAGCGCGTCATTTATACTTCTCTCGGCCTCATCGAGGGCCATGTCATTGGATCCTCTCAATAGGATGTTCACAGCTCTTGGGTTCTTGGCGCCTTCAATGAAGACCATCTTGTCATTTCCAATTCTTCTCTCCTCAACCAATTCAGCGTAGCCTAGGTCCTCGGGAGTTGCATCCTTGATACTACTGATTATCCTAGCTCCCAACGCCTTCTCTAGCTTCTCAATATCGCTCCTCTTGACCCTTCTAACAGCCAGGATTCCCTTCTTGGCAAGGAAGTGCTGAGCTATATCATCAATCCCCTTCTGGCACACCACCACATTGGCCCCGATGCTGGCCAGCTTGTCAACCATCTCCTTGAGGTACTTTGTCTCCTCGTCTAAGAAGGACTTAATCTGCTCCGGGCTAGTGATGCTTATCTTAGCTGAAATCTCCGGCTTCTCTACCTCTAGAGCTGCGTCTAGAACGGCTATCTTGGCCTTCTCTACTCTCCTGGGCATGCCAGGGTGAACAACTTCCTTGTCAAGAACTAGACCGTGGACTAGGATACTGTCCTCTATTGTTCCTCCCTTCTTCTTGTCTATCTTAACTAGGTCAAGGCTCACATTGTAACCACCGTTGGGTAGGGGCTCAGCTACCTTGGAAACTGCATCAATGATTATGTCCATGATCTTGTTCATTTCGGCCTCAGATTCTGCAATGAACTTGCTTGCCATTGTGGTGTAAACTATCTTCTTGAGGTTGGCCTTAACTGCAGGATCCTGAAGGTTCTTAACATCTATCTTGGTGGAAATCTGAGTCAGGAGCTCAAGGGCCTTATTGAAGGCCTTCTTGTACCCTTCAATAATTATGGTAGGGTGAACGTTCTGGTCTAGAAGGGCCTCTGCCTTCTCCAAGAGAAGGCCTGCGAGAACCACTGCACTGGTTGTCCCGTCACCCACTTCAGCGTCCTGCGCCTTTGCAGCCTCAACTAGAAGCTTGGCAGCTGGATGCTGAATCTCCATTTCCTTGACAATTGTAGCTCCGTCGTTGGTAATGGTCACGTCGTTGAAGCTGTCAATCAGCATCTTGTCCAATCCCTTTGGACCCAAACTCGATCTGAGCATTTCAGCCAAAGTTCTTGCAGCAAGTATGTTATTCCTAAGGGCATCCCTGCCGGTTGACCTTGAAGTGCCTTCCTTGAATAGAAGAACTGGAACTCCAGCCATTCATTATCACCTTTTCTGGTGTCCATTCAGATCGCTTATATATAAATCTAACTCATCCTTAACAACCGTGCTCCTATGCCTAAATGAGTTGGGGAGCTTACGAGAATTTTTTTCCTAGTGTTCATGGAAATGGATGTGAAATGCGTAAGTTGCGGAGAAAACGGGGCGGAGATACTAATAAGCGGTAAACTACTCTGTCCCAGATGCTCCAGGCAGGAGATCTTACACAGGGTCAGGAAGAACCTTGGGAAGGCTGGGGTGAACCTAAGGGGGTCACAGGTCATTCTGGCTTATCCAAAATTCTACTCTGAAATAAGTCAATTTCTAAAATACCTGATAGAAAAAGTTTGTCAAAATTGTAACTTTATGATTAGTGAAGTTATTGTGGAAAATGGAAGGGAAATAAATTCTGTGATCAGGAACCTGATCCTGGAGATTGAGAGGCGCCCAGAAAGCCTAGTTATCCTACCCTTTACCGCAGACTTCTACGGAGCCTATCTGGTTTACTCTTCATCTTCCCTTGAAAACTCCTATCTTTCATTGTATGGCCTAAAATCTGAGGTGGCTCACAAAACCCTGGTCTCTCCCCTTTACGACACTCCAATCACAGAGTTGAGGGGATTTCAGGAGTTAACCGGGGAGTTAAAGACTGGGGATGAGGTGTTCGACACGATCTTGGAATGGCTTCACTCGAGCTTCGGCGATAATGAGGTCTTCCATACCTTTCCTCCCTCTATTCTGGCGATTCTAGGTAAGTTCTCGAGGTGTAGAAGGTGTGGAGCTGTGATTAGACCTGATTCTGGTGAATATTGTAAAGCTTGTTCAACTGAGCTTTCTCTTGAGAGGTAAGGGTTATCTCGTAATAGATCTCCGAACCCGATGGTTTAAACCTGGATGGGGGAATAGGCCCCGTGGAAATGTAAATCAAGTATCCGGAAGTGATTATCTCCTTCAACCCCTCTGGATCATATGAGTACATCTCCTCCAGCTGCGACATGAGATTAATTGCCTCCTTTATCTCCCTCGTTGATAGGGAGTAACCGCAGACTCTACATGAGTAATCAGGCATAACTGCCTCAAACCCACATTTGGGGCACTTCACGGGGGATCTAAGCCCAAACATGTTCCAGTTATACTGAAGAATGTCTATCAGATCCTTCCTCCCCCTCTTCTTGACCTCGGCGTATAACTGGGGGGCCAGATCCACGATCGGCTTCTTGATATTTACCACAACGAATTCCAGCTGATCGTCAGACAGTTTACTTACCTCAACCTCCCTGATTATCCTGACAGCAAGGTACTCCATCATTTCGTCCTTGGAGGCGTTCAGCCTGTTTATGATCGTCCTCGCCTTAGGTTTGGACTTAACCTGGCCCACTGCCGAGATAAAGGGCTCCTTTAGGATCTCCTTAAGGAGCTCCTTGTCCAAGTTGAGATGTGAAATTCCCAGTCCTACCTCAGCCTCATCAAGGTACTCGTCGAGAAGCTTCTCAGCGTCCACATACTTCTCTTTCTTAGCCTTCTTCTCCTTCTTTGGTTCTTCCTCTTCTTCCTCCTCTCTTTCTTCCTCTTCGGCTTTCTTTCTAGGCACTTTTAATTACACGCCTCTTCCTTAAACCGATTGAGCCAAATCCAGAAAGTCCAATGGCAAAATTTTCTTCTTGGAAGTGAACTCTTGGTATTTATTATCCAGAAACTCCAGAAATACTGGACAATTCTCGTATTTTCCATCTCTATTACATTTGTTTGAAAGTGAAAGGAAACATTTTGAAGTTTTCTTATCGTAATAGGGACAAACCTTATAGTAGGCCTTTGCGCTCTTCATTATCTTCTCGACCCAGATCTTCTTATGATCCTTCTTCTCCGCCTCCTTTTCCGCCTTCGCTAAAGCCTTATTGATCTCGTCTTCAGACATTTTTATCGATTTATTTGACGACAACGGAAACACCTCTTTACATTACCATCTCTTCAACTGGACCAGTTATATAGATTACTACTACTCTTTTCATATTTTCTTGTCAGAGCAATCATATCATGTTTGTATAATAGTTAGTAAAACAGCTTAGAAGTCAACAAAACTTCACAGCTGGTAGAAGTAAATATTAGCAGTTTTCGAGTTTCCTTTTAACGTTTTGAGAGAAGCCTATTCTAAACCCTAGCTTAGGGTCATTATACAGGTAAAGGATCTTCTTGGTCTGGAGGCCCCTCAAGACCTTGAACAGCCATGCCGAATCCGCCTTGTACTCCTCCTGCAATTGATCGATGTATATATATGTGGAACCCCATTGTTTATATCTCTCTAGAAGGAACATCAGAATATCTCTCTCTTCTTTATCTAATTTTTCTGAAATATCCGATAGACAAACCGTCGGATCCTTGTTTTGTGATTTATTGTCTCTAGATCTGGTTTTGGAGTCAATAAACGACAAGACTTCCTTCTCCTGTTTTTCCGAACTTTGTTTACCTTTGTTGTTTATTGTCTCCTTAACCTGTTCACCAAGCATTTGTTTAGCTATGACGAGCATTTCCTTGAACCTGGAGTTGGAGTACGATTCAATGATAGCAGTTGCGAGGGACTCTCCTTGAGGGGTAAGGTACCATCTTCCACCCTCAAGGTATATGAGGCCTTTCTTCTTCCAGTAGCTCAAGTAACTGCTCACGTACTTGGTCTCGTACCCTAGGTTTGAGGAGATCTCCGAGGTCCTCAGGGGCCTAGCGTGGAGCAAAACTAGGATAGCCTCCATAAGCTTAGATCTGGGAGATCCTCCGGCCTCCCGCGAGACCTGAATATCCTCCACGCTACGCTCCCTATCGGACACTGCAGTAAAGTATGTGCGAGTTTGCTTTTAATGGATAGCCAAATTATCCCCTAGGGAATACCATGGCTTTTTTGTCTAAGTGATACTGCACGTGGATATGGCCACATACTCATCGTATCCCACAATTACCCTGTACACTCCGCTGAACTTGAGGTCTAGAGATGGCTCCCCTGTGTCAAATCTGAGACAGTCTAACTTGTTCACCTTTGCCCTAGAGGAGACAAGAATCAGATCCTCTCTCCCTACCCTCCTCAACACCTCTGGCCCCAGCTCCTGGTTACCCCTACCTATAACGAAACCTTGTCCTCCGATAGGCGTTAGGACCAGCTTTAACTCCCCGGTTAATGACTTCAAATCCTCATAATTTGCGTTGTATTTTACCACTTTCTTTCCCTTGATGATATCAATAGACAGAAAGTTTGGTGAAAGCCCTAGAATCTGTTCTATTCTTTTGACCGTGGCTCCTGGCCCCATGATGTAGGTGACGTCGTCTTTCATTATTTTTTCTAGAAAAAAATAGGCAATCGAGTCTATTTCGTCTGAATAGTTGTATTCTTCCTTACTTGGAGTAAGTAAATTTGCAAATGAAATAGTGTTAGCCACATGAAACAGTTTAACCACATATCTACCTTTCCTATATTCCTCTTCGTCCAGGTCCAAAACCTCAGCCTTCACAACCCTAGCCTTTCCTTGAACGAATAGGGTTAGGAGGGTTCCAGCACTCTCGGGAGTTGTGGCAAACACTCCGCTATGCATCTTGACCCCAGCGGGAACGCCAAGGATTGGTAAACTCCCAGCAACCTCAGCTACGTCCCTGGCAGTACCGTCTCCGCCGACGAAAGTTATTATGTCTACCCCTTTCTCTTTCATCTCCTCTACGGCAATCAACGTGTCTTGCCTGGTTGAATCGTCTCTGCCGGAGTTGAGAAGAGTGTATCTTTTCCTGAGCTTCACGTATTCCTCTCCCATTTTCCCCCTTGGGACCAGGTACTCGACGTCAGGGGCTCTGGACAGGAACCTGTAAACCCTACCTGGGATTTCGGGATTCAGTAGCCTAATTCCATCGCTTCCCTTGAGGCCTATCCTACCGCCTGAGCCGGCGTATGGATTAACCAGAAATCCTACTCTCATGTTCTAGGAGAGAAATTCCCACCTTATATGCCAAATGAATGTCCTGTGGGATAAGGTAAATGATGAGACTGCCCACAGGTAATGAGGAGGAAAGAAGGGCTACCTCCTGTAAAAGGGATTTCATGGAGAAGTCCTCAGTCTTTGGTGGAATCTCTATTCCCTGGTTCTCCTTAATAGTGATCAGGGTAGCCTCAGCGCCAGTTCTGATGATGAGATCTCTCAACTGGATTACCCCCTCCCTCTCCACTAGGTTTTTCCCACCTAGAATCACCAGTTGGATGGCCTTCCAGTTAAGCGAGTTAATGTAGACCTCAGATATTCTTACCATCGATCTCCATCCCTCCACCAGTTTCTTCCCACCCTCCGTTAATTCAGTTCCCCCGATCCTATCAACAGTTATCAGGCCCATCTCCCTCAATCTCTTCAACATGGTTTTCACCGAGGCCTCGCTCAACCCAAGCTTCTTCATGAGGGTTAACCTACCCATTGGCGGTTCGTCATGGATCAGGTTCAAAGCCCACATAACGTAAGCCTCATCGTAGCTGGGCCTATTTCCCTGCCTGGGTTTGGTGGCCTCTTGGAGGGCGGAGATACCACTCATACTTTATAATTGCCGTCCTTGACTTTTAAATGATGCTAAAAGGGAATAATCTTCTGTGCCTGCTAGATCTTGATAGATACGATCTGCAGAGGTTACTTGACGTCTCCTTCTCCATGAAGGAGAAGGTGATGACTAACTCCGTCCCAAAGGCGTTAGAGGGAAAGAGAATCGCACTCTACTTCGAGAAACCCAGCACCAGGACCAGGATTAGCTCAGAGTTAGCCATCTCGATGATGGGTGGAACGGCAATAGTCCTGAGTAAGAACGATGTTCAGCTTTCCAGGGGAGAGCCCATAGAGGATACTGCAAGAATACTGGGAAGAATGGTTCACGGAATAGGTGCGAGAGTCCTGAAACATGATACCCTTCAGAAACTCGCGGAGTACTCAGGAAGGCCCACGGTAAACCTGCTAAGTGACCTGTCACATCCTCTTCAGGCAATTACCGACTTCATGACCATAAAGGAGATATTCGGGACACTTGACAAGCCCATAGCCTTCGTAGGTGATGGCGGAGATAACGTTCTTGTTAGCCTGATGGCCTTTGTGGCCAAGTTCGGGCTAGAGCTCAGGGTTGCCTCCCCGAAGGAGATGAGACCAAGGCCTGAGATATGGAAGAGAATAGAGGAGGAGGCCGAGGCCAGTCAAGCTATCATTGAGTTCTACGAGGATCCTTACGACGCAGTGAAGGGAGTATCAGTGGTCTACACTGACGTGTGGGTAAGCATGGGTCAGGAGGCCGAGGCGCAGAGGAGAAAGGAGATCCTCTCCAGGTATAGGGTTACTGAGGACCTCATGAGATACACCTCCTCAGACTCCATTTTCCTTCATTGCCTCCCCGCAGTGAGAGGAGAGGAGGTGGAGCAAAGCGTCATTGACGGGAAAAAGAGCAAAGTTTGGGATCAGGCTGAGAACAGGTTATATACAGCAATGTCCGCGTTTTCCCTTATTTATTGAAAGAACTCATCTATCTTTCTCTGCGAGAGGATCTTCCTAATGGTTCTAATCTCCCTAAGGTTTACCCTTTTTTCCTTGAGCCTGGACTGAACAAGGTCTAAGGCTTCGCCCAAGCTAGATGTTTTAGCTATCCTGTTCTGAAAAGCCCTTTTCACAGTCTCCCTGATGTGCCAGTTTCCCAATGGGGCAAAGTAATCCTTTGTGATCTCCCTAACAATGACAACTCCCGCAGACCTTGAGATCGAGTTAAGATACTCGAGCACCGATGTTCTGGCTGCCATATATCCCCCGTCGAGGGTGTCATAGTTTCCCCAGTAGTCTTCTTGAAGGTCAGTTATCACGAGCTCGTTGGACCAGAGGGCCATCTGATGCCAGATCTCTACCCATGAGATTGAGTAGGAGGATGGGTAAAGGATCACGTGAAAGTGATTTCCGAGGTATCCTTGATAGAACACTAACACCTCGTTTATTGCAGGGAGGGACACGACACGATCATAAAGTTCCTTCCCCACGATTGAATCCACAGCCGTAATTGCCCATCTAGTGGGGACTAGCTTCCTCCCCTTTCTGGTGCCCAACAATCCCAGTGATAGGGCATCAATAATCCTGTATATATCCTGCCCGCTTTCGTAAAGTGAAACTACTCCTTCTGTAGCCTTCACGTCGTCTTGTATCAGTTTCTCAAGCATCCTAGGGACTTTAGGGTTCTCCACCACCCTGATCTCCTCAGCCTTAACCGAGGGTCCTCGAGGTAACACGTAACCGTCAAATCTCAGCTTGGCCTCAAGCTTACCAGAGATCTTGCTCTCGGATTGAACAGGCCTCTCTGACACCACGGCCAGGGAAAGCTCCCTTTCATACAATTTCCACACATCCGTTACCTGAATAGAGGAGAAATTAGAAATGAGAGAAGAGCGGTAATTTATAATATCATATATGGTCGCCTTACCCCACCAGTTCACGGGATCTTCGTAAACCCTGGCCTGATCGCCCACTACACCAGGGGCAAGGTTGAAACTGAGAGATACCCTTGGATAACCCTTCTCTCCAACTACTGCGCTTGGAGGCGTGGATCCGTCTACAACACCCTTATCCAGGGATATCCTTGACGTGGCATTAACTACTGCCCTAAATCTCTCGGTGATGGGGCACGAGGAGAGGCCACACAAGAACTTAGTTCCCTTGCACCTCACGCATAGTTCTGCGGGAATCTTTCTCAAGTCCCAGTTTCCTCTCTATATACCATTGGGCTATCTTCAATTTAGCGGTTACTGTGAGCCCCACAGGCACAGGTGATATTTCCCCCTTTCTCAACTTCTCAAGTATTTCGTCCACGTTAAACTCCTCTAGAGCTACCTCATTGTACGCGGAGCCCAACGACTCCTTCACGTGAGCGTCACTGTTGGCAAGCCCAGGTAAGGAGAGCGTTCTAGCGACACTGTCTGCCTTTGCATTTGCTCCTCGCGGGGCCTTCGAATTATATATCTCAATAGCATTAAACTTGAATTTATACACCTGCTCCCCTATCCCATCCCTGAAAATATCGAAGGGATGCGAAGGGAAAACTATGCACGAGTTATCGCGCGAATAGTCCACAAGAAGGGAGAGGTCTTTCGGAGGATTTGGAGGGAAGTTACAAAGGACCACTACATGTCCAAATTGCGTCGTAACTTCCTGTCCAGGTATAACCTCTCCCTCAACGCGGGCAATACCCCTGGAGGTATCGTGATCTGTTAGGGCAATAACCAGGTTCAGTTTCTTAGCGTACTTAACTAAGGTTTCAGGCTCATGCTTTCCATCGCTAAAAAATGAGTGAACGTGAAAATCCACTCTCATACGTAGCCCAGCTCTTTCATAACCTCCAAAGTGAGAATGGTTATCCCTGCTGCGCCCCTAACCAAGTTATCCCCTAGTACAACCATCCTGAGAGCCCCATTTTCGTTCTTTACTCTCCCCACGCTAATGGCCATTCCCCTCTCAGCACTAACGTCTATCTCAGGTTGAGGCCTATCCTCCCCCTCTAGTACCCTGATTGGGGTCTTGGGAGCAGTGGGTAAGTTCCTCTCTTGGGGTAAGGATTTGAAAGAGGAAAGATCCCTCTTAACCTCCTCAGCATTAACCGGGGAGTCAAAGAACAGGTACATTACCCCCATATGTCCCACCTTGACCGGAACCCTCGTGGAGGTTACCAATGCTTTGAGCTCCACGTGGCGGATCGAGTCGTTTACTAGTGTCCCAAGCATCTTCCCGGATTCCTTAGGGATCTTTTCCTCCTCCCCCTTTATGAAGGGTATAACGTTGTTTGTGATTGACATGAAGGAAAGACCGTTATATCCTGCACCGCTTACCGCCTGGAGGGTGGTTATGATCATGTGATTTAAGCGGTACTTAAGAAGGGGTTTGATCGGCATGCTCATTATGGCAGCAGTACAATTGGGGTTCTTTACAAGAAGGCCCTTCCAACCCCTCTTCTGTCTTTGGGTTTCGAGAAGCTTCAGATGATCCCAGTTTACCTCGGGATTTATTAGTGGAACCTCTGGGTCCATTCTGAATGGACTTGCATTCGACACCACGGTTATCCCTTCCCTAACAAGTTTGAGCTCTATCCCCTCAGCTAGCTCATTGGGTAAGGCCGAAAGGACAACGTCTACGTCTTTGTGATCCTCTGGCTCGGTAGACACTATCTTGAGGTCCCTAGCCTGCTCTGGTACCTCTCCACCCTCAACCCACTTCACTGCCTCAATGTATCTTTTCCCTATCTTGCCCGGGGAAGCGCTAACCTTGGTGAGTTCTATGTAGGGATGAGAGGAGAGCAACCTAACCATCTTTTGCCCTACCATCCCCGTGGCTCCCAGAAGAGATACCTTCAGTTTATCCATTTTACAACAACCTCATGTAAGTCTTTAGCAAGATTAAAACCTTCATCTTTTTTCACCACAAATGTAGCGCTCACATTCCTAAGTCCCCTGGATATGGACGCCACCTCAAAGGACGAAGCCTCCCTCAACACTTCCCTGAATAGCTCCTTGTTCCTTAGCCCACATCCCACAACGCTTACTGCACTCGCGTCTTGGACGTTAATGCTATCCACATCCCTTAGCTCCTGTAGCCGAGAGGATAGCCTTTCTGCGTTCTTGGAGTCAACCACGATGTGAATGGTGGTCTCTGAGGCTGGCTGAGATAACGAAATGATGTTAACTCCCGCCTCTCTAGCCTTTTCCATTACCCTAGCTGCCGAACCTATCTTCCCCACAATGTTAGTGCTCTCCACGGAGATTAGCTTTAAGTCGTCGAGAACCGCTATTCCCTTCAATTTATCTGACGAGTCGCACGTTCCCTGGACCAGGGTATAACCCTCGTCGTAGAGCCCCTCTATGTAAACCCTTATATCCCTATCGAACATGGGCTCGAAAGTTCTTGGATGGAGCCTCTTGGCACCCATTTGCGCCAGCTCCATGGCCTCCTCTAGGGAGAGCCTAGATATGGTCTTGGCCCCGGGGAACTTCCTAGGATCTGCAGTCATGATACCTGGAACCTCGGTTACTAGCCTAACCTCTGGAAATCCTAGTAACTTACCGAGAAGAGTAGCAGTATAGTCGCTTCCTCCCCTCCCAACAGTAGTGTATCTCTCCGTTGGGGTCTTGCCTATGAAACCTGGAACCACAACAATCTTAGATGGAATATCTAGGACCTTCCTTGCCTCCATGGCGGAGAGATCTTCTATAACGTTGGCCTCTCCGAACGAGTCATCCGTTACAAGTAATGGTTCTGGGTAGGATTGAGCGTCCATTTTCCTGCTTCTTAACATGGCCCCTAAGGTTACGCTAGCCATCCTTTCACCAAAGGAGAGGATGTAATCCCTCACTCTCGCCGATATCTCATCGAGCACCTTGATGGACCAAGCTATCCTGAATAGCTCGTCCGCCAGCTTCGATATGGACTTGAACGCATTGTCAAATTCAGGTCCGTCCACAATCTTGGACAAGAGCTTGACGTGTCTATCATATATCTCGCTAACTATTTCCACCGCCTTATCCCTATTCTCCGTGGCTTCAATCAAGCTGTTGGTCACTCCCTTGAGGGCCGAGGTTACCACAATGGTCCTATCCCTCGATGAGTATTGGCTTATCCTGTTGGCTATGAGTTCGAAGTCCCTTTCATCCTTCTGAATTGATCCGCCAATCTTAACCACTAACATTCAGATCACCTAGAATTATATTTTCTAAATGATCAGGATTTACAATTATACGTCGAGCTGAAGATTTTATCATGGAGTCGGGGTCCTTTAATGCATGTCCAGTTAGTATCATGACGGTCTTGCTTGTCCTATCCACAAGTCCGTGTTCCAAGGCCTTCTTATATCCAGCAAAGGAGGCCACCGACGCCGGTTCAGCCCCTATTCCCTCCTTCCTGGCCAGTTCCCTCTGTGCCTCCATTATCTCGTTATCGCTGACGTAGATTGCAGTTCCCTGCGATTCCTTGATGGCCTTCATGGCCTTCTTCCAATTTACTGGTTTCCCTATCCTGATTGCTGTTGCCACGGTTTCTGGGTTCTCCACAAACTGGGGCGTGTCCTGGTTGTTTAGAATTGCCTTGGCAATTGGCGAAGCCCCTTCAGCTTGTACTCCAACCATTCTTGGTACCCTGTCAATTACTCCGGCATCCCTTAATTCTGTAAAGCCCTTCCAAATTGCATAAATATTCCCAGCATTCCCAACTGGTACGAACACGTAATCGGGAACACCTATCTCCTCCGTAATCTCATACGCAATAGTCTTCTGGCCCTCAAGTCTCCAGGGATTGAATGAGTTCAGCGGATAAACTATTCCCACGTCCTTATACAGTCTCATCACAGCCTTCATACCGACGTCGAAACTCCCCTCGACCTCTAGGATCGTGGCACCATATAGGATAGATTGGGCCAACTTACCTATGGCAACTTTGTCCTTAGGTAGAACTAGGTAAATCTTGAGTCCAGCCCTCGCCGAGTAAGCTGCGGCTGAGGCTGCAGTGTTTCCCGTGGACGCTGCAACCACAATCTTGTATCCCTCGCTTACTGCAGAGCTGATGGCAACTGTCATTCCCCTATCCTTGAAGCTACCAGTAGGGTTTGCGCCCTCAAACTTATAATACACCTCACTGTTCTCCCTTGATCTGATTAGGGGTGTTCCGCCTTCACTTATACTCACAATCTTCTTGTAATTTCCAGCTATAGCAGGGGAGTATCTCCAGACCCCTCTACCTCTTAACTTGGAGAACGAGAATGTAGGGGGTAACTTTACTGATATCTCGAGTATTCCCCCACATCTTGGGCAAGTGATCATTTTTTGGTCCAATTCGCTTTGGAACCCACATTCAATACAACGCATGGATCCCTCTAGTTTGTTTCCAACGACATGTCACCAGCCTGCATGATCGCTGTATGTAAAAATTTAAACTTTATGGGACCTTAGACTCCAATGGGCTTCAAGGATCTTCGAGACTATCTAGAGAATATGCGTTCCAAGGGCAAACTTATCGAAGTGGAGCACGAGGTTGATGTGAACCTGGAAATAGCCGAGCTAGGGAGAAGGGCCACATATTCTCATCTCCCACCGCTACTCTTCACCAGGGTTAAGGGTTATCCTGGCTGGAAAGTGCTCACTAACGTTTACTATTCAATGGAGGGAATCTATGAGTTGTTTGGGACCAAGAACCTTGAGGGGATAGCGGACAACTTTCTAGCGAGTTTCGGGGAGGTACCAATCACAATTCTCGATAAAGCGAAATCTCTCCCATCACTTCTGAAGCTGGGAAAGTACATGCCGAAGGGTAAGAAGGCCTTGTTCAAAGAGGACAAGAGCCTGAACCTGGAGGCATTGCCTGCAACAAAGACTTGGCCAAAGGATGCAGGCCGATACATGACGTTTTCTATTGTAATAACGAAGGATCCAGAAAAAAACACAAATAACTTAAGTATATATAGAGTACAAATATTGAATGAAAGGGAAGCGTTAGTGCACTGGCAAGCGTTCAAGAGAGGATCCCTGGCAGCCTCCAAGTACAGGGATCTGGGCTTGTCTAAGGTACCGGTGGCGATAGTCAATGGAGTGGACCCTATCATAACTTTCACTGCTGCGTCTCCTGTGCCTCCTGGACTGGACAAGTATCTGTTTGCCGGGATACTGAGGGATGAGGGCGTGGACGTGGTGGAGTTGGACAACGGAATACTGGTTCCAGCCCACGCCGAGTCAGTACTTGAGGGTTACGTAGATTTGAACGACATGAGGCCTGAAGGACCCTTTGGGGATCACCTAGGATACTACACTCCTCAGGATTACTACCCAGTGTTTAAGCTCGAGAAAGCCTACGTGAGGGAGAACCCCATCTACCATGTAACTTCCGTGGGAAAACCACCGCTCGAGGACACTTGGATAGGGAAGGGTGTTGAGAGGATATTCCTGCCTTTCCTGAAGATGATAATTCCAGACCTAGTTGACATGAACCTGCCAGAGTATGGTCTTTTCACTAGTATAGGAATATTTTCAATACGGAAAAGGTATCCAGGACAGGCCAGGAGGGCCATGATGTCAATTTGGGGTACTGGGCAACTTAGCTTCCTGAAGCTGGTGATCATTGTTGATAGCGACGTTAACATTCATGATATGAACCAGGTTCTTTATGCCATTGCCAGTACGGTGGATCCTCAACGCGACGTTATGATAGTTACCAATGCCCTAAATGACAGTTTAGATCATACAGTTCCTAATCCCCCTCTTGGGAGCAAAATGGGGATAGACGCAACTAGAAAGTTCAAGGAGGAGTTAGGGAAGGATTGGCCAGAGCCCGTAGAAAGTGATCCAGACGTGGTTAAGAGGATATCCGAGGTCTGGGAGAAGATAGCCTCTAAATGGCCAAGTCCTCCCTCAAGGTAGACTCACCCTTCTTATAGATCACTGTAACCTCTACTACGTCCAGACCCCTTGTGGGAATTTCGAGCTTATTAGTCACCTTCTCCACCCGAGTTTCCTCGGTAATTGTTCTCCTGCTCCTCTCGTCCGACGGAGAGAGTGATGTAACGCTATACTTTACTATTACCTCCCTGATAAGGAGGGGAGCCCCACTAACCGTTTCCAATATAATCCTTTCCCCATCTAACCTAGCCTTAAACTCGGTCATATTATCACGCACAAGCTAGCCTGTATTATGTATATTCTATCTTAAACGTTATTTTTCCTTAAGATAAGTAGTAGAGCTTACATGACCAGTAAAGTAGAGGATTTCGTGAGGAACTGGAATGGAAGACAGGAAGTTGGTATCGGAGAGAGAGTTAAGAATGCCTTCAAGCCCAAGCAACCCCTGAAGTACAAGCTGGTCACTGCAAATTACAAGCTAAGGACCACAATTAACAGGCTAGAAGTGTATATCTCGAAGATGCAGGAGAGAGACAGAGTTCTGTTTGAAAGAGTTATCTCGGCGCAAATGGCTAAGGACAACGCTAGAGCCTCTATGTATGCCAATGAGATAGCTGAGATTAGAAAGATGACTAAGCAAATAATGGGTGTACAGATCGCCCTTGAACAGGTTCAGCTCAGGTTGGAGACAGTGACTGAGGTTGCCGATGTGTTTAACAACCTTATCCCAGTGATTGGCGTAGTTAGGGAGCTCAAGAACGCAATAAAGGGAGTGATGCCTGAGATCAGCATGGAGCTGGCGGAAGTAGAGGAAGGATTGCAGGAAGTGATAATTGAGGCGGGAGACTTCACTGGAACAAGTGTGGAGCAGGCCGCTACGAGTCCAGAGGCAAGGAAGATATTGCAGGAAGCTAGCATGATAGCTGAGCAGAGAATGAAGGAGAACTTCCCTGACCTTCCTGCCTTGGTCACCACAACTCAGAAGGCAGAGAACGGGAACGGTTCTAAATAACTCTCATTCTTTTAATCTTTTCGTGTTTTATATCATCTATTTTTTATTCGCTTTAACCTTCTAAGCAGATTTTTAAGTTTTGATGCGAAAATGATAGTGGGGATATCTTATTGGTTACTCAAATTTTGAAAGAAGAGGGTATCCTTCCGCTATCGAGAGTAAGGAAAGAAATGGTAGAATTGGCTGGAGGAAAGGGAGCTAATCTAGGGGAGCTCCTTAGCCAGGGGATCCGCGTACCCCCTGGCTTCGTTATTACTTCAAAAGCTTACTCGTACTTCTTGGATTATAATGGTTTAAGGGATAAGATTGTTTCAATTTTGAAGGAAGAAGACTCGTCTGAAAAGGCGAGCGAGAGGATAAAACACCTGATTCTCACCTCTCAAGTTCCCCATGACCTGGAGGAAATGATATACGATTCCTTTGACGAACTTTCTAGGGCTGTGGGTAAGGAGATACTTGTAGCTGTCAGGTCCTCAGCCACTGCAGAGGATATAGAGAGCGCAAGCTTCGCTGGCCAGCAGGACACCTACCTTAATGTTAGGAGGGCAAACCTAATCAATATGGTCAAGGCAGTTTGGGCTAGTCTCTATAACGAGAGGGCCATAGAGTACAGGAAGAGTAAGGGTATTGATTCCTCCAAGGTGGAGATGGCTGTAGTTGTACAGAAAATGGTGAACTCCAGGTCCTCCGGGGTCATGTTTACGCTTAACCCTTCAAACGGTGATAGGAATTTCATTGTAATAGAGTCGTCTTGGGGACTAGGAGAGGCAGTGGTTGGAGGTAAGGTCACGCCTGATGAGGTTATTATCTCCAAACACGATCTAAAGATCCTGGACAAGAGGGTAGCCAAGAAGAACATGAAAATTGTATATAACCAGGGCAATAACGTTGAGGTTCCGCTTAATGGTGAGGAGAGTGAGAGCCCCAGTATCTCCGATGAGGAGGCCTTGGAATTAGCTAAACTGGCCCTAAAAATTGAGAGTCATTACGGGATGCCCATGGATATTGAATGGGCAATAGATGCTGACCTGAAGTTCCCCGACAATGTTTTCATAGTGCAGGCTAGGCCTGAAACCTTCTGGGCTTCTAAGGAAAAGGAGAAGGTAAAGACCACAAGCGCAACCCAACCTACCGAGAGAAAGATCCTCGTTAAGGGTCTGGCAGCCAGTCCAGGCATAGCTAGTGGAAAGGCCAGGGTTCTTATGGATGTAAAGGAATCCAAGGATTTCCAGAAGGGAGAGATCCTTGTGACGAGAATGACTGACCCTGACTGGGTTCCAGTGATGAAGATTGCTTCCGCAATAGTTACGGACGAAGGCGGGATCACTAGTCATGCAGCAATAGTTTCTAGGGAGCTTGGGATACCGGCCATTGTAGGGGCCAAGGACGCTACCAAGGTTCTAGAGACTGGTCAAGAGATCACCGTAGATGCTACAAGGGGAGTCGTGTATGAGGGCAGGATAATTGCAGAGGAGCCAAAACAGGAGCATCAGGGTACCTCAATTTCCGGATTGTCTAGGGATGTACTTCTAAGCCTCTTCCCAGTCACTGGTACTAAGATATACATGAATTTGGGCCAACCTGATGTCATTGAGAAATATCTGGACCTTCCCTTCGATGGAATTGGACTCATGAGGATAGAGTTCATCGTAAGCGAATGGATAAAGCATCATCCTCTCTACCTCATCAAAATAGGTAAACCTGAGGAGTTTGTGAATAAGCTCGCTGATGGAATTGCTAGGGTCGCTTCCGCAATATATCCTAGACCGGTGGTGGTGAGATTCTCCGATTTCAAGACCAACGAGTATAGGGGACTGATAGGAGGAGAGGAGTTTGAACCCGAGGAGAGAAACCCAATGATAGGATGGAGGGGAGTCTCGCGATATGTGAGTCAGCAGTACGAACCAGCCTTTAGACTAGAGGTTAGGGCAATTAGAAAGGCTAGGGAGGAGATGGGTCTTAAGAACGTCTGGGTTATGTTCCCCTTTGTCAGAACCACGTGGGAGTTGAACAAGGCAATAGGGATAATGGAGGACGAGGGTCTCAGGAGGACTGCCGACTTCAAGGTCTGGATAATGGCAGAGGTTCCCTCAGTTATAACCATGGCCGATGAGTTCTCCAAGATGATAGATGGGTTCAGCATAGGTAGTAACGACTTAGCTCAGCTGACTCTAGGTGTGGACAGGGACTCAGAAATCCTAGGAAGAATGGGTTACTATGACGAAAGGGATCCAGCAGTATTGAGATCGATGAAAAGATTGATCAGAATAGCCCACAAGTATGGAAGGACAGTTTCCATATGCGGGCAGGCTCCTAGCGTATACCCAGAGGTAACCGAGTTCCTGGTGAAGGAGGGAATAGATAGTGTAAGTATAAACCCAGACACCGTTATATACACAAGGAGGCTGGTGGCCAGCATAGAGCAGAAGCTCCTTCTAAGAAGGAGGTAAACCTGCACATTTTTTGCATATCCTTCTGGAACCGTTAGAATAGGCAACACACTCCTCGCAGATCAGGCTCCCGCAGGACTCGCAGTAACCTATGGAGAGGTTTTTCTTGCAGAGTTCACACATGGACATTTCGCAGATGGAGCATATCCCTTCCTTGAAATGAAGATCGCACACTGACCTCCCGCAGATACTGCACGTGTTTCTAGCTTCTCTTTCCTCACAGATTTCACATTTCAATGAATTTCTTAAACCAAAGATAGGCCTCCTCATCATCCTTAGCCTGCTTAGGTGGATGTTTGAAGTAGAACGCAGAAACCTCGTTCAGGGGGCCTCCTATTCCCCTGTCCTTGGCTAACTTCACTGCCCTTATTACATCTACCAGTACTGAGGCACAGTTAGCCTTATCGTCAACCTCTAGGGTTGCCTCCACCTTCACTGGCCTTCCAGCAAACCCAGACCCGTTAACGTAGATGTATGCCACCTTAGTGTTTCCCAGGAATGGAACGTAATCGCTGGGCCCTATCCTTATCCTTCCTTGGGTCTCTATTTCCTGCTCATTATCAAGGGTACTCGTTACGGCCTTGGTCTTGCTGATCCTCTTGGAGTGGAGCCTCTCCTCAGTCTTCATGTTGAGGAAATCCGTGTTTCCTCCTACGTTTAGCTGATATGTCTCCTCTACCTTAACCCCCCTTAATCTGAATAGCGAGGTGATGGCCCTATGAAATATGGTTGCGCCAACTTGTCCCTTCACGTCGTCACCAGCAATGGGTAATCCAAGCTCTCTGAACCTCCTTGGGAATTCACCTGTGGGGTCACTCGCTATGAAGACGGGGATAGCGTTAACAAACCCTATTCTGGCCTCAAGTGATGCCCTCGCATATGCCCTCGAGGCCATCTCGCTACCCACTGGCAACATGTTGACGAGCAGATCTGCTCCACTACTTTTCAGTTCATCCACAACGGACTCAATCTTCCCCTCGCTTGAGGGATTAAACACGTTCATCATGTGTGGGGCAACGCCATCCAATACAGGACCTGGAGAGACCTCAACTCCCAACTTGTCCATCTCAACTATTCTAGGAGTTATGTTAGGCTTCTCAAATATCGCCTCAGCCACATCTTTTCCTATCTTGTTGACTGAGACATCAAAGGCAGCTACTACCTTGATGTCAGTTACCTTGTAACCGCCTATGATGGGTGTAATCAATCCATCAAAGTAATTCTCGCCCATTTTCCTGTAGTATTCTATTCCTTGCACAAGCATGGATGCACAATTTCCAAGGCCAGCGATTGCTATCTTGATCATTGGCTTTTTAGGTTTGTTAGGCAGTTAAAAATATAGTGATGAAAGGGATTTAGCCGAGTAGTGAGGAAGTGGAGCGACTCTGAGGTGATATAGTGGGCTTAGCAAGGCTTCACGCAATAGTAGAGGGAGAAGTGCAAGGGGTAGGCTTCAGGAGGTATGTGCAAATTCACGCAGTTAGGCTTGGGCTAAAGGGCTATGCGAAGAACCTGCCAGACGGAACAGTTGAGGTTGTGGCCGAGGGTTATGAGGAATCCATTCAGCAATTTCTAAACTATTTGTGGAAAGGACCACCTCTGGCTCTTGTAACTAAGGTGACGCATAAACTCGAGAGCTATAAGGGTGAGTTTACTTCCTTCGACACGTATTAGCCGGAAATCCTATACATTTAAAAAGGACAAAATTATTTAATACGCGGTGTTCTTGTTGCACCAATGGCAAATAGTGAGGAAATAATACCAAGCTATTGGTATAACATAATACCCGATTTACCCAAACCTTTACCTCCTCCTAGGGATCCCCCAGACGCGGAGTTCTCTAGGATTGACCTTTTGAGAAAAATAATGCCCAGTGAGGTTCTAAGACA
This sequence comes from Metallosphaera sedula DSM 5348, assembly GCF_000016605.1. Taxonomy (NCBI): domain Archaea; kingdom Thermoproteati; phylum Thermoproteota; class Thermoprotei; order Sulfolobales; family Sulfolobaceae; genus Metallosphaera; species Metallosphaera sedula. The sequence goes on along the minus strand of NC_009440.1, from coordinate 1,630,377 downwards.
GCAGTTTACAGTGGAGAGGTTTGTTCCAATTCCTAAAGAAGTAAGGGAGGCTTACATCAATATAGGCAGACCTACGCCTTTAGTCAGAGCTAGAAGGCTTGAGGAATTCCTGAACACTCCGGCTAAAATATATTTCAAGTATGAAGGGGCAACTCCCACTGGTTCCCATAAGATAAACACAGCCCTACCGCAGGCTTACTTTTCCATGAAGGAGGGAGTGGACCACCTGGTCACTGAGACTGGGGCTGGCCAATGGGGAACAGCTGTAGCTCTATCTGCGAGAATGTATGGACTAAATTCCACCATTTTCATGGTAAAGGTGAGTTACGAACAGAAACCGCAAAGGAGAACCATCATGCAATTGTATGGCGCACGAGTTTTCGCCAGCCCTACCTCGCATACCGAGTACGGCAAGAAGGTTCTAAACGAGAACCCGAATCATCCAGGTTCCCTCGGAATAGCCATGAGCGAGGCAATAGAGTACGCTCTCTCCAACGGCTATAAGTATCTCGTCGGGAGCGTGTTAGATGTTGTGGTGTTACATCAAAGCGTAATAGGGCTTGAGGCTATGAAGCAGTTGCAGGAACTAGACGAGGAACCAGACGTGTTAGTGGGCTGTGTGGGAGGAGGGAGTAACTTTGGAGGCTTTACCTTCCCGTTCATCGGGTCCAAGAAGGGATCGAAGTACATTGCAGTTGGATCTTACGAGATACCAAAGTTCAGTAAGGGGGCCTATAACTACGATTTCCCAGACAGTGCTGGGCTGTTACCCCTTGTCAAGATGATTACCCTAGGAAGGGATTACGTACCTCCACCAATATATTCGGGTGGGCTCAGATATCACGGGGCCGCGCCCTCCCTAAGTATGTTGATCAAGGAAGGGATAGTGGATTGGAGGGAGTACAATGAGAAGGAGATATTCGAAGCAGCTCAAATATTCCTTCAAACCCAAGGAATAGTTCCAGCACCAGAATCCTCTCATGCAATTAGGGCAGTGATAGAGGAGGCACGCGAGGCCAAGATCAAGAACGAGAAAAAGGTGATCGTATTCAACCTGAGTGGTCATGGATTACTGGATCTACCTAACTACGAGTCTATGATGAAGAGGATTGGTCAAGATTGAAGATGTTGGTATCCTATGCAACGTTAGGTTACCCCAACAAGGAGGATTATCTGAGGCTAGTGAAGGGACTAGTGGAAGCGGGATCGGATATCCTTGAAATTGGTCTCCTTCCCAAATACGCTAAATATGACGGACCTGTAATAAGGAGGAGTTACAAACAGGTTTCTACGTGGTTGACTGATTTCTGGTCACTTCTTGAGGAGACCAGGAGAGCAGTGGATGTTCCTCTAGTGATTCTAACCTACCTAGAGGACTGGGTGACATCTCTTCCCGATACTCTCGCCAGAATGAAAGATGTGGGAATTAACGGCGTGCTATTTCCGGATCTTCTCATAGACTTCATTGACGAGTACGAAAAATACGTTAATGAGATAAAGAGCCATGGGCTGAATGCAGTAATTTTTACCTCTCCCTCAGTTCCCGATCCCCTGATACACAAGGTATCCAAGATCTCAGATATGTTCCTCTACTACGGCGTTAGACCCACCACTGGAGTTCCCCTACCCGTCAGTGTAGATTCCCTCATAACTAGGGTGAGGACCCTGGTTAACAACAAGTTGGTGGTGGGATTCGGCCTTTCTGATATAGAGGATATGAAGAAGGCCCTTAGAGCTGGGGCAGATGGAGTGGCCATAGGCACGGTTTACATTGAGGAGATAGAGAGGAATGGAGTGGAATCCGCGATTTCATTAGCGAGGAAGTTCAGGGGGATATTGGATGGATCCTAAGGAGGTCCTCAAGAGATTAACCGAAGGCGTATCCTTGTCTCAAGAGGAGGCAAAGGAATTAGCCGATTTAATCATGGAGGGATCAATACCAGAACCTTTGGTTGCTGGTATCTTAGTTGCACTAAAGATGAAAGGAGAGACCCCAGACGAAATAATAGGATTTGTCAATTCCATGAGGCAACATGCGCTAAAACTGGACTTGAGGAACACCCTCGACACGGCTGGCACGGGAGGAGACGGTATAGGAACAATTAACGTTAGCACGGCTACTGCTCTGGCCGTTAGCTCTGTCTTTCCTGTGGCGAAACATGGTAATAGGGCTGCAAGTAGTAGAAGCGGAAGCGCGGACTTCCTTGAATCCCTTGGGTACAATATCCAAGTTCCTCCAGAGAAGGCCAAGGATCTACTTTCGCGGAACAATTTCGTGTTTCTCTTTGCACAGCTATATCATCCTTCCATGAAGAACGTTGCACCTGTAAGGAAGGTCCTAGGAGTTAGAACTATCTTCAATCTCCTGGGCCCTCTCACCAACCCAGCAGGATCCGAGAGGCAGGTCATGGGAGTATACTCTCTGCCTTTCATGAGAAAGCTAGCTGAAGCAGCACTTAAGCTAGGTTACGTCAAGCTTGTACTTGTTCACGGGGAGCCTGGACTGGATGAGGTCAGCCCTCAAGGGAAGACATATATCACAGAGGTAACGGGGAGTAAGGTTGAGGAATATACCTATGATTTCTCTGAAATTATAGGTCAACCAGTTCCTGTTTCCAGATTGACGACCACAGATCCTCTCGACTCCGTGAGAAGAGTTCTGATGGCGTCCATGGGGAGGGATGAGGCCGTAGAGAAGTTCATTAGAATAAACGTGAGCGTCGCACTTTACACTGCGGGACTTGTTTCTGATTTTAAGGATGGATTTGAATTATCAGAGGAACTTGTAAGAAAGTTGCCAGATCGAATTGAGACTTTGGTAAGGGACAATGGAGATCCTAGTAAGATCAAGGCCATAAAGGGATCCCTATGACCAAGGTGAAGATTTGCGGAATAGCTACACTGGATGATGCTGTGGACATATCTAGGCTAGGAGTTGATATGCTAGGTTTCCTTGAGGACCCAGTGAGCCCTAGGTACGTTAAGCCCGATTTCTTGAGGATTGTGAGAGATAATGTTTCTGCCCCCCTTGTTTCGGTGAATGTTTTACGTCCGCTTCTCGTTGCCCTTAAGAACCCATTCGCCGATATAGTTCAGATACATAGCGTCTTGAAGGAGGAAGAACTGGAACTACTTAGATCGTACTCTAGGAAGTTCATTCTCTATGTACCTTCGTCGGAGAGATACTTGGATTACCTAAGGAGGGTCCTAGACATCACCAACATGGTTCTGCTAGACTTGGAGAGGAAGGGAGATAAACCTAACTTTGGTTTCTTGACAAAGGTTCTAAGGGACTACCCAGGACTAGGCGTTGGAGGAGGTATCTCCCCTGATAACGTTCACGATTTCCTGAAACTTGAGCCTGGTTGGTTGGACGTATCCCGGGGAGTTGAGGACTATCCGGGGAAGAAGAATCTGGGTAAGGTAAGAAAGATTTTGGAGGCGATTAGATGAAGACCTACCCTATCACGGCATTTGCTCAGCCCTATGAGGTTTATCAGTGCATTGAGAGAGATCAGGAGATTGCTGCTCTCATGGAGAGTGTAGAGGGCTCTCAAAACACCGCCAGATATAGCGTAATTGCCTGGGGGGTTAAGAGGAAGGTACAGGTGAATAGGGGAGATGACCTGGAGGAATCGATACTGAACGCTCTAAGAGGTGTAGAGGAGGGCGAGCTTAGGTTTTCAGGTGGTCTTCTAGGTTACATATCGTACGACGCGGTGAGAAGATGGGAAACAGTTAGGGACTTGAAGCCTGCAATAGAGGATTGGCCAGACGCCGAGTTCTTCCTTCCAGAGAACGTTTTGGTCTTCGATCATGCACTGGGAAAGGTGTTTGTGGAGGGAGATATACCATCAATAGCTGGATGTTTTGAACAGGGGGAATTCAAGGTGACTCCCCATGACGAGTCGATGACTAAACAAGAGTATGAGTCAGGGGTTAACTCGATACTAGAATACATCAAGTCAGGATACGCATTTCAGGTTGTCCTCTCCAGGTTCTATAGATACGCTGTCCAGGGTGACCCAATGAGACTTTACAGAAACTTGCGAAAGATTAATCCATCTCCCTACATGTTTTACATTAAATTTGGGGAGAGGAAACTCATTGGATCCAGTCCGGAGCTTCTATTCTCAGTTCAAAGGGGGATCGCTGAAACTTTCCCGATCGCGGGCACTAGACCTAGGGGAAAGACCAGTGAAGAGGATTTTGAACTGGAACAGGAACTTCTATCCTCTGAGAAGGAGATGGCCGAGCACCTAATGCTTGTGGATTTGGCCAGAAACGACATAGGAAAGTCCTGTGTACCAGGAACTGTGAAGGTCCCAGAATTTGCCTACGTTGAGAAGTACAGCCACGTACAACACATTGTTAGTAGAGTGGTGGGAACCCTGAGGAAGGATGCAAATTCCTTGGATGTTCTAAAGTCCATGTTCCCTGCCGGTACAGTCAGCGGTGCTCCAAAGCCCATGGCAATGAACATAATAGAGTTGCTAGAGCCTTACAAGAGGGGTCCCTATGCTGGTGCAGTGGGTTTCATCTCAAGGAATTCAGCGGAGTTTGCAATCACCATCAGAACCGCAATGATTAACAGGGATATTCTTCGCATACAAGCTGGAGCTGGGATAGTCTACGATTCAGTTCCTGAGCAGGAGTACTATGAAACTGAGCATAAAATGAGAGCCCTTAAGGTGGCACTTGGGGTGAGCTAATGGACATAACCCTGATAATAGACAATTACGACAGTTTCGTTTACAACATTGCGCAGAGCATAGGCGAACTTGGAAGCTATCCCCTAGTGGTTAGAAACGACGAGATATCTGTGAAAGGCGTGGAGAGATTAAGGCCTGATAGAATAGTGATATCGCCAGGGCCAGGATCCCCAGAGAAAGCTGAAGATGTAGGGATAGTTCCTGAGGTTATAAGGATCCTGGGAAAGAGAATCCCAATCCTGGGTGTCTGCTTAGGGCATCAGGCCATAGGCTATACGTTCGGTGCTAGGATCAGGAGGGCAAGGGTAATATATCACGGGAAACTGAGTACAGTGATTAGGACTGGCGATAGTCCCCTATACACCGGCTTACCGACAGAGTTCAAGGCAACCAGGTATCACAGCCTAGTTGTGGACAATGTGAGCTCTCCTCTTATGGTGGACTCCGTTTCCAAGGAGGACGGAGAGATAATGGGTCTACATCACGCAGAGTACAGGATTTACGGGGTTCAGTTTCATCCTGAGAGCGTGGGAACTACGCTCGGACAAAAAATATTTTACAACTTCCTCAACAGAATCTGATAATGCCGAGATATCTTGAAGGATGGATCAAGGATGTGGTTGAAAATGCTAAGAGGAGGCCTTACGTTTCCAGGAGCAGAGAGAAACCGGTTCTACAGATAATTCCAAGAATAAGGGCAGTAAAGGGCGCGGGGCTAAATCCTGTCATTGCTGAGTATAAGAGGAAATCGCCCTCAGGATTTTCCGAGGACAGGGATCCAATATCCTATGCGAAGTCAATGGAGCAAGGAGGTGCCGTTGCGATCAGCGTGATTACCGAGAACACCGTGTTCGGAGGCTCTTACGAGTACCTGGAGAGGATAGCGAGGAACGTCAAGATTCCGTTACTCATGAAGGATTTCGTAGTCAGTGAGAACCAAGTGGATACTGCATATGACCTTGGAGCCGATTTTGTTCTACTAATTGTCAGAATTCTCACGGAAAGGGAACTCTCGGGCCTTCTAGAATACGTGAGATCTTACGGGATGGAGGCCTTAGTCGAGGTTCATGATAGGGAGGACCTCGATATAGCTTTAAGGTCTGGCGCAAGCCTCATAGGTGTTAACTCAAGGGATCTCTTCTCTCTCACAATTCAGAAGGAGATGGCCATGAAGCTACTGGAACAGATACCTTCCACAGTTACCAAGGTGGCCGAGAGCGGGATAGAGTCCGCCGAAGAGATCAGGCTCTTGAGGGAGAAGGGAGCGGACGCCTTTCTCATAGGATCCAGTCTAATGCGCAATCCAGATAAGATTAAAGAGTTTGTTCAAGGGTAATAAAAGGGGAAAAATGGAAAATTTCGCTGGTTCGCTTTCAAGATTAACTGGAGAGTCAACCCTCCTTTATCAGGAAATAGCCAGAAACGTGGAGAGGACCAAGGGAATAAAGACCATCAACTTCGGCATAGGCCAACCTGATCTACCAACTCCTCAGAGAATAAGGGAAGAGGCTAAACTGGCACTGGATAAGGGTTTCACCGCATACACCCCAGCACTGGGGTTAGACGAGTTAAGATCCAAGATAGCGGAATTTCTTACCCAGAGATACGGGGATCAAATAAGGAAGGAAGAGGTAGCTGTTACGCCTGGGGCTAAGACTGCACTCTTCCTGGCATTTCTCATGTATGTTAACCCTGGCGATGAGGTAATCCTATTCGATCCTTCCTTCTACTCCTATGCAGAAGTGGTTAACCTCCTAGGGGGAAAACCAGTTTATGTCCCTCTCAGCTTTGACGAGAACTCGGGTTTCAGTGTCGACATGGATGAGTTAGTTTCCAAGATCACTCCCAGAACCAAGATGATAGTTTATAATAACCCTCATAACCCGACTGGAATGAACTTCAACGATAAACTTGCGAGGGAACTAGTTGAGATAGCTAGGGAGAAGAGGTTAATCCTTCTTTCAGACGAAATTTACGACTACTTCGTCTATGACGGCGGTTTCAGGAGCGTGCTTCAGGAAGCGTGGAGAGATAACGTGATTTACATAAACGGGTTCAGCAAGACCTTCAGCATGACAGGTTGGAGACTGGGATATATTGTTGCCAAAAGGGAGGTCATTAACAAGGTTGGCATATTAGCGTCCAATATATACACATGTCCCACTAGCTTTGCCCAAAGGGGTGCATTAGCCTCCTTTGATACCTTCGACGAGGTGAGACGCATGATAGACCTGTTTAAGAGAAGGAGAGACGTTATGTTCTCGGAGCTTAAGTCCCTCAAGGGAATTAGGGTTTACAAGTCGTCTGGGGCATTCTACATGTTTCCAGACGTTAGCGAAATCCTGAAGACGACTGGAATGGATTCAAAGGCCTTAGCGGTGAAAATAATTGAGGAGGGGGGTGTGGTAACTATCCCAGGTGAGGTGTTTCCAGAAAAGGTTGGGAGAAACTTCCTGAGATTGAGCTTTGCCCTAGATGAGGAGAAAATTAAAGAGGGCGTGTCAAGGATGAAAATGGCACTGGAGAAACTCACAGGTTGATGAAAAAGTTACGGGTGATCGATGATCAAAACTCCCATGGTCTGAATTAGGTGGGAGATATCTTCACGTCGAGTTGGTCCGCCTCACGGTAGGCGATCTCAGTTATTTTCAGCGTTTTCTTCAGGTCGTCTTCGACCTTCATTACATCCTCTACGAACTGCTTAGGTCCCTGTAGTTCCACCCTAATTTGGGAGTTCATGGACATTCTCATTTTTACCTTGTTGGTTCTCACCAGCGAGTTGAATTTCTTGACAGAGTCCCCCATTCTCACAACTTCCTCCGCTATCTTGATATCTTCAGTTGACGGTAAGGTCTCCAGAAGGACGCTCTGCTTCTCACCGAAGATAAGGGAATAGATTTCCTCTGTTATGTGGGGGGCAATTGGGTGTAGTAAGATAATTAGATCCTTGAGTATTCTCCCCAAGGTATAGGTGGCAGATCTATCATCGCTGAACAATCTATGCTTGATAAGCTCAAGGTATTCATCTGCTATGGTCTCCCAGAAGTACTCATAAAGCATGGAAAGGATCACGAAGAAGTCCTGGTTCTCATAGGCTTGGATAGCCTTCTCCACAAATTCCTTGTGTTTAGCCAGTATCCATTGGTCAATTGGATGCAACACCTCAGGCTTCTCCAATTTCCTACCGTGTATGAACGGATATGCTAGCCTGCTCGCGTTCCATAACTTCTGAAGGAGTAGTTTCTTCCCCTTTACCGTATCCCACTTGAAGGGGAAATCGTCGCCTATTGAGGCGTCCAGCAGGGTCATCCTAATGGCATCAGCTCCAAACTCATCTATTCTGTCCATTGGAGATACGTTGTTACCCTTACTCTTGCTCATCCTCGTCCCATCTGGACCTAGAACTTGTCCGTGAACTATTACTCTCTTGAATGGTACATTCCCTGCCAGCATCAGGGTTCTAAAGAAGGTATAGAATAGCCAGGTTCTAATTATATCAGTACCCTGAAGTCTCACATCGGCCGGAAAGGTCTTGCTAAACCTCAACTTATTCTCATAGAACCCAGAGAGGTATAGTACAGTCACACTTGAGTCTACCCACACATCAGCCACATGAGTAAGTGGTTTTAGGGGAAGTCCGCAATGCGGGCACTTTTCCACAGGCGGGTTACTCTTGGTGGGATCCACAGGTAAAGACGATATGTCGGCCGGAACTAGGTGAAGGTTATCGCAATACCAGAAGGGTAAGGGGGTCCCGTAAAGCCTTTGTCTGCTTATGTTCCAGTCCCACTCAATGTTATTTATCCACTCCTCAAGTTTGCTTGCCATTCTCTGTGGCTTAAAGTTCATTTTCTTATACTCCTCAAGGAGTTTTCCTTTGTAGGGAACAACATCTATGTATACCTGTTCCTTCACCAGGAACTCTATTGGCGAGAGGCAGTCGCTTCTCTCGGTGTGAGAGAGCACGTTGTGTTTTATGCTTTCAATTTTCCTAACGTATCCCCTCTCCTTTAATAGTTCGACAATCTTCTTCTTAGCCTCTTCTACTTTCAATCCGTCTAGGAAACCAGTCCCCTTTATTCTACCTCTCTCATCCACGAGTTCCGTGACGGGAAGGTTATACTTTAGTTGCCACCTTATGTCCTGGGGGTCACCGTAGGTGCTTATCATCACTGCCCCGGTTCCGAAGTCCTTTTCCACGTCTGGATCAGCTATTATCTGAACTTCCTTTCCAAAGATCGGAAGAATTACCTTCTTTCCCACGAGGTGCTTGTAACGTTCATCCTGAGGATTTACTGCAACAGCCTGAGTGGCCCCTAGAAGTTCTGGACGTGTAGTGGCAATAACTATCTCCCCACCTTCTTTCAGAGGGAAGCCAATGTAAACAAGGATGCCCTGCTTCTCTAGGTATCCAACCTCGCTCTGCGCCACAGCGGTCTCACACTTTGGACACCAATACACTGGTCCCTGTTTCATCCTTATCATGCCCTTTTGATGCATCTCGATGAGGCTTCTCTGTATGACCCTCCTGTAATTGGGGTGATATGTTCTATACTCAAACTGCTCCCAGTTGGGCCTATATCCCAGTCTAATCATGGCAGACTTCATTTTTCCTATCATGTCCTCGGTCCATTCCACGCACTTCTTTAGGAAGAGGTCCCTGTTCTCCTTGGGTATCCCGAGCTTGTACTGAACCTTGAGCTCGGTTGGTAATCCTTGGGTATCCCACCCCTGAGGGAATAGAACGTTATAACCCTGAAGCTTCTTGAACCTCGCCATTGCATCAGCTATGGTAACCCAATAGGCGTGGCCCATGTGCAGTTCTCCGCTGGTAAATGGCGGAGGGGTATCAATGAAGAAGACTGGTTTTTCAGAGTTCTCATCGAACTTGAAGATCTTTTCCCAGTACTCCTGGGTCAACCAGAGCTTCTGCCACTTTGGTTCAATATCCTTGGGATTATAATGCTTGGGCCATTCCTCCATTCTCTTTAAAATCTCATCCTGGGACAACAATAACGGATCACCGCTAACTAGAATATAAAAACGAGCTTACAAAGAACCTTTTATACTTTTCGACAATGTATAGTTGATGTTAAGGGTTGCCGTAATAGGTGGAGGAGTTGGTGGGTCTCTGATAGGTTCCCTCCTTCATGATGCCGGTCACGACGTTACCCTTTTCGACATTAAGGACAAGTACTTCAAACCTTGCGGTGATATAGTTCCCAATGTTTACAGACCTCCGTTCCCTTGGAGGGTTGAATATGAGATTAAGGACTTTGCGTTCTACCTCGATGGGGAAAGGGTTTATGACGTGAGTTATAGGAGTCCCAAGTGGTTGACGATTAACAAGAGCGAATGGATTAACTCCATGAGAGCTAAGTTAAGACAGATGGTGGGGAATGAAAAACCCAAGCTTGATAACTACGACGTAGTCCTGGATTCCAGAGGCCCCTATCCCATGGATAGGGAAGTGGTCTACACAACCAGGGTAATAATGAAGGTAGAAAATTTCAACCCTGAGGCCATCCTAGAGTTTAACACAAGACTGACGGGGTTCTATTGGATATTTCCGGCTGGAGAGGGTTTACTGAACGTTGGAGCTGGCTTCCTTGAGGACAAGAATTCAAGGAAACTCCTCTTGGAGTACTTAAGGGAAAGGTTCACCAAGTATGAGATCCTCGATATTAGAGGCGCCCCCATCTCCATAGGTAAGGTTGCCAAGAAAGAGGGCAGAATTGGGGAGGCTAGGGGGCTGGTCTTTCCCCTAAGCGGGGAAGGGATAAGGCCCTCGGCTATCTCTGCTGAGATAGCCTTCGGCGCACTGAATAAGGGAAAGCCTTTGGAGCAGGAATTGAGGAAGGGACTGTCCACAATCGAGTCCAGAATATCCATTCAATCCCTATTGCTTAACTGGTACAGAAGCTCCAATATCTCCATGAGGAGAACCATGTTGAGGCACTTCCTCAAGAGTGAAATCTTAATAGATGCATTCCTCGAGGATAAACTAGATTTTCAGGGGATCAAGGAATCTATGGAGTTGATTAAAAGTGGTGGAATTAGTACTTGAGCAATCTAAGAGTAAGTCAGGAAAACATGCTGTAAGGTCCTTGTTATTCAAATGGGATAATGAGCCAAAACAGGTTAATCCTAAGGGAACTAAGATATCCCCACTTTACAGGGACGGCGAGGCAGTGTTAGTTAACCTCAAGGAGAAGGGAATATTCATCTATGCAAGGTTCGTCAGGAACCTCAGGGGAAGAGTCAAGGGCAAGTTAGTGGTGATCAAGGATGGTGCGGTGTCCCTGGAGATGAATTATAGAAAACTTAAGCTAAAGAGAGTATCAGGTGACGCAAATCTTTACCCCTATGTTAAGGCAGTGATGGATTCACTCAAAATACCCATAAAGAGATCGAACCTAAAGTGAGGGGAAAGATTTGTTCGAAGTTCTTTTAGGAGTTCAGACTGACCCTCAGCGTATAAGGGACATCTTCAAGGATATGGTTAATGTTCTCGAGGGCATTTGCTCTCCTGTGAGGATTGGAGCGTCTTTCCTGTGTTCCCCTTCACCTTCATCCTTGATCACGGTTTATCTTGCTGAGCAGGAAATGAGACCCATGTATTTGGCATTTAGAATAAAATCCAAGGATTCGCAGGATATCGTCAATTTCTCAGAGAAGATTAACCTCAAACTCAAGGATTACGGGGTACATCCAACTCTCATTAATTCTGATTCCACTTCCCTATGAATCTCCTCCGCTGAAGGACTCGAGGAGTTCAACTCAACAACTGCGTTACATATAAACGCTACCCCGTTCACGGGACAAATCACTACCTTTCTAACTGTGCCATACTTGGTTTCGATAGAAGTATCTAAATATTCAAGTTCCTTTATTCTTCTATTGCAAGGTATGGAGAGGTCTAGAAAAACCAGCCTTTTGTCCTCATCCGTAATGAATGAAACCTTAAAATGATTCACGTAAAAATTCTCTATCATACTGCAGGTACCAGTTCAGTGTTGCAGTATGGGCATCTTCCCTTTAACCCTCTCTTATCGGCTTCACAGAAATATGCCCTATATTTTTTCTCGCACTTAGGGCATTTGTATACCACGTCTATACCAAGCCTCAAAGTTCTGTCGCATATGGAACAGTAAACCTCAAACCATCCAAGATGACCATAAGCGTTAGTTCCCTTTAACCTCAAGCTCATTTTTATCGTAAATGTATGAAATCTCTCCTGGTATAAAAGTTTCCGGGTGCGGTATACAAAGACTCATGAAGGAGAAATGGAGTCTTCACATTCACGTGGGCTCGAGATCTTCAAGCCTTAACATCTACTGGCTTTCACACGTCAAGAGCCTTATTACGTTCAGATTTTACTTTATTGAGATGTCCCGAAGGTCTTACCAACTAGTTACATGAGAAGTTTAATTACACACATTTGCTGTTGTTATTTTGAGTCAGTTTGGATGCTACTATAATTTACTATGATCCAGTGACTGTGCCAGTCTTTCCTGATGTCTCCCTTGTAGGGATTAAGTATGAGCGAGAGGAGAAGAGGTCAGTTAATTCTGTTGAAGAAATGGAGCAACTAGCTGTAGAGGGAAAAGTAGTATTGGTGAGAGCAAAGGGTACAATAGCCCTTAACATAGGTCTTAAGGTTACTTACCCTTTCAATGAGATAGTAAATGTGAAACGGGTTGGTGTTCCGCGCGAGTTTACCAATGATGGAGTAAAGGTAGAGTATAAGGAGGTCCTTGAACCCTATGGATATGTAGGCGTGAACATCAATTTCTCACCATCACTTCCGTTTATAATTGTGGAAACGGAGCAAGGTGGCAGAATAATCTCGCTCTCCTCTATACAGGACACCAAACCCGAAGTACCGAGAGAATCTAAAACCCCAGAGAAGAAGAGAAAGAAACGTGCTAAGAAAAGTCGTAAGAGACGCAAGGTTAAGAGCAAGGGTTCTAGAAAGAGTAGAGGAGTTTAGACTAAATAAAAGGGCAAGCGAAAGGGTTTGGTTTAGGGAACTGGTGCTCTGTATACTCACCGCCAATTCTAGTTTCATCGGCGCTTTCACAGCGCTTCAGTACTTGGGGGATCTCATACTATATGGGTCTATAGAGGAGATCTCCAGTGCTCTGAAAAATGCGGGCTATAGGTTTCCAAACCTTAAGGCGAGGTATATCATCGAGAGCAGATCTTACTACGGTAAACTTAGGGAGATTGGGCGAGTAGCTGACAGAGATCAGATTGAGGCAAGGGAAATTTTACTTGAAATTAAAGGACTTGGAATGAAGGAAGCGAGTCACTTTCTCAGGAACATGGGTTATCTGGACTTGGCGATAATTGACAGGCACATCCTGCGCTTTTTCTCTGACTACCTAGAGGATCAGAAGATCTCCTCGAAATCCAAGTACTTTGAACTGGAATCTGTGTTCAGGAGTATCGCGTCTGCCCTGGACCTTCCAGTGGGCGTCCTGGACCTATACGTCTGGTATCTCAAAACGGGTAAGCTAGCTAAGTAGACTGCTCATTTACTCTAGTTAGAAAAAAGTATATAAACTAGTGAATATCGATTAAAGTGACTAAACATGAATGGTGAATTAGTTACTGCGAGAGGTCAACGTGATTTTAACCAAGTTTATGTTTCTGGATGCTTCTATTTCTCTATTTCTCTTTCATCTATTTCATCATCACTCTCATCCTGTTAAATAAATTCTTTACAAGGTGAACCAGAATGGCAGACAACTTTATGGATGTTTCTCTAAATAAAGAAAATCTAGCCATATTAATAACAGATCCTATAGACGAGTATATGATCAGGACGCTGAAGACTAAAGGGCTAAAGATTAACTATCAACCTGACATAGAGAGGGAGGAGCTACTTAAGGTAGTCGAGAACTACGACGTACTTGTGGTAAGGAGCAGAACTAAGGTTGACAAGGAGGTCATAGAGAGGGGAAAGAGGCTAAAGGTTATAGCGAGGGCAGGAATCGGAGTGGATAACATAGACACGGAGGAGGCGGAAAAGAGAAAAATTAGGGTAGTATACGCTCCAGGGGCTTCCACCGATTCTGCAGCAGAGTTAACCATAGGTCTCATGCTAGCTGGAGCTCGCAACATGTTTACGTCTATGACCTTAGCGAAATCTGGAATCTACAAGAAGACTGAAGGCGTGGAGTTGAGCGGAAAAACAATTGGAATAATTGGATTCGGAAGAATAGGGTATAAGGTTGGGCTGATCGCAAGGGCAATGGGAATGAATGTTTTGGCATACGACGTAGTTGATGTTTCCAAGAGAGCTATGGAGATAGGGGCAAGAGCAGTTTCCCTTGACGAATTGGTTACCCAATCCGACGTGATTAGTATTCATGTGACTGTGGGGAAGGACGCTAAACCAATACTAACCTCCAGAGAGTTCGAAATGATGAAAAAGGGTGTTATAATAGTTAACACGAGCAGGGCAGTCGCTGTTGACGGAAAGGCCCTCCTCCACTACATAAAGGAGGGGAAGATAATGTCCTACGCTACAGATGTATTCTGGCACGAACCCCCGAAGGAAGAGTGGGAGTTGGAGTTACTTAAGCATGAGAGGGTCACCGTAACCACCCACATAGGAGCCCAGACCAAGGAGGCCCAATACAGGGTAGCTGTTATGACCACGGAAAACCTACTGAAGACCCTTCAGGAGCTCGGTGTTAAACTTTGATGTTAATTCCAGGTCCAGTAAACGTTCCTAGAAGTGTAGCCCAGAACTCCACGGTTATAGTTAATCATAGATCTGAGAAGTTCAGGGGAGTGGTAGCCCAGCTTGAGCAATTGTTGAAGGGTGCATTTTTCTCCTCTAGGGTTGCCCTACTTTCGGGATCGGGAACTCTCGCTGTGGAGTCGATGGTGTTCTCCCTTCTAAAGAGGGGAGAGAAGGTTATTGTGTTAACCTATGGAGAGTTCAGCGAGAGGTTATTGGACTCAGTGGTGAAAAGGGGAGCCTCCCCAGTTGTGTATAGGAAACCCTTTGGGGAAATATTTTCGGAAGATGAGATCAAGGAGATCCTTGACATCAATAAGGACGCCACGGCCATTGCCTTTGTTCATAATGAGACTAGCACTGGAATGGCCTTCAGGAACTTAAGGAGAGTTGTGGGATTAGCTAAGGATAGGGGGCTAAAGGTTCTCGTGGACTCCGTTTCTGGTTTCGGCGCATACGAGATAAGGGTGAACGACTGGAACATAGACGCAGTTGCAACGGGTAGCCAGAAGGCACTAGCCTCTGTACCAGGGATGGGTTTAGTGGGTTTATCAGAGGAGGGTATCCGTAACTTGCAGGATGATGCGCCGAATTATCTCAATCTAAAGCTTCACCTTAAGTTTCAGGACAGGAGAGAGACACCATTCACCCCAGCAGTAGGCGTGTTCTTTTCTACGCTAAGAGCTACGGAGCTTCTACATCAAGAAGGTGTTGAAAGGAGATGGAAGAGACATGAGGCCTGCGCTAGGTTCGTAAGGAGTATAACAAGCAAGGCAGGTTTTTCGTTGCTTGGAAATGAGAGTAACTTTTCCAACACTGTAGTAGCTGGAAGTCCCCCAATTTCTCCCAAATCCATGATAGACGAACTCGCGAAAAGGGGAATAGAGATCTCTGGGGGTATGGGTGAGCTAAAGGATAAGATTGTAAGGATAGGGACTTTAGGAATGATAGACGACAGGGCTGTGCTTAGGCTAAGATATGCATTGTCTGATATACTTAAGCTGGATTTGAACGAGGTTCCCACATCGGATTGTAAGCTTCCAGAGGTTATAGCCCAGGAAATCGATTGGGATAACTAATTTTTTATTTATTTAAAACAGGTGTTCCGTATGAGTCAAGACGAAGGCAAAGGAATTAATCCTTTGACAGAGGTTTATGTGGAGAGCTGGAGAAATAGGCTCACTTCTTACGAGAGGGCTAGAATAATAAGCGCTAGGGCACTTCAGTTGGCCATGGGCGCTTCACCTCTTATTGATGTTTCCTCGACAGGACTAGAGGGGGCAAGTTCCATTAGAATAGCCGAGGAAGAGTTTAGATCTAACCTCCTACCCATAAGTGTAAGGAGGAGGTTCCCCAATGGGAAAGTTGAGCTTATATCTGTAATGAAGATTATCTCAAAAAGTCCTAGGCCTTTAGCTGATGATGTGAGTCATGCCGAATGATCGGTGAAGACAAACCTGGGGTATCTGATTTTAACTAACCCCAGTAAGGTCAAGAAGACTCGAAAGTATCTTAAAAGAAAGTTATAATGCCTTAAACTTTTCGTGCCACGCTGCGTATGCCTTCAGCATATCTTGATTTACGCTTGGTTTTCTCACCTTTAGCACTTCTCTAAAGTCGTCCATGTTTATTGCTCTAGGCTCCTGAAGGTTCTTCTCAAACATTTCCTTTACAACCCTCATATGAGCTGACTGCACTATGTCCCTGATGTCGCTTGCAGTATATCCATCAGTTAGCTCGGCTAGTTCCTCAAGATTCACATTTGGATCTAGCTTCACCTTGGAAGAGTAGTGCTTCAATAGTTCTAGCCTATGAGCCTTATCTGGAAGGGTAATGTATATCCTCTTCTGGAATCTCCTCAAGAAGGGTTCATCCAATCTCCATGGTTTGTTAGTAGCTCCTATCACATACACCTTAGAGATCTCGTTCTTATCAGCTAGTCCGTCCATCTCCTTGAGGAATTGGTTTCTCACCCTAGCTTCTCCTCCTACCTCTGATGTGTAAGAGGCCAATAATGCGTCAAGTTCGTCAATGAAGATGATAGCTGGTTTGTTCTCCTTCTTGGAGAGCTCCCTGGCAGTCTTAAATATCTTCGCTACGTTCTTCTCTGCCTCTCCAAGCCATTTTGACATGATTGACGCAGCATCCACATGGATGAACTCAGAGTCCAGCTCGTTGGCCACTGCGGCAGCTATCATGGTTTTCCCGCATCCCGGAGGTCCGTATAGCAGTATTCCCCTTGGCCAACCTAACGGGAATAGGTCTGGTCTCTTACTGGGATAGACCACCGCTTCCTTCAGCGCCTCCTTTACATCCTCAAGTCCCACAATCTCGTTTAGCGTTACCTTGGGCTTCTCCTTCATTACTATGTCTTCTTCGGCTTTTTCAGTCTCTTCTCCCCCCTCAGGAACCATCTGGTTTAGGGTCTCTAGTCTCTTCTTGTATTCGTTAATCATCTGCTCATACGCGTTCCTCGCAACCATGTCAGGGTACAGGGTTACAATTTGGGTCAGAACTTCTATGGCCTTCTTGTAATTGTTAATGGCGTCCTCCCTTCTGCCCTCCTTATCTGCCCTGACTGCAGCGATAGCATATTTTCTAGCCATTTCCTCGAGCATTACTTGGGCACTCATCTGGACTACGCCTCCAGTGCAATCAGACCCTTTCTGGCCAAATTGTTCAGTATTCCGAGTACCTCCTCCTTATCTACGCCGTACTCGGCTGCCACTAGGGACACGTCCAGTATACCTCCACTGTTCCTGATAAGGTCCAGCAGTTCCTGCTCTCCTATCTTTCTTTTGACTATCTTGGGTTCAGATGAGGGAGGATAGGGAAGCCCTATTGCGCTGGGCGCAGAAACATCCCTTGGTGGATGAGGCAAATCTAGTTTGGGCATTTTTTCGCTGATCTTAGTCTCTGCAGTCTTCCTTGCCTCATCAAGGATTCTCCTTGCCTCATCGTCCACTGTGGGGACTAGAGTTCTATCGCTCACCGCAGTTCCTGTTTCCACCGCAATGCTGTTTACGCTACTAATAATTGAGTCCAAAGATATGGCCACTTCTGGAGCCACTCCCCTTACCTGCTCCTTTAGACTCTCCAAAGTCCTTCCCACAGGTCCAATAACCAAAGATACCCCTTGGATATCATGGATGGTTTCCAATCTAATCCTGACCTTCTCTATGGCCAGTCTGGCAGTGTAAACTATTTTCATGATTTTTCTTATCTCGGAGATTTCCTGGGCGTAGATTGTGGCCCTGGTCATCTCTCCATTCTCTTGTGATCGCACCACCTTATCGAAAAGATCTCTGTCCCTTTCCTCCAGCTTCCTCATGGTCTCATCAAGCTTGTCCTGTTGATCTTTCAATTTAATAGAAATTTCAGTTATTTTAGAAGCTAACAATCCCTGTTCATCCTTCTTTCTTGTAATGTTGAAAAGTGAGCTTAACTTCATCCTAAAGAAATAGGTTGATCACTGTGTGCTTAAGACTTTAACAGGTATTGGTGTTGGTAATTCCGTCCTGCTAAGATCGGGTTTTGCTGACGACTCTGCTCCATTAGTTAGGGACCCTGCTCCTTTTATATCTAATCCAGTATCCCTATCACTTAAGTCTAGTTTCTCCATGGTCTTTCTTATATCGTCCTTCTCTATGATATAACTCTCCTTAGCCTGCCTCAGTATCTCAATGGAGCCTTTATAGGCACTTTCAGTCAGCTCAGCAGCTATGTAGCTCATCTTAACGGCAATCATTGCCCTATCTATATGCGTGATCTGGTCCTCTACTTCGTTTAGTCTGCTCTTCAGCTTGCTCTTAATTTTGGCGTAATCCTCCCTAATTTTCACCATTTCAGAATCAAGTTTTCTTTTCATATCATCATAGGAAGATTTTGGAATTTCTTGCTTAGCGTATAATTCTTCTAGGGCCCTTTGCCTCTTCCTTATTTTTTCCATTTGCATGATGGATTTCATAGAGTCGGCCTTCCAGTCAGGTAAGATGGCCAGTACATCATTAACTAAGGATATTCTAGAAGGGTCCAACGTGGAGAAGGTATTTCCATAAGCCACCTCTATCCCAGTGACAGTTCCATCAACCTCGGTGTACACGTGGACTATGTACCCAACTTCTCTTCCATAGACATCCTTCACCTTTTGACCTATAAATTTCATTAAATTATCATACGATATAGCCATAGGTATTACTCCTCAAAAATACTGGTTACTCCAAGAATAGTTTAAAAGGCTTAGTGCCCCTCAGAGTAGGTTTTTCTTCATCCAATACGCGCTTTTAACCTTCATCACTGGTAGACGTAATTCCGGGGGGCAATTTAAATAAACTTTCCATGAACAATCTATGGTTTGATCATGACGTTACAGACGCTTGTAAACGTAACAAACCAGTTATTCCATCCCTTAAGCTTCAACACTGAACCGTTATCAATAACGCTGATAGCAATGGGATTAATAGTACTGTTCCTCGTGGCCATAGGAGGAATGGTCTACGGTCTCTTCAAGGCAGTTAAGGCAGTACCCAATCTTACCACTAAACAATTCATCCTCTTCCTCCTACTATTGGCCGCTGGCTTGGTAGTCATCGGAATACTATTGCCATAACTAGAGCCTTCTACCGAGATATTCAAGTCCGAACTCATTTTCAATTTCAAGTAATCTATTATATTTTGATGTCCTTTCTCCTCTGGAAGGGGCTCCTGTTTTTATGAAGTCACTGTTTAGGCCTACGGCGAGGTCGGCAATGAAGCTGTCTTCGGTTTCACCGCTCCTATGACTAACTACGGTCTTAATGGAGTTGTCCTTAGCTAGATCGAAGAATTGAATGGTTTCAGTCAGCGTTCCAATCTGGTTAGCCTTAACAATAACTCCTCTAGCGGATTTCATCTCGATTCCCTTTCTAAGGTATCTCACGTTAGTGGTGAACAGGTCATCTCCAGTGACTATCACGTTCTTAATTCTGCTCTGCAACTCTGAATATCTGCTGAAATCGTTCTCCTCGAAAGGATCTTCCAGATATAGTAAGGGGTAACGGCTAGCTATATCAACATAAAACTCTATCATTTCGTCCGGGGACTTACTCGTGTTATCTATTTCATACACCCCTTTCTCAGGGTTGTAAAAATCCGAGGCTGCAGCGTCCATCCCCATGAAGACCCTCCCCTCCATTCCTGACCTCTTGATCGCCTCATGCACCAGCTTTAGGGCGTCCTCAGTAACGCTGAGCGGTGGGGAGATACCCCCTTCGTCTCCTAAAGCCGTGTATATCTTTCCGTATCTCTCCGTAACGAGCGACTTGAGGGTCTTATAAATCTTGGTAGAAGCAATTAAGGCCTCCTTTAGAGTGTCAAATTTCACCGGAATAACCATGAACTCCTGGATCTTTAACATGTTACCAGCGTGCAGACCCCCATTCAAGATGTTGAGGAGGGGTACAGGCAAGGTATGCGTCCTGGCTCCGCCAATATACATGAAAGGTTCCAATCCCATGGAAATTGACGCAGTTTTGGCGACTGCGATAGACGTAGCTATGGTTGCATTGGCTCCCAGCCTGGACTTATTCTCGGTCCCGTCCAACTCTATCATTATCCTGTCTATTTTTCCCTGTTCCCTCACATCTAGACCCATGAGGGCAGGTGAAATGTAGTAGTTTATGGAATCCACGGCTCCCTTAACCGAGCCGTCCTTGTCCCTAAGTTCCACGGCCTCCCGAGTCCCCTTTGACGCTCCTGAGGGCGCGTCTCCAGTAGCCCTTATCCCGGACTCCAAGGTAACCCTGGCTCTAACAGTTAAATTTCCTCTAGAATCAATAATTTCATATCCCTGGACATTAGCTATCGAGAAACCGTTCATCATTTTAATTCATCTCAACTCACCATACATAGGCTAAAATGTTAATGGTACCAATAGCTCTCTTCCTGTTTTACGGCATTATGTCACCCATTTACTATCATCTGTTGAAGGACAAGATGAGCAATCAGACCGCGTTTGCGGTAACATGGGTTACAGCTCCTTTTTTAGCCTCTTATCCTTATCTTTCATCTTATCTGTACATTCTTCCAATTATTCTAGCATTAAATATAATAGGTTATATCCTAATAATAAAAAAGAGCTACAAATATATTTATAATGGATTACTTTTCCTTACTGCATCCGTTATAACGATACTATTTTTTAAACTGTTACCTTACATATAACCCCGTATGCCCAAGAAGAAACAAAGTGAACCGGACGTTTGTCCTAACTGTGGGACTAAGGTTGAGAAGCCAATAAAGACGTGGAACCTAGTGTCACCCCTTCCTGATGCCTACGGTAGAATAACTATAACAGTGATGGGTTCATATGAGTGCCCCAATTGTGGTCATAGATGGAGGGCAGTGGTTTCCAAAATAAGGGCAGGCGGATCGGAGGTAGAGGTTGAGGGTAAGAAAGGCGTGAAGAAGTTCGGTGGGGAGAAGAAGGAACAGAGGACAGATGAAGGGGAAATAATAGAGCTGGATCTAGGCGATCTGGATGAAGAAGAGTGATATAGCGATCATCATTCTTATCGCCCTAGTTTATATCGTGTTCTACTCTAATATTGTAAGCTCCGCGAGCGTAGAGGGAGTATCAATGTATCCCATTTTTCAGAATGGCGCACTCACTTTCTATCAGTCTCCCACACACATTACGTATCACTCAATCATAATATACAGGTCACCTCAACTACACACCTATGTGATCCATAGGGTCATTAGAGTAGACGGAACGTATTACGTAACCCAGGGGGTAGATAAGATATCAAACCCGCAACCTGATAATCAAATAGGGTTAGAACCGGCCCCTGGCGTTCCCTCGAGTGATGTAATAGGAAAAGTTACTGAGATAGATGGGTATGTGATTTCCATTCCTTACTT
This sequence comes from Metallosphaera sedula DSM 5348, assembly GCF_000016605.1. Classification (NCBI taxonomy): domain Archaea; kingdom Thermoproteati; phylum Thermoproteota; class Thermoprotei; order Sulfolobales; family Sulfolobaceae; genus Metallosphaera; species Metallosphaera sedula. Next base: position 1,609,011 of record NC_009440.1, on the reverse strand, counting down.
GGGTTACCTATCCATTCTACTTTCTTCCTTGGCTCGCTAACCTAGACTTGAGAACCCTATAGGTTGGGGTCATAGTGCTCGGATGATTTGCCTTAACCTGATCAAGTCTACCCACTGACGTGTTTTGGGGAGCCGAAGTAATGGAGGAAGGGTTGGAATATGCTTTCTCCACAATATCCTTGATTGCGTTGGCGTACTGATCCAGGACTTCTATGGGCTCAGTTTCTGTGGGCTCGATCATCAGAGCCTCCTCCACATTGGGCGGGAAGTATATGGTGGGCGCATAGAAGCCCCTGTCGAGTAAAGCCTTGGCTATATCAAACGCAGTCACCCCAGTTTCCTCTGCCAGTTTCTTTGCGCTGAATACTACCTCATGTTTTCTGAACCGGTGAGGAGCCATCAACTCCAGTCCCCTCACTCCTCTAAGTTTCGCTATCAGGTAGTTTGTGGCCAATGTACTCATTCTTCCAATCATGGACACTCCCTTTCCGCCAAGGCCAAGAATGTAGGCATAGGACCTCATCAGGTTACCAAAGTTTCCGTTAAACACCGAGATCTTCCCTATGGACCTCTCAGGCTTAACAAGATAGTACCTCTCTCCCTTGGACACTATGGGGTACGGGAGATACTTAGTCATCTTACCCTTGGCACACACGGCTCCAGCCCCTGGACCTCCACCCCCATGGGGGACTCCGAAGGTCTTGTGAAGATTGAGATGAACTATATCAAATCCCATGTCCCCTGGTCTCACTATTCCCAGGATTCCGTTTAGGTTAGCGCCATCATAGTAGAGGACTCCGTCTACCGAGTGAACCAGCTCAGCTATCTCCTTGATGTTTTCCTCAAAGAGTCCCAAGGTATTAGGATTAGTTAACATGAACCCTGCAACGTTATCTGATATTGTCCCTTTGAGCACGTTGAGGTCAACCAAGCCCTCCTGGTTAGACTTGATGTAGATCACTGAGAAGCCAGCCATTGCTGCGCTTGCCGGATTTGTTCCGTGGGCTGAGTCAGCAACAAGCATCTCCTCCCTCCTCCTATTCTGATCCCTGTGGTATTTCCTGATCATGAGCACGCCAGCCAGTTCGCCAGCTGATCCCGCCGGAACCTGTAAGCTACATTCGTCCATTCCCGTTGCCTCAGCAAGCCACCTTTGCATTTCGTACATTACCTCTAGGTTCCCCTGAACAGTGTCCTGATCCTGTAATGGGTGAGTCCTATCTGCAACCCCTGTCTCTTCCTCTATCTTTGGATTGTACTTCATGGTGCATGATCCCAAAGGCATCATTCCAGTGTCAACGCCAAAGCTCATCTGGGATAGTCTCACGAAGTGCCTAACGACCTCAAGCTCCGAAACCTCGGGAAGTTCAGGCTCCTTTCCCCTCTTGATCTTTTCAGGTAACTTAATTTCCACGTCTAGGTCTTCCTTAGGTACGAGGAAGCCTTGTCTTCCCTTCCCCTTATACTCCGTGATTAGAGGTTCATCCCAATACGCCTGCCTCCACATTTAGGCCACCTCCTTCATGGCATTAACTAGATCATCTATTGCCCGCTTGGTATGAACTTCAGTCACGCAGAACAGAGCTTCCCTAGGACCTAGTCTCAACCCTCCGTGGATACCCCTCCTGAGTAACTCGGAGTGAATCCTATCATAATCTGACCTAAACACAAATGTGAACTCCTCAAAGAAATCCGACTCCCACTTCCTCTTGCCCAGTTCCTCATCCTCCATCCTCTTTAGGGCGTAATGAGACCTCTTATAAATCTCCGTAGCTAACTCCCTGATGCCCTCTTTCCCAAGGAGGGATAGGTAGACGGCGTTGGCCAGAGCAATCAGGGCCTCATTTGTGGTAATGTTGGATGTTGCCTTCTCTCTTCTCGCGAACTGTTCCCTGGTCTGGAGAATTAGGGTGAAACCTCTTCTTCCTTGAGAGTCTTGTGTCATACCCACGATCCTTCCGGGCATCTGTCTCACAAGTTTCATGTCCATCCTAGTGGCGAGAATACCGCTATATGGGCCTCCAAAGTTGAGCGGTATTCCTAGTTCCTGTCCATCTCCAACAGCTATATCGAACCCAAGTTCACCTGGCGTCTTTATTAATCCCAGAGAGAGTGGACTAACCCCCATGATGCTCACCACATTATTTTTCCTGGCCCAGTCGGTAACGTACTCCAGCTCTGTCTCAACTACTCCAAAGAAGTTGGGTTGTTGAATGTAAATTGAGGATATCTCGTCCGAGTTGAGCGATGACAGGAAGTCCAGGTCTATTTTACCGTCCTTCCCAACAGGGATCTTGACCACTTCTAGCTCTCTCCCTGATACCCAAGTCCTCAGAACTTCTTCGTGAAGCGGGTTGATGGATTCTGGAATTACTACTTTTCTTTTACCGTTTATTCTGTACCCCATCAGGACTGCTTCAGCCAGACTACCTCCCCAATCATAATGCGACGAGTTTACCACGTCCATCTCGAGGAGCTCAGCCATGAGGCTCTGGTACTCAAATAGGCCCTGCAGAAGACCTTGATTGACCTCAGGTTGATAGGGAGTGTAGGCAGTGTAAAACTCAGACCTGGATAGGATGAACCTTATCACCGAAGGAATCGAGTGGGGATAGGCTCCAGCCCCAAGAAAAGGGGGATATCTTAACTTTAGGTTCCTTTCGGCCACTTGGTTTAATCTCCATCTTATATCCTCCTCCGGCAAGGGAGAGTCGTAGCCTACCTTCAGTTCCCTCCGCAGTATCAAATCCCTTGGAACGTCTTGAAAGAGCTGTTCTACGTCGTCTACCCCAATCTCCCTCAACATGTCTTTAATCCTAGATATATTTGGAAGCCAGGGATGGTTGTCCATTTAAACTCCATCAGCAAATATCAAACAATAGAAGGCGGTTATGAATGTTTTGGACTCCCTTGATTAACTTTGAGGAAAAGTTAGGAGCAAATCTAGGTGAGTTTGCAGGCTGGAAAATGCCCATGACCTACACCTCCTACCAAGAGGAGCACATGGCAGTCAGGACAAAATCTGCCTTTTTCGATTTGTCCCACATGGGTAGGCTAAGGATAACTGGAAAACTCCAAGAGTTTGAAAATCTTGTTGCAAAAAAGGTTTCAGATTCCTCACCTGGCACCATGGTTGGTCCTACGGCCTTTCTTAACGATAAGGCAGGCTTCGTGGATGACGTGATGACCTACAAGGTATCAGAATCCGAGTTTCTTGTGGTGACCAACGCAATAAACAGGGAGAAGGTGATAAACTGGATCAGGAAGAACTCTTCCCTCGAGGTTGAGGACTTAACCTTTGACCTAGTCATGATAGCTCTTCAAGGACGTGGGATCTGGGAAGTGGCGGAGAAACCTGATCTGTCTCCTCTGCAGTTTAAGCTGAACGCTAAGTTTGAGGGGCACGAGGTTTTCCTTTTGAGTAGGTCGGGTTGGACTGGAGAGGATGGATTAGAGTTCTGGGCGAAACCCGAGGTGGCTCAATCCATCCTGGAGAGGCTCATAGCTCGAGGAGTGAAGGGGGCTGGCCTAGTAGCTAGAGATAGCTTAAGGCAGGAGATGGGTTTCGTCCTCTATGGAGAGGACATAGGAGAAGACGTTAACCCCGTGGAAGCTAGGTACTGGGTTTACTCGCTGGATAAGGACTTCATAGGGAAAGGTGCCCTTTTGGATATCCTGAGGACGGGTGTGGACAGATTAAGAATTGGTATAAAACTACCCAAGAACCAGAGGGTGATTCCTAGGAACTCCTCCAAGATCAAGATAGCAGGGAAAGAAGTAGGTTACGTGACCAGTTCGACCTTTTCTCCCTATCTATCAAGGGTTATAGGCATGGGCTACCTAAGTTCCAGGCATTTCCTCATGGGTGGAAACGCAGAAGTTGAGGTAAGAGGGAAGGATTATAGCGTTAAATTGTCGGATTTCCCACTATTTAAGTGAGGCGCTTAATTTGAGCGAAATAAGGGTTGGTAAATACGTTCTCAAAACTGATCTGCTTTACACTGAAAGTGATGAGTGGGTTAAGCTAAACGGTATGGAAGCAGTAGTTGGGATAACGGATTATGCTCAAAAGAAGCTTAGGGATATCGTGGGAGTGGATTTACCTAAGAGAGGGCAGAAGGTAACCCTTGGGGAGGTGGTAGCGGTCGTGGAGTCTGTTAAGGCTGCAGCCGACATATACTCACCGCTTTCAGGGGAAGTAACTGACGTTAACGAGGAGCTAACTTCGAGCCCAGAGCTAATAAACAAGGATCCTTACGGCTCTGGTTGGCTATTCAAGTTAAGGATCAGTAACCCAGAGGAAAGTAAAAAGCTTCTCTCTCCAGAATTATATGCGGAGAAGATTAAGGGTGATTAATGTGGAGGAAGGATTTGAGATAGAGGAAAATTATGTCCCTGATATAAGGAAACCCGCGTACATGATCGTAGGTATACCTGATGCTGGTCTAGTTGGGGAGATAGCCACAGAGTATATGATCGGTAAGGGTCTAGTTCAAGAATACGGCCAGGTGTTTTCCAGAAAGTATCTTCCACCAATACTTCACGTTGATGATGGTGTTGCTAAGTCTCCCCTAAGGCTCTATTACGGAAAGGATATCAACGTCATAGTCCTTCACTCGTGGACCGCCCTCCCGGTGAATTCAGCCTATCCCCTAGCTAGGTTCATAACAGATTATGCAATAAGGTATGGCATCAGCTCAATAATTTCCATTACGGGACTTCCCATACCCAACAGACTCGATATAGATAAACCATCAGCTTACTGGATAGCTAACTCGAAGGATTTAGCTTCTAGTTTGAGCGGGCTCGACAATGTTCAGAAATTTGGTCAGGGTTATATCTCCGGTCCATATGCTCCCATTCTCTATGAGACTGCCAAGAAAAACATTGGCAACTTCGCCATTGTGGTGGAGTCTTTTCTGGACATACCGGATCCGGAGGCCTCAGCTGTAGCCCTAGAAATAGTCGGAAAATACCTGGGTTTCACCATTGATACGAGCGCTCTCTTGCAGGAGGCAGAAGAGATAAGGTCCAGGATCAAGGGTCTAATGGAGCAAACCAAGAGGGAGCTTCCCACTTACTCCTCAGGAAAACCAATGACCTACGCGTGAAAGACATGCCAGCATATAAGGATCTATACGACATGGTAAAGAAGGCGATAGAGTCTGAAATGAGAGAAATGGAAAACTTGGTAGAGTTAATGTCAAACGAAATAAGGGAGTCTGTGGAGAGGGAGAGTTGCCTTGTCCCACTCTACAGTGAGCAGAGAAGGGAAAACGAGCTGATCTACATTGTGGATGTGCCCCACCTGAAGGAGGAAACCGTTTACGTCAAATTGGACGGACAGAACCTTGAACTTTCCTGCACTAACTCGAGGGGAGTAAAGTATAGATTGAAGGTAAAAATTCCCAAGGAACTCGAAGGATCAGAGGTTAAGGTCTCCAGGGTAAAGGGACGTATAACCCTAAGGTTAGTCAAGACAGAAACTAAATGACAATTTCAAAGTTTCAAGGTTACTTTAAATTTACTTTCTAACTTTATTTGCGATCATATAAAGTATCAAAACTTTACGAGTAATAATAAAAGCCCCTTTTTCAAAGTCTTATGAAGACGTTGCAACATGTTTATAAACGGCGTTTAAGATAACTAGTTAAGGGATCATTTTGGAGGAGCTTAACAATGCCAAGGACATAGAGACCAGGAAGGTACAGAAGCTTGGTTCATCTTCCCTGTTCATTACTCTGCCCAAAAAGTGGATTAACAAGTGGAACGTGAAACCAGGCGATAAAATCTTGATCGAGGTCTCAAGCGACGGTTCACTTAAGCTGATTGCAGAGAAGATAAAGATGGAGAACAACCATAGGTCCATTAAGATCGACGTTGACTCACTGAAGCAACCCATCCCCAGTATAATCCCGTGCCTTTATACTCTTGGATATGACGAAATTATCCTGGAATCCAGGAAATCTATCCAGCAAAAGGACGTTGAGGACCTAATTCAGGTAACAAAGCAGATAGTTGGAGTCGAGGTAACTGAAACCTCGGAGACAAGAATTAAGGTGGAATGCCTTTTGGACACCGAAAAGGTGGGGATAGAGTCTCTCCTCAGGAGGATGTTAAATACCGTGGCCAAGAGGGTAGACGAGGTTATTGCACTCATATCAGGGGAAACGCCAAAGGAGAACGCGGGTAACCACGAGGATCTACGAAGGCTCTATTACATGCTAATGAGGAGAGTTATGGGAAGCAAATATGAGACCGCCAAGAACATGACCAAGAACTCGCTTATAGTGATAAATACGACTACGCTTCTCAACGTGGATACTGTAATAGATAAGTTGATGGAAGCTGTGAGGTCCTCTAATCCGGACAAAGAGGAGTCTAAGATTCTAGTCGAGACCTTGAAGAAGGTTAACGATCTCCTGGATGAGGTCATCATGACCGTTCTCTTCCCCAGCACCAAGAGGGTTCTAAATGGTCTCAACCTAGTCAAGGAATCCAGGTCTAACTTATCTCAACTTAACAACACGCCAATTGTGGAGTATATCAAGCAGATAGTGGGGCTTTTGGAAAGCGCCCTAGAGAATTCCTCCTGCACCCTGTTCTTGGAGGATATGCCTTGGATAGAAAGAAACTTAACTTAAGATGCAATAAATGGTGTGTGGTGAATTGACAATGTCAACACTTAAAGTTGAAAACCTTCACGTTGAGGTTGAGGGTAAGGAAGTCCTTAAGGGAGTTACGTTCGAGGTCAAGAGCGGAGAGATACATGCTTTGATGGGTCCTAACGGAAGCGGTAAAACCACCCTTTCCTTGGCTCTCATGGGACACCCCAAGTATAAGATAACCAAGGGTTCAATCATACTCGACGGTGAGGACATAACAAACCTAGAGACAGACGAGAAGGTCAAGAGGGGGCTATTTCTAGCCTTTCAGAACCCCATAGAGATAAGCGGGGTCAAGTTGTCCACCCTTCTCGTGGCCGAGTATAACAGGATATCAGGCTCCAATAAGTCCGTGTCAGAGATAGTTGGTGATGTTAGGAACATTGCCAAGTCTGTTGGACTTAACGAGACCCTTCTGAACAGGGGAGTCTTTGACGGCTTTAGCGGTGGTGAGAAGAAAAGGACCGAGATTCTTCAGATGTTGCTCATGAAACCCAAGTTTGCTATCTTGGACGAGCCCGACTCCGGAGTTGATGTTGACGGATTGAGGATAATTTCAGAAGGCATAAAGAAACTCAGGGCCGAAAACAACACAGGCTACGTGATAATCACGCATTACAGGAGGATCCTAGATTACGTCAATGCCGATAAGGTCCATGTTCTATATAGGGGAACAATAATAGCCAGCGGTGGAATGGAACTGGCAAAGCTCATTGACGAGAAGGGCTATGAGGGAGTAATTAAATCTCGCAACTGATTTTTAAACTTTAATTTTCATTTAGCTTAATTTAGTTGAGAAGATATAATAGAAAGGCTTATAGCTTATCTTTAACACAGTTAAAGATGGTAAGAAAGATGACAGAAGAGAAACTATCGCTAGACATGAACGAAATTCTCAACGCGTCCATAGAGGCGAAGTATGAGAAATTGGACCAACATGAGTTTCACAGGAGGATAGTTGAGTCAGGGCTAACCAAGAGCACAATTGAGGAGATCTCCAAGATAAAGAAGGAACCAGAGTGGATGTTGAGGCTTAGGCTAAAGTCCCTTGAGCTCTTTGAGAAGATTCCAACTCCAAACTGGTTACCTGATGTGCTAGGCTCACTTAACGTCTCAAGCCTTGAGCTCTATGTGAAACCTGACGTTGATCAGACCAACAATTGGGATCAGATTCCAAAGGAGATCAGGGATTACTACGATGTCCTTGGGATACCAGAGTCCGAGAAGAAGTACCTCGGCGGGTTAGTGGCAGTCTTTGAGTCCGAACCCATTTACTCCAACGTGAAGGAAGAGCTGACCAAGAAAGGTGTAATAATGATGCCACCAGAGGATGCCCTGAGAAAGTATCCAGACTTCATGAAGGATTACTTCATGAAGATCTTTCCAGCATCGGATCATAAGTTCGCTGCACTACACGGTGCCCTCTGGAGCGGGGGAGTCTTCGTTTACGTGCCCAAGGGAGTTAAGATAACGACTCCGGTGGAAGGCTTCTTCATCATTGGAAGGGAGATGGAGGGACAGTTTGAGCACACGTTGATAGTTGCCGATGAGGGGTCTTATCTGCACTTCATTGAGGGTTGTAGTGCCCCACAGCTCAGGAAGTTCTCCTTCCACGACGGGATGGTTGAGCTTTATGCCAAGAGGAACGCTAAGATAAAGTTCACCACGATCCAGAACTGGAGCAAGAACGTGATTAACTTCAATAACAAGAGAGCATGGGCAGACGAGAGTGCCAACATTGAGTGGGTTGAGGGATCTCTAGGTTCCAAGTACAGTTTCGTATATCCAACCACGATCCTGAGAGGCCAAAACGCAAGTTCCACCAGCCTTGTGGTCACTCTGGCCTCGGGTGAAGGTGAGTGGAAGGATAGCGGTTCCAAGATGATACACGCGGCGCCCAACACAAAGAGCAAGATCGTCAACAAGAACATAGGTTTCGGCGGAGGCGTTAACATATACCGTGGACTAATTAAGGTCAACAAGGGAGCCAAGGGAGCTAAGGCATTTGTAAAGTGTGACTCACTCATGCTAGACGAGAGGACCAAGGCCTACACCTTCCCGCATAACCAGGTCCTTGAGGATGACGCTGACGTGGCCCACGAGGCTCATACCTTCAGAATGAGTGAAGATCAGCTATTCTACTTGATGAACAGGGGAATAGGAGAGAAGGAGGCCACATCAATGCTAGTACTAGGCTTCATTGACGAAATCATGAAGGAGCTACCCTTCGAGTATGCCACGATGCTTAACAAGGTTATTAAGCTGGAGCTGGATAAGCTGGGAGCAGTGGCATGAATGCCTGTCGTGGATCAAGATAGCTTCCTCAAGTATATTTCGTCCTTGGGCTCCAAAGCAGAACGAGAAGAGATTTTTCAGAAATATCTAACCTTACCCTATCAGGTAATCAGCGACTCCCCCACCATAAAGCACTACACTGAGTGGTCTGTTTTTGATGCCCTCAATTTAGGTATAGAGGGCACTCCCATCAAGGACCTCTCTGTCCCGCTTGAGGGCTATAATTCATTTGTTATTGGGAATAACATACCCCTGAATTTCTCACCACTTGACTCCGTAAGCTCAGGCCTGGTTAAGCCAGAGGACCACAAGCTCGTGGCTTTAACCCTGGCGGGTTCCAGGAAGATATTGATTAACAAGGGAGGGAAATACCTCGTTTATAACAGATGTCAGGGAAAAGTCTTTTGTCCAGTTCTAGTAGAGGTCAGTGTTCCAGATGGGGACAACGTGGACTTGATCTACTATTCCGACGGTTCGGAGGGAGCCATGCCTTCCGCTGTGATCTCCCTGGACGTTCCAAAGGGCTCCTCCATGTCTTTCTCCATAGTCAACTCAAGCCGAGATTCCTATGCCTATACCTACACCAAGGGATCGATCAAGGGAGAGATCAATTCCTCGATTTTCTCCGTGGGCCAATCCCTAGGGCACACGGAGTATCACGTGGAACTGTCAGATGAGGCAGTTGCCAACTTTAACGCTAAGAGCCTCGGAATAGGAAATAATAGGGTCAATGTTCTCGCCAACGTGAATCACGTGGGAAGAAAGAGCGTTAGTAACGGGGTACTGAAAGCAGTTGCCTCCGGTAGCTCCTACACGGTGATTAGGGGAGACGCGGTCATAGGAGAGAACGCCATTGACTCCTCCACAACAATACTGGGAAGGGCGCTCATCATAGGCGACGATGCTAAGGCCGTGGTTGCGCCTATGCTCGAGGTAAAGACTGGGAAAATTATCACAGCGAAGCACTCGGCCTCAGCCTCAAAGGTGAATGAGGATCTCATTTTCTATTTGGAGAACAGGGGGCTAGACAAGAAGTGTGCCGAGGGACTCATAATCAGGGGCTTCCTAACCGACGATAATGATAACGACATAATCAGGAAGCTTGTTGAGGACGTGATTAGCAAGATGGGATATTAACACTTTCAGTTATCTCCCTGTTTCTTTCCCGTGGGAAAATCCTAAATATATTGTAGCTTTTCAAGGTAGTAATACCGAGAAAATGAGAGTAATCACGTTTAAAGCGGAAGAGGATCTCCTGCTGAAGCTGGATCTCTACGCTATGAACAAGAGAACTCCAAGGAGCGAGATTATCAGGGACGCACTCAGGAAGTATCTAGAAGCCGCTGGCGGGATTTGAACCCGCGACCGCCGGCTGGCTTGGGAAACCTTACAAGGCCGGCGCTCTGGCCAGGCTGAGCTACAGCGGCACGTTATAACTATTTTTTGAACCCATTAAAATCTAACTCATGGCCCGTTAACTAGTTTTCTAAGGAGTCTTTAGTTACATACATCAGTAGAGATGAACGGGTCCTTGCGCTTTAAGTATACTCTCCGTACGTGTAATCGTGAAGAACCTGCTTGTCACGATTTCTGCGAGGTAGTTATCTAACTCCAGGTAATGTTCTAAAATTACCACATGGAGATGGTGCCGCCGCGGGGATTTGAACCCCGGACGACCGGATGACCCAGCATCCGTATGAGTCCGGCGCTCTGGCCAGGCTGAGCTACGGCGGCACGTTATAACTATTTTTTGAACCCATTAAAATCTAACTCATTGAGTATGCGACCAGAGCGTTGCATTCTCTCAAGCCTATTGAGATTAGTTGATGCTCGCGCAGCGAAATTCGTCAATCCACGCTAGTGTGTAGGTATCTGAAAATTAATGCGCTTCACTCAATCAGAACTATCTGTAAGGATAGGCGTCAAGTAATTAGATATTGGATACTAATTCCACGCTATAATCGAAGAGAGCCCAGGTTAGCAAGATCTATGTTTAGAAAGCCGTTATTTCAGGACTTACATGACAATCTCCTTGAACCTTAACCTCACGTGTAGTGTCGCAAGCACTAAACCTAGAATCAATGAGAGCAATCCCAACTCCAAAAACCTGGAGTTAAGGGTCATAGGAGAATAGAGTGTGGCTCCCTGGATCAATATTAGGACTAGCCCAAGTATCATTCCGCCCAAGATGGCTGACTTGGTCCTCCTGCTTACCTGTCTAAATTGGAGTCTTCTCCTCCACAGTTCACCCAAGGCGTAAAAGATCACTATCCCGACATCTATGAGAAGGTATTTCATAAACGCGGTGTACAGGAAATTTTCCCACCAACTTAACAGATTGTTAATCTCGTAGAGTTGAATGAAGATGAAGCTACCGTAGAAGATTGTCCAATCCACCAACCTGCTGTTCTTAAATGGGCCATAGACCCTGATCCATGGCATACTTTCTATCTCCCTAAGTCCAGGATCCGCAGTCCTATTGACGAGGGTAGAAGGATCTTCTAGGTACCACATTATCCCCTTTTCTCTGGATACCTTCCCGTCATAGTGAAGCTTAAACGTCTTAACTAGTCTTCCAAGTGGGAAGAAAAGTTCGATGCCTCTATCCGTGGGGGAGGTTAACAAGTCTAGTCCAAAGTGGAGAAACATCCCTAGTCCCAGATAGAAGTTGAAGTACATCACAGCTAGTCCAATAAAAACATTATGAAAGAGGGCCCTATGCAGTTGATACTTTGCAAATATCTTTCGTCTGGTGAAGATGTATTCCCTGTCTAGGTCAGGCAAAGCTGCACCGATTCCAACGAGAACTGCCAGGGGGATGTTGTGGAATAGGGCTAGACCTACCGCCAGTGCAAAGGCTATGTGTGAATTTAGATTCATGAGATGAGAAATTGCCTCCGCTTTTTAGTTTTCTCACAGTAAAAGCCCGAGAACTAGATGAAAGATCCTCTGAAAGGATCGTGACCCAGGGCATAGGTATCCCTTTATCTCCTGAGGGTTAACAGAATTGGAAGTTTACTTATGGGTTGCCTTTTGAGTAATCATAGCTGAATGCGAGGATAGACCCTCGTGGATATGTTCAGATGGGTAAGAGACCCCTAAGGTAGAACATAACGTAAACCCCAAGTTTAGGAGATAGTCTCAAAGAAGGTAGCCGGGCCCGGATTCGAACCGGGGTCCCAGGGGCCAGAGCCCTGGATCCTTGGCCGCTAGACTACCCGGCTAATTAAAGTAATTGAATTCCACGTTATAAAGCTTCCTTAATATCCCGTTAAGTCGTTCTGCGTCGTGATTAACTGTGCACAAGAAGTTTTGTGCTGGTTATTTCTCAAGGTTTTTATTGTAGCCATCTAAACATTAATGAATGCCCTGGAATATCTTCAGGAAAGATAAGCGACGATTTGAAAGGGATAAGTTTGGCGAATGGGCCATAGTTGGATCAAATAGGGAGCTCTCCTTTCTTGCCAATACAGTCTCCAAGGCCATTTCGAAGGCAGGCTCCAGGAAGAACGAGATATATATTCTCCAATACCTCAAGGATCCAGTTATTCCAAATCTCTTCTCGTTGAAGGGAATGGTAGAGACTAGCTATAATGTGTCCGAGATGACCTTTCAAGACTCGTTGAGGAAGGTCTTTGACGACATTGGGAACGTGGGCGAGATAAGGACCGTGAAGCTCAGATTGTGTAATGACGTCTTCCTTTTCTTCAACTTCAACTTTATTGCGAAGAAGATTAAGAACTCAACAGGAGACGTTAGGCTTCTCATCCCTCCACTGGGCGTCTCCAGTTCTCAAATTCCCTACACTGTCGAACATCTCTTCAACGCCATGATGGGGAGCGAAGGAGACCAATGCACCGTCGAGACAGACTTCATGGATTCCAGGATAGCCAAGGTAACCTTTAACTGCAGAAAAGTTCACCTGGACTACTTCAGGATAAGGGAATCCTTTTCCTACTTTCTTGATAGCTCTCTAGGTTTAAGGCTAAAGACTAGGACTCCAAATCCTCAGACAACTGAGGTGGAGATAGTTCTCCTCAACCTTAGGAGGGAGTCCCTGATCCCCCTGCTCTGGGATAACTTTCTCTCGATCTATCCATCGTGCTAAAATTTTAATCCCCTTGTTTAAAATGATCGCGGGGATCAATTCTGATTAAGGTAAATGACATGAATATTCCCACACTGGATGATCTCAACTTCAGCAACAGCAAGGTTCTTGTGAGGATTGACATAAACTCGCCCGTTGATTCAAAGACGGGCAAACTTCTAGACGATTCCAGGATTAAGGCTCACGTTGAGACTATTCGTGAACTTGTGAGCCGAGGGAATGGGGTGGTCCTGGTCTCGCATCAGGGAAGACCAGGCGACAATGACTTTACGGATCTCGAGGAACACTCGAGACTACTACAGAAACATCTCGATATGGAAGTTGAGTTTGTGGGGGACGTCATGGGGCCCTATGCCAGGGAGAGGATAAGGAACATGAAATTAGGGTCCGTCCTTCTTCTAGATAATGTCAGGTTCGTATCGGAGGAGTTAATAGAGGCCTCTCCCCTTCAACACTCGAGGAGCTTTCTGGTTCGCAGACTTCAACCACTCTTCCAGGGTTACGTGAACGACGCCTTTGCTACAGCCCACAGAAGTCAGGCTAGCCTCGTGGGTTTCCCACTTGTCCTAAGATCCAGTGCAGGAAGGGTAATGGAGAAGGAGGTATCAGCTCTAGCCAAGGTCTTCAACGAGGGAGAGGAGCCCAAGGTCTTCATCATGGGTGGCGGGAAGGTTCTGGATAGCCTCAGGATAATTGAGAATCTCGTGAAAAGGAGACTAGCTGATAGGATATTGACCGGCGGGCTCATTGCTGAGCTCTTCGCGGTTGCCAAGGGACTAGACCTGGGGAAAGACAATCTTCAGGTTCTTGAGAAGGCCGGAGTTCTTAGCTTAGTTCCAAGGGCGAGAAAACTTCTCTTGTCTGGAGCTCCCGTGGAGATTCCCGTAGACTTCAAGGTGGAGAAGGGAGGTCAGGTATACGAAGAACCTGCAAACAAGGTCACAGCAGTAATCAAGGACGTAGGCTCAACTACAGTTGGGATATATTCGTCATTTATAAGGGACGCGAAGATCATTGTCATGAGGGGACCAATGGGGGTAATAGAGGACGAAAGGTTCAGGGAATCTAGTAGAACGCTTCTCAAGAACTCACTGGAGAGTCCCGGTTACCTCATTGTCGGGGGTGGTCACATGATCAGCCTCCTTGGGGGAATAGGACCCCTAGATAGTTCCAAGGTTCACGTATCCACAGGAGGTGGAGCTCTCCTCCTTTTCCTTGCAGGCGAAAGGTTACCGGCCCTTGAGGCCCTAGACATTTCAGCCAGGGAGGTGCTCAAGAAATGATCAAGGTAGCAGTTAACGGTTACGGAACCATTGGTAAGAGGGTCGCGAGTGCGATCCTTGCACAACCTGACATGACCTTGGTAGGGGTATCTAAGACCTCGCCCAACTACGAAGCATATCAGGCCCAGAAGATGGGGATAAACCTCTACGTAACTAAGGAGTCGCTGAAGGAGTTTGAGGAGGCAGGGATCAAGGTAAAGGGAGTCCTGGAGGACATGATCAAGGAAGCTGACGTTGTGGTGGACGCCACTCCAAACGGCGTTGGTGCCCAATATAAGCAGGTTTACTCGTCCATGGGTAAGAGGGCACTATTTCAGGGAGGAGAGAAGGCCAATGTGGCTGACGTTTCCTTCTCAGCTCTTTGCAACTATGACGAGGCAGTGGATAAGCGGTACGTAAGAGTCGTGTCCTGTAATACCACTGGGCTATTGAGGACGCTGTGCACCCTGAACAGGGTAAGCAAGATTGCGAAAGTCAGGGGAACCATAGTGAGGAGAGCTGCTGACCCAAAGGAAGTGAAGAAGGGACCCATCAATTCCCTTGTACCTGATCCAGCCTCGATCCCAAGCCATCATGCGAAGGACGTTAATACAGTGCTCAAGGACCTGGACATTGTAACCATGGCAGTGGTGGCTCCCACGACACTGATGCACGTTCACCTTCTAGACGTCACGGTAAGTAGCCCAGTTACTAAGGAGGACGTCCTCTCGGTGCTCAGCTCAACCCCCAGGATACTTCTGGCATCTGGGAAATCTAAGGTGTCCTCTACCGCTGAGATAGTTGAAGTTGCCAGGGACATGGGGAGACCCAGAAATGACCTATATGAGCTGGTGGTCTTCGAGGACTCCGTCTCAGTCAGGGGAAACGAGGTCTTCTTAATGTACGCAGTTCACCAGGAATCTATCGTTGTCCCTGAGAACGTGGACGCAATCAGGGCGGTCTCAGGTTTCGCAGACGGAAGGAAGTCAATTGAGATGACCAACGCCTCCATGGGAATTGGAAAGGGATACCTGGTGTGATGACATGGGATCTCCAACTTACACCGTAAGTATGTGGTTTAGGAAGATCTTGGTTCCGGTGGACGGCTCGGAGAACAGCATGAGGGCGCTGGAACTAGCTGTTGACTTCAGCCTGAGATACGGGTCCAGGGTTACAGTGTTCTACGCATGTGATAGGTGCTCAGATAAGGAGACTATACAGAAGCTGGTAAGGGAGAAAATTGAGGATAGAATAGACTACGACTTTCGTGTGGCAGACGTGCCAAGGGATAGTAGCACGTCCAACGAGATCATCAAGGTTCTATCGGAAGGCGTGTTTGACGCCGTGATAATGGGAGCCAGGGGGAACACGACGAACAGTGACATCAACACAGGTTCAAATGCCCTCTCTGTTGTCGTTAATGCCCCTGTAACGGTTATAGTTGTAAGGTAAGTTTTGGGACTCTATTACGTTAACGTTCAAATGCCTTAGAACGCGTAATAGAGGACCTGGTCTAAAGTTAGCTCTTTTTAGCTGAGTAGTAAGACATTCTGCCAAGGAATTCGGTTTAGTGTAACGTAGAAGAGTATATCGCTGAAAGTTCTTACGAGTCTAACACTTTTCTGAATCTAGAGTTGAGATTTGTTCAAGTTGAAGCCATCCGGCACATCTTCCTATACTTTCTAAGTAAAGTGAGAAAGATTCTTATCTTGCTTTATCAGTATACTGATAAGACTTCGTGACTCCAAATGGATTCCTCCGGGTGAACTATGCGAGCAGGAAAGACGAGGTACCTAGAAGAGAAATAGAGAACCTTATGTAGGTGAAGGGGAAAAGGAAAGTCATCACTTGGGACTACGAGGACGAGATTGATGGAATTAGCTTTGCTCCGCTATGGAGATTTCTCCTGAAGTGAATTTGAAACCAGACCTGTCTAGAGTATCATCGGGATCAGCTTTGAGTTATACTTGGACAGATCATACGTTAGCGCGTACTTAACCTCAAGGAATCTGGATCTCATCTCGGTTACCTTCCTTCTCATCTCGTTAATGTCCCTCTTATCCACGAGGATCTGCTTCATCAATTCTGCTATCTCTTCCATCTCACCCTCCTTCATCCCGAATCTCGTCATTTCCTGAACCCCAATTCTTATTCCGCTTGGATCATTAACTGCCTCCGGTGGATCGTGAGGTAAGAGGTTCTTGTTCACTATGATGTTAGCACTCTCGAGAGTCTTCGCAACGTAGGCTCCTCCTCCAAGGTTCTTCACGTCGACAGCAACCTGGTGACTCTTGGTGTATCCCAGGTGTTCTCCTATCACCTTGAAGCCGAAAGAGGCTAGGGCCTCCGCCAAGGCTTTCGAGTTCCTGGTTATCTGCTTAGCGTAATCCTCCCCGTAAACCTTCATCTCGAGCGCAGTTACAGCCGTGGAGGGTAACCTATGTAGATGGTGGTTACTCACGAACCAGGGGAAGATTGTCCTAGACACCTTCTTGAACTCCTCCTCCTCGTTCGAGAATATGGCTCCGCCTTGAGGTCCTGGAAAAGTTTTGTGGGTAGAAACATTAAGGAAGTCAGCTCCCTCATCAAGAGGATTACTCCAGACCTTACCAGTCATGAGCCCATAAACGTGGGCTGCATCATACACCAGCTTTGCCCCCACCGAGTGAACGTGAGGCGCGAGGTCCTTAGTGGGATGCGGGAAAAGGTAAAGGCTACCTCCCAGAACAACGAACTTGGGCTTAATCTGCTCTATCATTTTCACTGCCCTATCCACGTCAACGTTCATGTTTTCCTCATCGTATGGCATCTCTATGTGCTCTATTCCAAGGGCCCCAAGGGTTCCAAACTTTGTGTGACTAACGTGAGCCCCAGCCTGAACCGGTGCGATTAAAGCCTTGTCTCCAGGATTGGCCAGAACCCTGAACACTGCGGCGTTGGCCAACGTACCACTTGTGGGTCTTAGGTCGCAGAACTTGCTCCCCGTGACCTGGTTCATGTAGTCCATGGCCAGAGTCTCGACCTCATCCACGTACTTCGTTCCCTGATAGAACCTCTTGAAGGGTTTTCCCTCAGCGTATCTTGACATGAAATCGCTCATGTAGAGGGCTTCAGCCAAGGGACTCATAACGTTCTCGGAGGCAATCAGATTGATGGTCTCAGTCCTTCTCCACCTGTTCTGACTTCTGGTGAGCTCAATCACTTTTTCGAGTTCCTTTTGAACGTCCATGAGTCTTAGATTAATTCCAAAAAATTAAGTCTTCATGCCCCTACCTAAGCGCAGGTGTGCTTTCCCTAGCTCCCTTGTGGAGAGAGCAGACAGAAGGTTCAGCTCGCCAGCCAAGACGGCGGCGGAGATTATCTCTGCAAGTTTTCTGGCATTACTCCCAGGTGGATTGCCACCTCCGTCTACTCCCATCATAGAGAGGGCCTCCCTTTGCGTGGGTAACCTCGTCCCTCCTCCAACAGTACCTACCTCGAGGGAGGGAAGGGTGACGGAGATGTATAGATCACCGTTCCTGTTCTCTACCCAGGTATAACCCGTACTGCTCTCAACCACCTGCGCAACGTCCTGTCCTGTGGCGATGAAGATAGCAGCAATGATGTTTGCAAAGTGGGCATTGAACTGGAAGATTGTGCCAGCCCTAGCTCCACCCAACCAGTTCTTTCTCAGGTTGACCTCCTGAATCCTGTCTGCAGTAGTTCTCAGGTGAGTCTCGAGAATCCTTGAGGGTATCAATGCCTCAGCGACCACGCTCTTACCCCTTCCCAGGAGTTCGTTGGTCATCGACTGTTTCTTGTCACTGCAGGCATTTCCGCTAACTGCAACGCACCTCGCCCTGGGGAACTTCTCCTCTAGGTAGGAGCATGCGGCCTCGGTTGCCACGGTAACCATGTTCATTCCCATGGCATCACCGGTCTCATACTCAAACCTCAGCCAGACGTTATTTCCGAGCTGTAGTGGATCTATCTTGATAAGTCTAGCGTGAGACGAGGTAGACTCGGCAACCCTCTTTATCTCCTGAAAGTTGCTCTTGACCCATTCCGTGAACTTGAAGGCGTCCAGCGCTGACTCAAAGGTAAACACTGGAGCCCTTGTCATCCCATCTCTCAGGACCTTTGTCCTAACGGGGCCAGCATGTCTCAGGACCTTCATTCCCCTATTAACGCTGGCAATCAACGCCCCTTCCGTCGTGGCAAGGGGAACGAAAAATGAGCCCTTAGCATAATCTCCCTCAACCATGATGGGACCGGCGACCCCTAGAGGTACCTGGGCAGCCCCTATCACGTTCTCGGCGTTCCTTCCCTTAACATCGAGGTAGTCTATGATCGTTGCCCCAATCGAAGGAAAACTCTTTCCCGTGAGCTTCTCTATTGCCATCCTCCTGGCTACTACGGCAGCGTTTCCATCGAGGTGCTCATCAACCTTGTGAAGCTCTATCTCTCCCTTAACTACCTTCTCCACAACTTCATCAATTTTGTCCATCACTTACCAACCTAAATTTCGTGCCGTACTCTATAAGCCCATTGCTAGAGTCAACCCTTAACCTCCTTATTGTGGCCTCTACCCTCTGTCCCTCCCTAGGTTCCTCGTCTACGTCTACCAGGGGAGCTACTAGCTCAACCCCCTCGTCGAGCCTTATGAGACCGTAATAGACTGGGGATTCCTTCTCGTGGCCAGTCCTGACCTGGTGGGAAACCGTGTAGGACACAAGTACCCCCTTCCCTGAGAGTCTCTTGGTGGTTACCCTGAAGGAACCGCAGTTACTGCATACAGTCCTGGCTGGAAAGTTCACATGACCGCACTTCTCGCAGACTGAGGCCACGAGAGAGTAGTGGGTATCCTTGTTTCTCCAGATCTTAGGTGGTAGAATCCTCATATTCTCACCTCGAAAGAGCTACGGTAACCGCAACTGAACCCAGGTCGTCCATGGATACAACGAGCCCCCTCCTTGCGTCCTTAACCCTTCTCCCCTTGAATGTCCCCGTGAGCTGGGCATATCCCTCAGCAACCTGGTAAACTCCCGTGGCGCCTCCCGGGTAACCTCTTGCCTTTAGGCCTCCGGAGTAGTTAACCTGAACTTGATCAAGGTGAAGAAGGGATTTTCCCCTCTCAAGACCTAGCTCGTCTAGGATCATGGCCGCGGTAACACTGTAGGAATCGTGGATTTCGTAGAAGTCAGGCTTAAACTCCCTCCATGGGGATACGGCATCCCTAACGGAGAGCAATTCCCTCAGGTTAACCCCAGCAGTTGAGAAGCTAACCCCTTCTATCTTCACAGGTGCCTCGCTAACCTTCCTCGCGACCTCTTCGTTCGTGATCAGGACTGCTGAGGCTCCGTCTGCCCTCGCAGCCGTGTCGAAGAGCCTGAGCGGGTCAGACACAACCTGTGAGGAAAGGATCGTCTCCTTATCCACGGGGAATTTCAGGTAAGCGTAATGATTCTCAGAGGCATACTTGTGCATGAGATAGGGCCACTCAGCGAAGTACTCCCTGGGAACGTTGTACCTCCTCATGTAGAGCTTCATCTGGATTGCAGCGAAGGCCTGAGGGATTACCCCGGCCCTGTAGGAGAACTCCTCATCTAGGTTCTCAGCCAGTATGTCGTTCAGGTGAGATGCGGGGAAATCGCCGAGTTTCTCGGCTCCAACCACCAACACTGACTTAGCCGTGCCCGACTTCACTAGGGAGTAAGCGGAGTAGATTGCAGATCCTCCGCTTGCGTCTCCGTTCTCGACACGGATAGCTGGGATTCTGTAACCTAGGGCTCTTGCAAGTTTCCCCGCGAGCTGAACCTGCTCCTCGGTACTTTCACCATAGGCGTTGGCCAGTAGGAGAACGTCGGGTTTGTGCTCGCTAAGCTCCTCCTCGAGCTCCGAGACCGCAGCTATGGCGAGGTCCAGGAGGCTATTCTCATAATACCTATCAACCCTCAGGGTAGATCCTGTGGCAACGAAAACGTTCATGGGGTTTCACCTAGTCGTAAACCTTGAACTTGTGGGTTGTCTTTGCGTAACTCGCGTAATCCACGAGCTTCTTTCTTTGGATGTAGTAGTCCGTGGTGTGGGCTAACTTCTGTCTTTCAAGGATCTTATCAGTTATCACGAAGCTGTATGCGTCACTTCCAGCACCGCTCCCGAAGGGAGCAACGAGAACCCTCTGGCCAGGCTTGGCCACATCTAGTACCCTCGCGAACCCGAGGAGAGCCGAGGCATTGTAGGGATTCCCAATCAGGGTTGAGACCATCCCCTGTTTCACCTTTTCAAGTGGTACCCCAAGTTTCTTGGCCATCTGGAACGGGAACTTTCCGTTGGGTTGGTGAAACACAAAGTAGTCAAAGTCAGAAACCTTGAGCCCGGTGTCCTGAAGCAACCTATTCACGGCCTCATAAATGTGGGCAAAGTAAGCTGGTTCTCCTGTGAAGGCCTCCCCGTGAAGCGGGTAAGGCATTCCATCCCTCCTCCAGAAATCCGGGGTATCGGTAACGTAGGATGTACTCGCCTCGACCACAGCTGAGGCCTCCTCCGCTCTTCCGACAACGAAGGCAACTGCAGCTGCGGCAGAGCTTAACTCGAGGACGTCACCTGGGTTGGATTGGGCCGTATCAGATCCAACCACTAGGGAGTAGGAAACCTGACCGCTCTCGACCATGGAGAAAGCCATCCTGAGTCCTGCCGAAGCAGCCCTGCAGGCGAACTCTAGGTCTGCCGTTAAGGAGAACTTGGACAGACCAAGCGCGTCTATCAGGATCGCTGAGGTTGACTTCACTGCGTAAACCTTTGACTCAGAACCAAAGAGTGCCATCTCAACTTCCCTAGGGTCAATCATTGCCCTCGTTAGGGCATCCCTAGAGGCCTCAATTGCCATCGTCGTTGAGTCCTCATCAGCTGCTGGAACTGACTTCTCCGTGAGACCTAGTGCCTTAACAACTCCCTCCTCCTTGCCCCAAACAGAGGCAATATCGCTTACCTTAATTCTATACTTCGGAACGTAAGAGCCCCATCCAATGATACCTGTATGCATCCTGTCCCTTAATTCATCATGATTATAAAGGTTTTCGGTAATTGTCTATAGGGTTATAGACAAGAGTCGAAAAAAGATTAACTGGAGCTTCTATCTGCGAAGAAGACTTGGTACCGCCTAGGCTTTAGGGCCTCAACGATGAACTTGAAAGCAGCCTGGGGGTCGCTGTCCTCTCCGCAGGTGTAAACGTCTAGGGTAGCGTAGTTATATTCGTTCCATGTATGAAGTGCGATGTGGCTCTCCTCAATTAGGGCTATGACCGAGACTCCGCCCTTCTTTCCACCGAAGCTCCAGGACTTAGCCTCGACCAGGTTCATGTGAGCGATCTCAACTGCCTTCAGAACTAGATCCTTGAGGAGTTGCTCGTTGTTCAGGTCTTCCGGGTCAATGTCGTATAGGTTTCCGAAAACATGTTTCCCTACTATTCTGTCTTCGTGGGATTGGAACGTGACCTGTTCAGACATCTCCTGTTCTTGTACCCTCCGTGATGAAGAGGGATCTAGGATTAATAAATGTAACTAGAGGTTTTGAGGTAGAAAGAAGGGATGAGGAGAAAGGGAATTACTATGCGAAGGCAGTCTCGTTGGGGAGAACAGTGGCGAAAACTGAGACGTTGTAACCTGAGATCTCGAGGAGAAGAGTTCTGTTCCATACGTAAGAGGGGAGGGTGAAGTTGTAGATGAGGGGGCTGGGACAGAAGGTGTGATCTTGTTGGAGATGTTTATCCATTGACCGTGATAGTCATAGAATACGCCTTCTAGAGTGTAGTTGCTCCCTCCTCTTATCGTGAGCAAGGTCGATTTAGAGGGCGTGGAGTTGAAGAAGAGGAGGATAGATCCTCCATCTATTTGTCTTCTAAGGACGGAGATTTCGTCTACCTGTTGAGCTGAGGGTTTCGAGAAGTCGAGAACTAGGAAGGCCAGAGGTACTAGGATGACGACGATTAGGATTATTGCGATGATGAATGCAATGAATTCGGATTGAGCTTTCATTTTAATACCCCTAGAGTGATGTGTAACCAGTCGTCCAGGCATAGTAAACCTCAATAGTGAGCGGACTGTCTATCGTTATATTTGGCTGAGTATATGGGGTTCCATTAACATAGGTAACATATTGCAACCAATCTAAGGCACTATAGCTTTGAGGGGGGCTATCATTAAAACTAACATAGAAACAATTGATAACAATCGGGAAATTGTCAATCACATAGGTGCCGTTTGTATAGACAGTTCCTACATAGCCAATCACATAGGTACCGTTTCTTATCCAATAAGGATTATTATAGGTATATTCTGTAGAATTCAATTCGAATAAGCCGCTATTTGAGCCAGGGTTACCAAGGTAAGGAGTAATTTTAGTCACATTTGGCGGAGCTGCTACTCCATATTTATTGGTATATACACCATAGTATATATTTACTTTATAAAGAGAATAATCATTTTCGAATACCAAATCTAAGATATTTGAAGAAGAACTAAATGGGTTAACAAAGATAATGTAGCTATCTGCTGTGTATGATTTACCATTATATACGCTTTTAACCAGCATATAGTGTTTATGTATGTTAGTAGAATTAATATAGAACTGATTGGTCAAAATAGTGATATTTACGTAACCGGCTAATACATTGATATTTTGGGTACCAGTTACTGTGTACCTATTTCCATCAATTAAAATATTTACGTTTTCACCATTAAATGATTGAACTTCTAGATTTACATAGTCAGTTATAGGCGTATAGTTGGCGGTTAGGGTGGCGGTACCACCTGTTAAACTTACACTAATTGAACTAGAGGTAGTAGAATTTGCAGTAACTTGTCCCCCCAGTATCCAGTTGTGAAACACCCCTGTTACAATAGATCCATTAGGTCTCTCATAAAACACGTATTCAGGAGCCTTGACCACAAAAGTTCCTGTCTGATTTGGAAACGCTATAGGTGTGGTGTAGTTCTTGTACGGCCCATTAATGTTTGTAGTCACGTTAGTGGCTACTCCAATAGGTCCATTAGGCTCAGCGATCTCAGCTGCGATAACTAGACCACCCTTAGCTGAGGTAGAGTATGGTCCAATAGACGATTTGGGTGTAAGGAAGAAAACGTTGCCTAGGGAGGTCACAATGATGATGGGTTTCCCTTGAACGTAACTAGGAAGGGTCAGATTAGTGAACGCGTTAATTGTGATAGGGTAATGATAAGAAAGGTTTAACCATACTCCACCTTGGAGGTAAAGGATCTTCACAATGGTGAGGTTGGTAGGCGGAACAAAGGTACCGTTGGTGTAGTAGAACTCTATGGAGGAATTGGCGTAGTAAATCGCAGGATGTCCATATTCGACTTGCTTAACCTGAAGGTTCTTGAGGAAAATGTAGTTATTGACTAGTGCCAGTTTCTCGGTACCTGTCTGTTGGGTATTTGTGAAGAATGTAATCATGGGAATGGAGATTACCAAGACTACAATAATAAGCATGAGAATTGCAATGGCATTAGTTAAACCTCTTGAGAGTCTCATAGCTCATAGCCTCCGTATTCCCACTGTTGGACATCTGTGATGTAGTAAGGATAGTTCATGTTAAATGAATACGGCGGATTAAATGAATAAGTTCCTAAAGGATAATCCACTTTAATATAGCAAGGATTGGATAACAACTGAGAAAAACTCTCTGGGTTATTCTGATCTAATATCTGAAATTGCCCACTAAAGGGTCCATATAAGTAAACCTTTGTAAAATAAATAGTAGTTCCATTCTTAAAATATAGTCTTTCCACACCATTATTAGTTGTAGGCCCTATTACAAAACTGTTATTTACTTGAATCAGCTGTCCAGCAATATCTCCAATCACGGATGGCCTGCAGCTAATACAACTTACACCCGATGGAAATGAAAAACTATTGTTCACAAGCATGGCGTAATACACGCTAGATTGAGTATAGATCCCGTAAACCTTGCCACTTCCGTTTACGAAGACAATATCTGTCCCCTTGATCGAAACATTCGAGTTAGGTGAAGATAGTCCATTAAATTCGTAACAATTAATCTCCCCAGCATACATGAAAAATTTTCCCAGAATTTTTTTGAGAAGAGTTTCGGAAGTATAATTGAACGAAATATTATAATAAGACGGGAACTGTATAAGATGGTATCCATAGGTTAAGTTTAGCTTAATGCCGGAGGAGTTTAAGAGGTAGGTCTTGTTATCTATTTTTACTGGAATAGTTTTATTTAATGATGAGAGTGACAAGTTTGAAAGTGAGAGTGACAAGAGAGAGTGCCTTTTTAAAATTGTTACGTTAGGGGCCAATGGAATATTCTTAGGCACTATCTGAACCTCATACTTAGTAGTCTGAGCTTTATAAATCGCAGTTATTACAGTTGCAGAGAACACAGTGACGGACGTTGAAAGTTGATTCGTTGCACTAAGTGTTCCTCCCACTATGGACCAGTTCTGGAAGGTTCCAGTCAGTCCGTACTGAGGTAGGAAAACAGTCTGGTTCTTATCAGTTAGGGGATAGGTCCCAGGCGTAACATAGTAAACCTGAGGTGTAATCGAGCTACTTCCCGTGGTCGGGAAAATGACCTGAACAGACACAGGTATGAACTTAGACCCATTCTCGACAAAGGACGCGATGTACACCGGGAGTTTCCCTGCTGGTCCCTGCACATTCACTGTGTTGATCGAGGTATTTGGGTTCAGGAAATACACATTACCTTCGCCCGACACCATGATGATAGGTTTATTAAACGCCTTACTCGGAAGCGGTATGAACGTGTTTCCCGCAACAACCAGGGAACCCTTTAACACAGGGCTCCATGTTGTTCCGTTGTAGTAGTAGATCTGCGTCACGTTTAACGGGTATGGAATCGACGTGAAGAGAACTTGAAGGTATGGTGACTTGCTTGAGTTATAGTAAACGTTTGGGTTCCCCCTAAACACCTGGTTCACCTCCTGTGTCTGTCCCTCGAGGTATCCAGTTGCCTGTTGTGATCCCTGATTCGAGTAGATTTGTGTCGAACTCATAAAAAGATAGGCTGGAACTATGACTGCAACAAGTAAAATGAACATTAGGACCATGAAAATGGGTACTGATATGGCTCTCCTGATCATGAGGAGGGCACCCCCGTGAAAGTGTAACCTATCCTGAAGGTATCCCCTTGACCGTAAAGAACCCATATCACAATTATATCCCCCTGTTGGTACCCCTTCGCAAACACAGTTACTGGGGTATTGAAGGGGACGCTGTACGCGGTCAAGGGAGAATTATACAGAATTTGACCATTCAAGTCATATATTCTTGAGATGATCTCTGCCCTATCTAAAGCCCCGGTAACCGAGTAGACCTTAAAGGTTGAGGAGCTTGGAGGACTGGTAGGTGTAACTAAGGAGATTGACGGCTCAAAACTTTGTGGGACGTAAAAGGCAACTATGGAAACATTCCCGCTCTCTGCCGGATCATAAACTTCCAGAACCAAGCTACCTGACGTTGAATTGACCAGGAGAGGTCCAACGCTGAGAGTCGTTTGTGAAGCGATATTGCTAGCAGTCTGTTCCTCAGATGTTAGAATTATCTGAGGATAGAGCACCGAGATCGAGAAAGCGACTATAGCAATTCCCAAAGCCACAACTACGGAAATTAATATTATCTCTTGGACTATGTTTTCAGGCATGAACTTCTATATAAATAGCAATCTTCAGTGTAAATAAGTTTTAATGAATTGGGATGGAAAACTTGGCTAGGGTTGAGTTTTCGGAATAAGTCCTTGGAACCGCTCCCGATCATTTTCAGACCGAGTAAAATTGATTTTCAATGTCGATATAAAAATTAACAAAATCTATAACTATTTAAGAAGTTTTGATCTGATGACTCAGGTTCGGCACAGATTTCGCGTGAAATCTCTTCATTGACTTAAATACTAGCTAACTGATTTTATAATATGCCGTCAGTGGTGGTAACTCTTCTAGTGGTCCTCGTTACATTAATGCTAGCGATAGGTGTATTTGGTCTTTACAATTCTTACTTTTCCACCCAAGGCTCAACAATTGCGGGAAATGAGATTGTAGTATCTCAATCGAAGCAAACCGAGATCTTCGTGTCACCTATAACATTCAAGGGGATAGGGCCCAGCTACACTTATTTTAATGTATCGTTTCTACTATGGTACTCTGCTCCAGTGAAGAATGTGGTTCTAGTTCCATTCGTGGTTAATCCTTTGCCTGGTCTGGGAACTTACCTGTATAGTCCCCAAGGAAATCCTAACGCAACTATTCTCATGAATTACTCGGGAGGCCTTAAGATATTGCCCCACTTCACGCTTAATTCGCCTGTTTATACTCCACAGGGGCAACAACTTAAGTCAGGAGTACCAGCATACAACGCGTCAAGCACCGGGACATATATTGTACATTTCGTTGTGAAGCCAGGTCAGATCGTTGTGGTCTGGGTCTTAACGCATGAGTTCGGGAAGTGGTATAGGCTCGGCTACTTCTTCGTGAACCCAGCTGATGCTGGTTTAGGACTTTATGTTGTAACGCACACAGGCAATTATCTAGGAAATAGTAAACAAGTGAATTTCCAAGCACCTCATCTATTCACCAACAACCAGGGAGTTCAGACAGGTCTATGGTTTGAACCGCTGGGTAATGCTACAACGAATTCTACCATATTTTATGCCACATTAAATACTACTAATAACAATTTTTACTATCTAAAAATATATCAAAGCGGATATAATATTTACGTTAGTTCCAATTACAGTAAGAGCAATGGAAATCCCCAACTTCTAGGTTCAGTATCTCCATTTAATTGGTATTTCCTAAACTTTACTTACGGTCATCAAACAGGTAATAATGTAATACTTTTTAGTGATACTGGAAAAATTATTGGAAGTGTTGCTTTTCCTATTGGTCAAACTAATGGGTCCGAGTTGAAAATTAGTTTTGGTTCCAATAGTTTTACAGACGCTATATCTCAAGCGTTCTTAGTGACAAAACAAAGCAATAGTCCAGGCACGGATACATCTTTCTATAACGTATCTACCACTATGCTTACTCATGGTCCATATTATAATAATACTATGGCGTATAATTGGACTATCAATCATGCTCAACAGTCTCTAAACGGAATAGTCTATTGGAACTTTGTGTATCCATCCTCCTCTCCACCAGCTATATTATCTGCTATAGTTTGGTATTGGCCGTCGGGATCAGGTCATTATAAATATGCTAGCATTACATACTTGATGGAATCTGGGCCTAATACCTGGATAATAGGATAGTCTTTTTTAAAGACTCTCGTTAAAAACAACTTCTTTCATGTGGTTACAAGGTAAATGTCTGCATCGCTGATGAGAGTAAATCTTTTTTGATGTATTCCCCTTTAGTTGTAGGGACCCGTAGCTCAGCCAGGATAGAGCGCCGGCCTCCTAAGCGGAGGCAAGAGTGAGCCGAGGGTCGGGGGTCCGAATCCCCCCGGGTCCGCTTTTCACTTTGTTATTCCAGAAAGTCTTGAACCTTATTCACGTCAAAACTATCAACCATGAAAGATCCCACAAGGTCAAACACCTTCGTAGATTCACGAAGGATAACGAAGTCGCTCGTCACTGACGTTCCCTGAGACGCGATAATCTCCTTGTCTGCCCTATTCACGACACTCACGTCTAAACCTAGCCTCCTTAACTTCCCCGCTATCTCACCGCTCATACTAACCTGAGAATCTAGAACTATCCTGAACTTTAGCCCAAGCGAGATTAGGAGCTCCCCCACAGACACTAAGGCGTTCACTAACCTTGAGTCGCCCTTCTTTCTCCCTAGCCCGAGGTCTCTTACAAAGTTGTCGTCGCAGAGGAAGAGCTGTTCCCCATCCCAGGCGTTCACTAGACTCAAGCCAACGTTGAACCCATCCAAGATCAAGGGTTCCTCCAACTTCACTTTACCCTTGATCATCTCAACCTCCTTCTTGGGATGAATACATCTAAAAAGGAGAAGTCTTTCCTCTCCGTTTAGTCCATATCTCCCCGTTACCAGATCCAGCGAGGGCTTGCTTCCATATCCCCTATCTAGAAGGTACCTATAATCAAGAATTGCCTCCCTTAATTGCTCTCTCCACGATATCAATTACCTCCTCCTTTGTTCCCTTCTCTATCATTACTGATCCAAAGGTCCCTCTTCCTCCTCCCTTTCCTCCCGCCTTTACGAGCTCCGTTACGACGGTGGACACGTTGAGGTCCTTGCTAGTTCCAATCTCTATCTGTAGCTTCCCATTAACCTGGTTAACGTGAATCACAACAACTCCCTGAGTTGAAGTCAATCTCCTCATAGCCTCCCTCTCCAGATCCTCATCCTTCAGACTTGGTAGTATCACGATCTTGACCTTCCCAACGTTCCTGGTTTCCACATGTTTCTCAAGGTCATCTAGGTATTGCCTCCTGTAGAAGGCTATTAACTCCTTCATCCTCTCGTTCTCTTCCTTCAATTTCTCAACTCTGCTCTCAATCTGCGAGGTTGACGTCTCAAGTTTGCTCGCTAACCCCTCAAGCTTGTCCTCTAGGTTCCCCGCATAAGACGAGATGACGTCCCCAGCCACGTACTCCAGCCTAATTATCCCATCCTGTATTTTCTCA
The DNA here is from genome assembly GCF_000016605.1 of Metallosphaera sedula DSM 5348. NCBI lineage: Archaea > Thermoproteati > Thermoproteota > Thermoprotei > Sulfolobales > Sulfolobaceae > Metallosphaera > Metallosphaera sedula. The sequence goes on along the minus strand of NC_009440.1, from coordinate 1,580,042 downwards.
ACGTTGACTATCTTGATTCCGCCAATGTCAGCAGTGTTTGCAACGTGTGTTCCTCCACAGCTCTCCACGTCCCAGTCCTTTATCTCAAGGAGCCTGATCACTGCCTTGTTGGGCACTCCTCCCTCGTAAATTGAGACCCCGTACTTAGTTTCGGCCTCAGTCCTGTTTATCTCAAATGGAGTCACGGGCCTCCTATCATCCACGACGAGGTTGGCCATTTCCTCTATCCTTTTCACCTCCTCCCTTGTGAGGTTCCTGTGATGGGTTATGTCAAGCCTGGCCTTCTCTGGGGTTTTCTCTGCGCCAGCCTGCCATACGTGATCACCGAGGAGCTTCTTCGCGGCTGCTAGAACAACGTGAGTTCCGGTGTGGTGTCTCATCATCCTGAACCTCCTGACCCAGTCGATCTCGCCCTTTACCTTGTCCCCTTCCTTCGCTGAGATCTCCCTCTCTAGAACGTGAACTACCACATCACCAACCTTTTGTGTATCCACAACTTTTACCCTTTGTCCATCCAGTAGAAGCCATCCCTGATCTCCCAACTGTCCACCGCCCTCCGGGTAGAACACGGTCCTATCCAGCACGAGGTATTTACCCAGAGACTTAACGATGACGCCCTCAAAGTTCCTGGCATATTGATCCTTGTAGTATAACTTCTCCGTTGGAGGTAAGTCCTTTACCTGTTTCACAACCTCTGGCGGTAACTTCGTGGTATCCCATTCCTTCTTGACAGGAGCACTCTGGTGCCTCTTCGCGACTATTGAGTAGAAGTTATGCGGAACTTCAACCTTAAGACCCTTAGACCTCATCTCCTCAGCCATCAGGTCTGGGGGAATTCCCTGGGAGTCGTACAGCTGGATCAGGTCCTCAACACCAATCTCCTTCTTCTTGGTAAGCGAGCTAACCACAGAGCTCATCCTGTTGAGTATCTCGTTGAACTTCTCCTGTTCAAGGTTGACTGCGTCCAGTATGTAGTCCCTGTTCCTCACGAGTTGAGTGAAGTCCTTTCCCCAGAAGCCTATCTGCATATCCACTAGCTCCGAGAGTCTCACATCCACGTTCAAGAGCTTCAGGGTCCTGAGGGCTCTCCTTATCAACAGCCTTCCAAGGTATCCTTCACCTCCGCTTGAGGGGACAAGGCCATCCCCAAGCATGAGCGCAATCGTCTTTGTGTGGTCAAGTACTTGGAACACCCTGGCAGCCCTGGTTAATTCCTCACTAACCTCCTTAACGGGAAGACCCATTGCCTTTGCGACCTGTTCCCTATGTCCCTGGATCGTGGAAGGAACGTCAGGGTCAATCCTTCCTGCAAACCTTGACGCAACTTTCAGCATATCTGGATTCAAGCTGGGTAGACCGAGTTTTTCAAGAAACTTGTCCACTAACTCCCCATATATTGCGTGGAAGGCAGTTGGCGTTTTCTGGGTGAACCAAGCGAGCCTCTCTATCCCGTATCCTGTATCCACGATCTTGAGCTTCAGGGGTACGTACTCTCCATCCCTTATCTCGTATTGCATGAACACAAGGGTTGCTAGCTCAAGCCCCCCCACAGTTACTTCAAATGACGGTCCTGCATTTCCTCCTCCCTCCCACCAGGACTCCTTGAAGTTGAGCAGTTCCTCAGGTATTCCCATCTCCTTCGTGAAGAACTCCTTGGCGTAGGCAACAGTCTCATCCTTCCAATACAGGAACTTATCGGGGTAGTTGAACGCATGATGACCACCCATCTCGAAGGTCGTGAGATGTCTCCCGAAGGTTATCCCAACGTTATCAACGTCATCCATTCTAATGCAGGGTTGTGAAACGACCAGGGGATTGGCAGGTGGTGGAGAGATCCCGCTCGTGATATATGGCTGAAAATCAACGATACTCGCAATCGTGAGGTAGAGGTCCTCTCTCCATCTTGCTAGCACCGGTTTCGGTGGGATTATCTCGTGCCCATTCCTCCTGAAGAAGTCCAGGAACCTCCTCCTAGCCTCACTCACGCTCCAATTGAGGTTGCTCTCCTTCATGTCCAGGAAGTAGTAGTCTGAACATGGGATATCTGCACAGTCCTCCCTGGTCTTGTCCTTGCTCCAGAAAGGAGTTTTACATACCTTACATTCCCTTCTTAGGTAATCGTGATCAAGAAAGAACTTGAGCCTGTACTCCTCCTGATTTCCCTTCATATCGAGTAGAATAAAAACCCGAGAGGATTAAAACGTCTTCTAAAAAACTACCTAATTTATCCGAACAGGGAGGAGAGTCCTCCAGCAATTTCCTCGTCGCTTGGACCCTTCTTCTCCTCCTCTTCCTTCTTCTCCTCCTTCTTTGCCTCCTGTGCTGGAGCTGCAGCTGGTGCAGCGGCGACGGGCATTGCGGTAGCGTTCTTTAGAACTTCGTCAATGTTTACCTCCTTTAGGGCAGCCACTACTGCCTTCACTCTGACCTCGTCAACCTCAACTCCAGCAGCACTGAGTACGCTTTTCACTGCGTCCTCAGTTATTTCCTTCTTTGCTGTGTGCAAAAGCAAACTTGCGTATATGTATTCCATTTCGATCACCTATGAAGTGGTGGATCCGCTTTAAAAAACTAATTTATCCGAACAGGGAGGAGAGTCCTCCTCCTACGTCCTCGTCGCTTGGACCCTTCTTCTCCTCCTCTTCCTTCTTCTCCTCCTTCTTCTCTTGCTGGACCGTCTGTTGTTTTGGAACCTCTACCCCTAGATCTACCTTCCCACCCAAGGCCGAGACCAATGCGTAGGCCTTGGCTACTGCCCTGCTTAGGACTGAGTTGGCAGTGTCTGGAGTTAGGAAGCCCGACTCTCCAGCAAGGGCTAATGCTCTCATGTGGGCCTTCCCTATGGTCAACTTGAGGACCTCTGGCACTGGGTAGGCTATCTCGACGCCTAGAGCTAGGGAATTTCTTGAGGCCTCTGCGACCATGGAGGAATATTGATCTAGGTTGATCTCCAGCTCACTTACTGGTATAACTAACCCTTCGTGATATGCAGCCTTAAGTTTCAGCTTGACGTAGACTGGCATTATTCCTAACTTCTGAAGTATTGGGGCAGCCTCAGGAGGTATTGGATCCCCAGGCTTCGCGATCACGGTGTCCTTCACTACATGAACCTTACCATCCTGTACCTTGGTCTGAACCTTGAGCTTTCCAAAGGTGCTGAGTATTGGTCCTGCAGTCATTCCAGTGTCTCCTGCGGGAATCACGACCTCCTCGTCCGCCTTGTCTCCGGGCATTGGATACCTCTTTAGCTTAAACTTGGATAGGAAGATTGAGATCGCAAAGGGGTTGTCATTGGAGAAAATGAAGGCGTTACTCCCCGTGATATAGTTCTCGATTTTGCTGACGTCAATCCCTGCCCTCTTCGCAGCAATTAGGAAGAGGGTGTTCTTGGTCACTTTGATCTCTGCCTTTCCCCTTAACTTTTTCCTAATCTCGTGTAGCTTGTCTGTGGGGAATCCTTGGATGTCAGCAATCATGACGGTGCTAGAGTTCTTGATCTTTTCCTCTAGCTCAGCTACTTCGTCAATCTTCCATTTTGGGATTTTCCTTTCCTCTGTTATGCTCATGGTGATCACTTCAGATTAATCTGAACTGGTTTACCCATAGAGGTTTTCACGTATATAGCTTTGATGTAGGCTGGCCCCTTTATCTTTCCCTCTATGCTATTGAGGACAGCGAACACATTCTCCGCAAGGTCCCCAGATGGCTGATCCTCGGTTCCAACGAAGGTCTGGGTCTGTGGCTGGTCCTTTGTTTTCACTAGGGTAGATCTCTTATATCTGAGAATGTACTCAGAAACATCTGAAGATGAGGGTAAGGGGGTTGGAAACTTCCCCCTGGGTCCTAGGGACGGACCCAAGATCCTACCTGCTAGGGACATGGAGTCCTGAGCTATAAGGAACCATTGATTCTTACTCGCTAGCTTCTTCACGGCCCTCTTTGCGCCCTGGAGTTTCTGAAGTTCCTCCTTGGACAGGATAACGTTGGGTTCAGCCCTCTTTGCCGATTCCATCTGTTCCAGCGACGGAACCACAAGGACGTTCCTGGGCTTTGATGGCGGTTTCGGTAGGACTATTGCCTCCCTGAGCTTTATGTCACCCCTCTTCATGTCCACGTCCTTAAAGGCGATGATCAACTCGACGCTTTGTGTGAACCCCCTCTTGGGGTTATTCTCCTTAGAGAGTGCCTGCTTAACTGCCTCCTCAATTTTCTCCTTTGGGACTATCATTTAATCACCCTGAAGACCACTTTTCCTCCATTTCCTTTATCTTATCGTCATATTTACCTTCTTCTACTTCTCTCACCACTAGCTTGGGATCCTTGTTATCCACTGTTAGGCCAATTGATTTAGCTGTTCCCAGGATACTCTTCACAGCTCCCTTCAGTTCCTTGGCTGTTAGGGATGGCTTCTTCGAGATAGCGACCTCAATCACATCATCCATGGAGATGTTACCTATTTTCTTGTGCTCTGGATCCCCAGATGGACCGCTTGCTCCTGCCTTCTTCACAAGGAGAGAAGTAGTGGTCGGAACTCCCACGGACACCTCATACTTCTTAGTGTCCGTGTCCACGTCCAGTGTGACGGGGACTGTCATCCCCTTGAACTGAGACGTGGCCTCATTTATCTTCTTGACCACTTCCCCAACGTTTAACCCAAGTTGGGATAGGGTTGGGGCGAGGGGTGGACCGGGTTTTACGTTCCCTCCCTCTACCACTACTTTTATGGATTTTTTAGCCATGAAATTTCACCTTACGTCTTTTTAACGGGTCTAATTTGGTCTACAGGTATTGTTACCTGTAGAGGAAAGGCCGATTCTAGTATATTTAAAACTACTTCTCCGCGATCCGCATTATAACTCATGACCTGGGCCTGCATTCCCCTGAATGGGCCTGACACGACCTCCACCATGTCACCTGTCTTTATGGAAGGACCTGTCTGCTTCTTTGATACCATCTTCATAATGTCATCCTTGGGAACAAGCCCAGGGGCAACGCCTCTCACATGCCTGATACCAGCGATGATGAACTTCACCACATGTGGACCAGAACTCTCCACAATAACATATCCCTTGAGTCCTGGCGGGACTATGATGGAGTAAACGTCTCCAATGCCGTTTGTCTTAATTCTCTCCTCAAGCATAATTGCGACACTTATTTCCTGACCCCCTGTAACCTTCACGGCATAGAAGTTCCTAACTTTCGGTGCTTCCACTTAGCATCCCTCTAACCTAGAAGAATAGAGAAGGCTAATTGGACTAGAAATGCCAGTAAGCCTACGAAGAGAAGGACAATAAGTGTTACTCTCAAGTTCAGGTAGAACATGCTCTTGTCTGGTTTCTTGGCGACGCTGATTATCCTTTTCCAATCTTCCCTGAGTTTCTTTATCCTATCAGCTAAGCCCATACTCACTATCTTTCCCGTGAAAATATTAATTTAACTGAGAGGCCGTGGAATGAACTACTTGCCTAGGTATACGAAAATGGATCTTAACTTAATAATCTGTCCGCGAACCAATCTGGGTCAAACTTAATAAGGGATTCGTAATCCTGACCCATTCCCAGATAGATCACGGGTTTCCCCAGCTTATATGCCAGAGAAAGGGCTACTCCTCCCTTGGCGTCTGCATCAACCTTCGTGAGGATAACGGCGTCATACCCCACGTTCTTCTCGAAATACTCAGCCTGTTGTAGTGCATCATTTCCTGCCAGCGAATCTAGAACAAGGATCTTGAGGTCTGGCTTGGCTACCCTTACCACTCTCTTGAGTTCCTCCGTTAAGTCCTTGTCGGTATGCATCCTTCCGGCCGTGTCCACTAGGACTACGTCTATACCTCTACTCTTGGCGGACTGGATTGCGTCAAAGGCCACTGAGGCTGGATCTCCCCCATATTTTCCCTTGACCAGTGGAACCTCGAGTTTAGTTGCATGATAGGCGAGCTGTTCCTGAGCCGCTGCCCTGAAGGTGTCTGAAGCAGCTATGATCACGGATAACCCATTCTTCCTAAGTAACATGGCGAACTTTGCAATTGTGGTCGTCTTCCCCACGCCGTTAACTCCAAAGAACACTATAACGTAGGGTTTCTTGGAACTCTTAATGGTTTCAATCATGTCTCTTTCTCTGTAATTTTTTCTTAGAATCTCCCTTAGTGATTTTTTTAGTGACTCCTGTATAAGCTCCTCAATGTTTTCCCTTCTTGAGACCTTCTGACCCACAAGGGTGTTCTTCAGGTCCTCTAAGATCTTATCCGTTACCTCGAGGGAGACGTCATCTTCAAGGAGTTCTATCCTGAGCTCCTCAATGAGGTCAGAGATGTCCTCCTCCTTAATTTCCCTGTACTTGAAGAAACTAAAGAAGCCAGACTTGGACTCCTTCTCCTTGGGTTTTTCCTCAACCTCTTTCCTAGACTGTACCGGTTGAGCTGGTTGAGGCGTTGGTTCCTGTGGTGGCTGAGACACAGTCTCTTGTGAGGGTTGAGCTTGAGAAGGAGAGATTTGAGGAACATTTTCCTCCTGTTTTTGTTCCTCCCTAGGTTCCTCTTTCTCGAACTTATTGGAAAGTTTCTCTGTAAAGGACGAAAAGGCTTTCTTTAACCTGTCGAAACAGTTCACTCACCTTGCTGTTGCTGAGCCCTGTTCAGAATCTCGGCTATCTGGGTGTAGGCATTAACTGCATTGTTAAGCCGGGCCGTAATGTCCTGGAGGCTCTTATTTAGCTGTTCTTCCCTTTCGTCGAGTATCTTGGAAGCCTGATCTGGCTCGATCTCGGCGTAATAGCCTAAACCCAAGTTAACCAAGACCTTTGAGGAAGGAATCTCTGTGACCTTCAACAGAACAAACCCTCTTCTATCTGCAGATAACAGGAGGTCCTTCCCCTGTCCCTTTATTAGGTTAATTGCCTCCTTGGCACTCCTTGCTGCATTAAGCGACTCCGCTATCTCGTCCCTAAGCTTCTGAAGAGCGTCTATCTCCTTTCTGAGTGCATCTGCTTGAGCCAGCAAATCCTCTAGGCTAACCACCATTCTGTTGTTGGATTCAGCCATTTCTATCACAATATTATTTTATCTATCTTAGATAGTTCTTTTATCCTTTTTTCTTTAACCGTTGACGGATCTACTTCCTTGATCTCTAGGAAGGTTATGTTCCTCCTCTTGATCTTGTTTTTGCTTCCCAGATCCATGTAAACCTTCTCTTTCGCTTGTTCTTCGTTAAGCGCTCTCACGTACTTAGTGAAGCTCTGCCTTACTGGAAATTCGCTCTCGTTGAAGAGAGCAGCCCCCTTAACCATGAAAGTTTTAACTTCAGTCATCTCAATCACTAAAGGCTCTTTGTATTCTTAAAATCTCTGGCCCGGTAGTTGAGGAGCCAACGAGTATTCCATGGCTATTTGCCACCATTCCGCTTCTGATGAAAGCGCTTCCAAAGTTCACAGTCCCCACGTCTAGGTTAACCTTGAAAAATGAACTTAACGACTTAACCTCCTCCTCTGTCGCCTCAACATGAAGGAGACCTCCCTTTGATGTGACAACTCCCGCTGACCCAACAACCAAAACTTGAGCAATAGTTCCTTTCCTTATCTCCTTAACGTTCAAGGCCTTACCAATGATGTTCATCTCAGCATCGGAAAATTCAGGATAGACCAGGGCCGCATTATCATTAGCCAAGATAACATTACCTAGGGCAGTGGCTCTAACGTCAACTACTTCAATGTTTACGTCCTTAGCAACGCTCTTAATTGCGTTAATTTCAACGTCTCTTACGATCCTAGGAAGGAGAATTGTTTCATTATTTCCAGCTACAAATATCCCCGTCAGGAAACTGTCAGCGACGGTGGTCTCGATAAGCTCTGTATTAAGGTTCTCCTGTATTATGCTCTTGCTTTGTTTATCTAGATTGGTCGGGATAATGGTGTACTTATCGTTTGTAAAAATGTAAACTCCGATGTTGTCGCTACCGAATATGCTAAATCTTTGTAGATTCATTAAGGCTTCACTGCTAGCTTCACAAGAAAAGTCTTTTCTCCTATCTTAGTGACTACCACTCTCACTCTTCTCGTTATTTTATCCTTAGAGTTTGAAGAGATATAGCTAAGTAGAAATGGATCTAGAATCACTTTTTCTGCACCAAAGTGCCTCGATACAGTCCCCCTTATCAGATTGACCGCGCTCTTGAACTTCTTTGGCCTTTTGGAGTCGTGTGCTTTCCTTAAGTTTATAACCATCTCAAAATTATCCTTCTGCTCCATGGTTTACACCTTAAGGTCGTTTCTTCTCCAGTTCCTTCTCTTTGGATTAAATCTAACTTCGCCGTTGGTCTTGAGAATGACCCAGGCTGGTACGGAGGAGTTTGACTTTAGTGCCTTGTTTAACCTCTTCTTTAGACCAGATGGTTTGTATCTGCTCATTTCCAACCCCTCTCCCTTATCTGGATCTTAAAGTCTCTCTTTGACTGACCCGCTATTTGGGATAAGATCTCCTTAAGCTCTTCGTCTGTGACAGGCACCCTTATCCTTCCGCTTTGAGCTAGGGCAATTAGCTGGTCCTCCAGCGATTCTGCTAGTTCTGGTTTGACTAACTTTACGTTACTTAGCCTCTGTCTTGCCTCTGGCGTCAAAATGGAACGAAGTAAAGCATCCTTCCTTGCCTCTAGTTCTGCTTTCCTTTGTCTCTCCTCAGCAGCCCTCCTGCTCTCTGTTTGAGCCCTTCTCCTTAGAAGTTCCTCAAGCTCTGGATCAGAATAGTCATCCTGGGACATTTATCCTCTCACTCCAAGTATTTCTTCAAAGCAGGATTATTGTTTGCTAGATCTATAAAGATTTCGTGAGCCATTTTATCTAAGAGAGACCTTCCCTTAGGTGTTAGGACCCTACCTTTCCTAGCTCCCCTTGTCTTAGCAACTAGGCCGGCCCTTTCCAGTTGCTGAAATATTAACCTAGTTGAGTGACCTGGGGCTCTGGCTGAAACTGGTGGCTTTGTTCCCCTTCTCTTAAGGCCTCCATATAATCTAGTGGACTCAGAGACTCCAAAGTGCTCCAGAACGTAAAGTTTCCTGAGGATAGATGCTGCCCTCATATACCACCAGGACTGTGGGTCGTCCGGAATTCTCTCCTTGAAGGAGGCTGTCTTTGTGATGAGTGACCAATCTGGGGGTTGAACCTCACTAACATTATTCTTAATGTAATCTGATAATCTTTTGACCAGCAAGTCTGGCGGTACCATGTTAGCTGTGATCATATTAGATTCAGTAGTAGCTCTTCCTCAAGGTTTAAAAATTAACCTCATCAATATGGTCCCGTGAAGTTACACATAGCTACATCACAGGAAATAAGGGAGGGAAAGATAACTGACATATATTTCGAAAGAACCTCAAGGGCGTTGGAGAAGGCTGGAATAACCGACGTGAAGGTTAGGATGGAGTTTCACTCTTACGGATTGCCGAAGGGCTACGAATGGGGAGTTTTTGCGGGTTTAGAGGAGGCACTGTACCTCTTGGAAGGTAGGAATGTAGATGTTTATGCAATGGATGAGGGAACATTGTTCAGGGAAATCGAGCCCGTCCTGGTAATAGAGGGGAACTATCTGGAGTTTGGGATCTTGGAGACAGCACTTCTTGGCGTTTTAAGGCATGCCAGCAGTATTGCAACCAAGGCTGCTAGAATAAAGAGCCTTGCCATGGACAAGCAGGTCATATTTTTCGGTCTCAGATCAGTTCATCCAGCTATAGCGCCCATGGTTGATAGGTCGGCCTATATAGGCGGAATGGATGGAGTTTCAGGCGCATTTAGCGAAAGGGAATTGGGAGTTAAGCCCTCCGGTACCATGCCCCATGCATTAATGCTCGCTGTGGGGGATAATGTAGAGGCTTGGAAGATATTTGATGCAGGCGTTGAATCTGACGTTCCGAGGATAATCCTAGTGGACACCTTTGAGGATGAAAGAACCGAGGCTCTCAAGGCAGCTCGACTTCTGGGCAAAAAGCTATACGGAATTAGACTCGATACTCCCTCAAGTAGGAGGGGGAACTTTAAGAAAATTATTCAGGAAGTTAGATGGACCCTTAATCTTCACGGGTTTACTGATGTAAAGATTATAGTGAGTGGAGGCTTAGATGAGGCTCAAGTAGTTGAGTTGCGGGACTACGTAGACGGCTTTGGGGTTGGGACAAGCGTTGCCTTCCCGGAGAGCGTGGACTTCAGTGCGGACATCGTTGAGAAATTTGTGGACGGAAAATGGATCCCCATCACAAAGAGGGGTAAGTGGCCTGGATTCAAGCAAGTGTATCGATGTGGAACGGAGGATCATATAGTTCCTTGGGGGAAGGAAATGGAATGCGAGCCTCTTCTCAAAAAGTATATGGAGAAAGGAAAACTAACTAGAAGCTTACCAACTCCTTCAGAGATAAGAGAAAGGGTCCTATCCCAGCTCAAGAAAATTTCAGTGCCCGCGCAACAGGAGAGATAGCTATTCTATTACAACTTCTTTTAGGTTCTCTATACCTCTGTTGAACGCTATCTCAGCAATGGGTTCCATCCTTCTTATGGCATTATATAGTCTGAGGTTCAGGGTTCTAATTGCAGTTGCCACCTTGGGAGCGTTCATTCTCTGTATTCTTTCCTCAAGGATCAGAGCGTCGGAGAGGAGAACTCTTCTCAATGTCCTCAACTCTTCCAACGCCTCGTTCACTAGTTTAATATCCTCCTTGTTCAAGACCTTAACTACGTGATCTATCACAACAGCGGTTTGATCTATGAGCATGTCCATCTTATCCCACGACATTTTGAGTAGGGCTAGATCCTCAGGATGTAAACTGAGTAAGTCATTGGCAGCTTCACTGATCTCATCAGCGGCTTCCTCCGCCGCCTTCATCAGTATCCTATTGCCCACAATTTGTATCCTCTTGACTCCTATCATGTAGGCGAGGCTCCTGTTCACTTGAGCCAGAAGTAATTGTCTGAGGGAAAGGTAATAGAGCCTATCAACTTCCTTTTCCAGTTCTACAACCTCCTGTAGGAAGGTTCTACTAGCCTCCCTGATTCCAAGGTTTAGGTAGTGTAGCATTTGCTTGAGTGTGTTGGTTAACCTGTTTATCAGACTACCTATGTTGTACTTGGTTGGATCTAGAAATGATTGTATCTGGATGCTAGTTACATCCTGTGAAACTATCTCTAGGCCTATTAAACTCCTGGCTGTCTCCTTTATCTTTCTCAGAAGGTCCTCATTAAACGGCCCATTAGTTGTCTCTATTAGTATTCTGTCGAATCCTAGAATATATAAACTGTAAATTATCCTGGTTACAAGTTCAGGTGAAGTTGTTACTGAGATCTTCACCTTCATTTCCCTTGGGGCATTCTCTGTCTTCAGGTTCGGTGGGTAAACCTTCAGACTGCCATCCTCATCTACCTCAAGGTAAATACTCTCACCTGGGTTAAGGCTGACTTCCTTTACCCAATCAGCAGGAAGTGAAACCATAAGGGTAGATTTCCCGAATTTTTGAACTCTTCTAACTTCCATATAACTCTCTATATAGTTCAAGAGTATATAAAAGTAATTTAAACTGAGTCTATACTGTTTTGATCACTGGTATAATGCCAAAACTTTTGGTGAATATTTTTTCTTCTCCCCAGGAAGGTATGATTCTAATACCGTATGGTCTCTTTTTCAAGAAATGAATAACCATCAAATCTTTAATAAGATCGGTATAAAGTTTCAAGTCATATTCTATTCCAGCCATATCCAGTCCGGCGACACAGGCAGTGCTCATGGCGACTAGGTGAGTCAACGTGATTTTACCCTCAAGTACTCTCTTTCTCAAGATATCGTCTTCCGCCACGGGAAGCATTAGTTCTGAGAAGCCAAGTGGCTCGATACCTGCTTCCACGGAGCTTGCCAATATCTCGTTATTTAACTCCCTAATTACAGAAAGGGAACCTGGGGAAAACAGTTCTTTTCCCAGTCTTGATTCAATAAGTTCCCCCACGCTTTCCTCCATCCAAGGTGAGATAGAGGGGTCAATCCCAAGGAAACGTAGTCCGACGTCCTTTTCAACCTTTTCTCCTACCTCTTTGGCCTTGATTAGTGAAGTGGTCATCTCGCCCTTCATGATTTCGTTAACGTATATCAGAGATACTGCAAAGCCAGTGTGAACTCCATCTCCAGACGAGGTTGGGTAATATGGACTCAGGAGAAACTCCTCATTGAGAAGAATGGCGAACCTAGTCGCCTGTTCAGGTTCCAGTCTAGACATCATCTTAACAATGGGGGATATGTTGTCCCGATTTGTAAGGAGAACATGAACGAACATGTTGTTGGAGGCAGTCAAAACATCTGGGATATGTGATATTCTAGGATCGTTGTCTCTAAGTCCTCCCAATGAGTAAAGAATGTCTCCCTGAGGTAAAATATCAACAATCTTGTCCAAGGAGAGGTCCCTAGGAGGTTGAGGGAGCGTTAATCTCTTGGAAAAAGCGTCAATCTTTATTGAGGTTAGCTTATGTACATTCTCTTCTACCATTTCACGTGATATCTTGTTCAAGAAAGCCGTGAAGGCTCTAATCCTCATGACTAATGCTTCTGTTGGATCAAAATAAATCTATCAAGTTTCGGTGAGGTGTCTATTCAAAATTAGGGTTGCTAGCTTCAAGGGATTATGAAGAGGGTAAAGGGAATCTCAGGAATAATATCAAGCCTAATTCTGGTAATTATCTTTGTATCCGCAGTAAGTGTAATTCTATATCTACAGAACTCCACCTTTAAGGGTATTTCTTACGTTGCGTCCCAGCTCGATAATGCGCCAGCGTCAATAGTACAGCTACCTGGAGGTCAGGTTTATTCCAATAATCCAGTTAACATATCATACGTGGTATTTCCTAACGGGCAATTTGAAAAAATCAACATGAGAGTCGGGCCTCAACCTAGGTCAATTAGCTCCTTGTTGGGGGGTTATGGCTGGATCCTTGTCGTCACAGATCAGGGACAGGTCTTTAACATCTCTAACATAGCGGAGTCGGTGGGTGGTTCACAATCGATATTTCCATGGCTTCCCTCGGGATCTCTAGTAGGTGGATATTCATACCAATATGGGGGTAAAGTATACTACTACATACCTGGGCAGTATGACATAGGCTCCATAATACCCTCATCCTTTCAGGGTTATGTTTCTTCAACTTTCACTGGATTCGATCCAGAGATGACTCAAGGTTTCACCTATACTTACCCTAATCACTATCTCTATGGGTCCATCTATAACTCCTCGATTCTCTTCCCGTTCTATAATGGATCATCAATAGAATTACAATATTCTTGGACACTTGGAAGAATATGGGAAACTGGATGGTATAGCAACGCTTACGAGTCTGGACCCATCAACGGTTACCTTGACTTAGGCTATGCTACCCTTCCTTTATCTCTTGTAATATATAACCCACAACAAACACAAGTGATATGGATAGAGTATCATAGTTACCCTGTATCATTTCTAACTCCCTTAGCCTTTGTGGCTGCTTTCTCCCCGGGCAATGTCATGGACAATCCTAATATAGGATACTATACGGTAAAGATCAACTCCATTACCGCAACCTCTCATGCTCAGTCATTTACTGGGAGTGCGGACATGTCCATCCAGGATACGCCAGATGGTATAGAGATTCTAATAAACGGCCAACCTTTGATGTTTAACACGGTAGTTGGAAACGGGGTTGAGGAATTCAATACCCCATTTATACCTGGACATCTCCTGCATGGGGAGGCCATACTGAACCTCCCTGCTGGAGAGGAAGCGTCGTGCGGAAACTACGTTGTGACAAATAATCCGGGATCTCTTTCCAACGGTCCTTATACAGTGGTCTTGCTGAGCAAACTCAGTGTTTCTAACGGTACTCCTGTGGATGGACCTGTTGGGTCAGTATTTCAAGTGGGTGGTGGAGGAATAACTCTGGTAAATACTAACATCTTTTGCTGGAACACAGAGGGCACCATATATTTCTACAAAGTTAATGTAACCCTAGACTCAACCTATCCCTCAGTAGTTTATGCCGAACCTGTTAACCTCAATGGAAATCAGTACTACACTGGTTATTGGTCTTACTTTTCACCATATGAGCAGAGGCTTGCAATTTACCCAGGCATCCACAACTACACGTTCTACTTTGGAACCATTTATTCCTACGTTGCCCCAGGAGGTCATCTAGTTACGCCGTCTCTAAACCAAGGAGAGCTCTACTCCGCTTCCTTGCCCTTGTCCAGTGGAGGTGAGTTATACCTAAGCCTCAAGGCGTACTAGTATCGTGGCACTCCGGCTTTTATCGTGTTACACTCAAGTACTTTCTTATGAAACTTCAGCTTGGCGAGCCACCCACTGATGCAGATCCCTTCATTTATTTCATGGAGTCACTAAAGTTTTCTGGTGCTGGTCAAGGAACAATAAAGCTATACTCTACCGCCATCCAGGACTTTTTACAGTTCGTCAAGAAGGATCCTAGGAGTGTTACCACCCAGGACGTGATAGACTGGATCGGTTCCCTTAACTCCAGAAAGGGAAGATCGAGGGTAGTGGATAAAAGGGGCAGGTCGGCAACAATCAGAAGCTACGTAATCGCGGTGAGAAGATTTCTGAAGTGGCTGGGGGTAAATGTGAAACCTCCTGTGCCCAGAATAAGGAGCCCTGAAAGGATGGCCTTGAGAGAGGAAGATATTGTAGCTCTTCTCTCGGCCTGCAGGAGGTTGAGGGACAAGGTCATAGTTTCACTCTTGGTGGACACTGGTCTTCGTTCCTCTGAGCTACTCTCGTTGAGGAGAAGCGACGTAGATCTGGAAAGAATGCTCATTAGGGTTCGAGAGACCAAGAACGGAGAGGAAAGGATAGTCTTCTTCACCTCTAGAACGGCAACCCTACTTAGGCAATACTTAAGGAAGACCCAAGATAAGGAAAGCGATGACGCTCCCCTGTTCAACCTCTCCTACCAAGCATTGTACAAGCTCATAAAGAGGCTTGGTAGAAAGACCGGGCTAACCTGGTTGAGGCCGCACGTACTCCGTCACACGTTCGCCACCAACGCCATAAGGAGAGGAGTTCCACTTCCTGCAGTGCAGAGGTTAATGGGACACAAGGACATCAAAACTACGCAAATCTACACGCACTTGGTCACAGAGGACCTAGAGAACGCCTATAGGAGAGCCTTTGAGACTTAGGCCTTATGTTCTCCTAGCATTATTAATAGTTCTTCAACGTATTCCATTGCATTCGCCTCAATCATGTGAATCTCCTCTTCGGTAAGTTTTCTAACTACTCTGGCTGGCACTCCCAGGACCAAGCTATTGGAGGGTATCTCCTTTCCCTCCGTCACTACCGCACCTGCTCCAATGATAACGTTATCCCCTATTTTGGCCCCGTTTAGGAGGATTGCTCCCATTCCCACTATGACGTTGTTACCTATTCTTGCCCCGTGAACCACGGCGTTATGGCCTACGCTCACTAAGTCGCCAATCTCTATCTTGTATCCCTTGTCCGTATGAAGGGAACAGTTCTCTTGGATGTTTGTTCTTTTTCCAATTGATATACTGTCATTGTCGCCCCTTATAACAGCGTAATGCCACACGCTAGTTAGTTCCCCTATTGTTACATCCCCTATAACATAAGATGTGGGGTGAAGGTAGACCTTAGGGGATATCCTTGGTTTCTTACCTAGAAACTCTTCAACGGGCATACTCACCTTTTGATCAACTTCGCTATAAAGAAACCGGTCATCTGATGCACGTTTGGGTGGAACCTGATCATGAACTCTATCTCGAAGCGCGGATCTGTAATTACTTCTTCGTTTTCGGCTAAAGTTGTGGTACACGTCGAGTAGATGACCGTTCCTCCCGGCTTCAGTATTTTGTACGCCGAGTTAAGAAATTGCTTCTGATAGGAGGAGAAGTTTTGTATGTCCTCCTTGGTCTTTCTATCAAAGATTTTCGGTCTAACACCTAGAGCAGAACAGGGTGGATCGATCATAACCTTGTCCACGTTCCTGATACCCAGATCCTCGTACAGATACCTGGAGTCAGCCACATACACATCCATCTTCATCTTTAGGGTATCCAGAATATTTCTTAATTTATCTATCTTTTTTCTTGTATGGTCAAACCCCATGATTTTTGCCTTAGGTTGTAGCTGATAAACATGGGTGAGTTTCCCTCCCGGATACGCATTCATATCAACTATTATTTCGTCAGGCCTCGGATCCAGAAGCTTGGCAACGTACATTGAGGCTTTACCTTGAGAGATCGCCAACCCCCTCTTTACCACATCAAGTTCCGCAACCTTTATCGACGAGTAAAGGGACTCAGTAACCTCTACTATCATGTTATCTCTCCTTAGAATTCCATTGGCCACATGATTCCCTGTCTCCGACACAACGGAAACCCTAGAGCCATTCCCCTCGATCCTCTTAATTCCAGGTTTGTACACGTTGGAACCTAGCATTGCGCTTTCGGCCGTCTTCTTGTCAACCACTACCTTGGTATCGCGCATTTCAAGGAAGTTTGGGCCCCTCACCTCAACGAAATAGGCTTCCTCAAAGTCCTCATCCTGTTTGAATTCATGGAGCTCTTCTTTCAATTCTTGTTTCCTCAACGTATTGAGCCTGATGTAGAGTCTAGGATTTGGCCTTCCCAGATATTCTAGGTACTCGTTGAGCGAACTCCCGTATACCCTCCTCAACTCTTCCATCACGAATTCGTCATATATCAGCTCAGGACCATTCAACCTCTGCACCTCTATTATTGGGCTCGGTTACCCATCCTCCGAATCTGGATACTAGTTCCTCTCCTTCCCTCCTAGAGGAAACGAAGGTGAAAATGGCAGGCCCAAATGACGAGAGGCCTGAGGGAAATCCCATCTTGTAAAGTCTTATCATGTACTCCCTGACGGTATCAGTCTGAAGACTTACCTCTACCTTTTTAAAACCTAGACCCTGTATCTTCCAAAGTCCTTCCAGAGCTCCCGATAGGTCCCTCTCAACCACAGATGGGATGAACTCCATGAGGACAACCCTAGCTAACTCATCAAACCCTGAGGCATTTTGCCTGAAAGCCTTGATCTCCTCTGGTCCAAATATCCTTTTACCAGAAGGAATATTGACGTAAATATACCAAGGGAAGTTCACCCTGAGTAATAAGGGGGGAGGAGGAGCACTCGAGTAGTCTGAGGGTAAGGGCGAGTCTTTAACCCTGGTAGAATGCCCTCCATCCACCACGAACCCTCCCCTATCAAAGAGATGTACTCCAACACCAGAAGTTCCGCCTCTTCCAACCAACCTGGCCAGTTCGTGCGAGTTTCTCCTCTCGAAATTGAGTTCTGATGCCAGTTTGGCCACGGAAAGGTAGTACTGTGTAGTATGTCCAAGCCCCACATGCGCTTCGTAATCTTCCTCGACGCAAATCGACGTCTCAATCTTTCCTACCTTTACCTCCTTACAGTTACCTGAGTTCACCACTATCCTGGGATATTTCAGCGCGACTCCCATACCTCCATCAATTCTTCCATGCTTTCCCTCTAAGTCGAAGAGAGTGATGTGAATTCTCGAAAGACCCTTGATTGTTAGCATCCTTGAAGATCAGGGAGAGAGAAAAATCTTAAACCCTTCCTTTATCGTTCCTGTGAGGATGCGTTCACAATCTAGGATTAAGTTACGCTCGCCTAGGAACTGACAAGATAGGTTGTACCACGATTGTGTTTAGAACAAGCGTGACCCAAAGGCTAGAATTAAAAAGCTATTCGGAGAGAATGAAAGTAGATCCCAATGAGTATCGCAAAGCTCCTTGAGAAGTGGAGTAAAGTCAGACCCAATAGTTACCTCATACCAGGAGTAATGACCTATGAACAGGCTAGGGACAGGGTAGCTAGGCTTGCCTCTAAGATACCGGAACGTGGCGTTGTTGCACACTTTATGTTCAACTCAGCGGAATCGGTACTTTCCTACATTGCCGGGTTTTGGGCAGGTACTAAAGTGGTGGCAATAGATCCTTTGACCTCAGCGGAGGACCTTAGGTTCATCCTAGAGGACAGCTCTCCAGACATGATTCTAGTTGATCAGGAAACCTTGAGTAGGGAGAAGGAAGTACTCAAGGATTTCAAGGCAGTAATACCATCCTTTGAGGGCGAAGTTAAGGAGAGACCTGAGGAGTACAACGATAACACCCCGGGTCTATCCTACTACTACGCGGGGATAGCCGGGAGAACGATGGAGGTTATTCATAGCGGATCCAGGGTTGAGTTCAATGATAGAGTTCTTTACGAGTCAATTGGACTTTCTCGTATTTCAACCATTCTCACTGTTCCCATAGCACACGTCCTAGGAAATAGCGTCCTAGGTGTAACGCTTGAGGCTGGAGGACAGCTTATACCAGTCAAGAAATTCGATCCCGTACAGGCTAGCGAAATGATCAACACGAATAACGTCAATTTCCTAGCAACCGTTCCCATGGTTTATGACTCCCTTATAGAGAGGGGGCATGGTTTACAATCCCTTGAAGTTTGCATAAGCACTGCTGCGCCTCTCTTTCCCAATACAGTCAAGGGATTCAAGGAAAAGTTCGGCAAGGACATTATTCAGCAATACGGTTTCACCGAGGGATTGGTTCTTACGCTCCAACCTAGGGACATCACAGGGATAATAACCATCGGGAAGCCCCTCAAACACGTAGATATCAAGGTGGTCATGGAGGACGGTAAGGATGCAATGCCTGGAGAGGTTGGCGAGTTGTGGGCTAAGGCGCCTTGGCTCATGCTTGGATACAAGGACACTAAGGAGAACGACCGTGTCTGGTATAATGGTTGGCTTAAAACTGGAGATTTAGTATCCATTGACGAACGTGGTCTGCTTTTCTTTAAGGGCGTGAAGAAAAGGATGCTCAAATACAAGGGCTATCCAATATTTCCCAGGGATCTTGAGTCTATTCTTCTGACTCATCCAGCGGTGGAGAAAGCTGAAGTTGTTGGAGAAGATGCGGGCAACCTAGGACAGGAACCGGTCGCCAAGGTCACATTAAGGAAGAAGGTGAGCGAACAGGAGCTTCTAGATTACGTTAACTCGAAGGTAGCATTTTATAAGAAGTTAAAGAGAATCTACATAGTGAACAAACTTGAGTGAACTTGAACAGTTAGCTAAGGAGATTTCAGAGAGATTGAATAAGAAGGCGTTGTCCCTAGAGAGGAGGACCGAGGAAAAGATAGTGGCCATAACGGATGACGGCCTGGAAGAGGTACTTTCCAAGAATAAGGTTGTAGTTATAGACTTCTGGGCACAATGGTGTGCTCCCTGTCATCTTTATGAGCCCGTGTTCAAGAGAGTGGCCTCAAAGTACAGCGACAAGGCACTATTTGGAAGGTTAAACGTCGATGAGAATCCAAAGACTGCAGATAAGTTCGGGATAATGAACATACCTACCACTCTCATTCTGGTGGATGGTCAAGTTAAGGAAACCCTTGTGGGGGCGGTGGACGAAGACACCTTGGAGAACGCTTTAAAGAAATACATTTAGTCTCTACTCATTGTAGGATTATTCAATAAAGATTTTTACCTCTTTCTTACTAATTAAGTGTAAAATGATAGATGTTATGGTGACTAAGAGACTTGGAAATTTTACTTTAAATGCACAATTAAATGATCAGGGCACCATTTGTGTAACTGGTCCCAATGGATCTGGTAAATCTACCCTATTGAACATTATTGCTGGTTTCATCAAACCTGATAAGGGTTATGTGAAGTTGTATGGAAAAGACGTAACCCAGCTTCCTCCTGAAAAGAGAGGGATAGTCTTAGTTACTCAAGACTCCTTCATCCCCTCCATGAAAGTTGACGATCATTTACGTTTTGGCCTTAAACTCAGCACTTCTCCAGTAACAGACGCTGAACTTGAGAAAATTAAGAGCCAGTTTTCCATTAACTTCACTGGCAAGGTCAGACAGCTAAGTCTAGGTCAAAGGGAGAGGGTCTCAATAGTGACGGCTATATTAAGAAGGCCACATTTGCTCTTGCTGGACGAGGCAATGGCAAATATTAGCGACAAAGAGATTTTTCTTAAGAACCTCATCGATATAAGAAAGTCCTTCGGTTTCGATTTGATCTTTACCACGCAGGACATTTCGGACTCTAATTATGCAGACCATCACTATGTGATGAGCAATGGTTCTCTCTTGAAAAGATTCTAGTTTCTTG
This sequence comes from Metallosphaera sedula DSM 5348, assembly GCF_000016605.1. Lineage (NCBI taxonomy): Archaea > Thermoproteati > Thermoproteota > Thermoprotei > Sulfolobales > Sulfolobaceae > Metallosphaera > Metallosphaera sedula. Next base: position 1,559,849 of record NC_009440.1, on the reverse strand, counting down.
CTTTATAGATTACGGTAGAACATGAGTACTTTTTAATTTAGAATTTAAGTTCCTGAATTCTTTTTATTATAAATACAAACAGACTTTTATACCCAGCTAATTATGCCAAATACATGCCTAAGACACCTGAAGAAGCCGTAGAATACGTAAAACAGAATAAGGTAGAATGGATAGACTTACAGTTTACCGACCTACCCGGAAGGCTACAGCATGTTACTATACCCGCCTCTGATTTCACGGTCGAGGAGATAAAGAACGGTTTCGGTAAGCTTGATGGAAGTAGCATCAAGGGTTTCACCACAATATACGAAAGCGATATGGTTCTTTCACCCGTTCTAGAGAGTCTGGTTGCTTTACCATGGTCCCCGTCAGTGGCGAGAGTTTTAACTAAAGTGTACTGGGGAGGTGGAAAGGGAAGATTTGAGAGGGATCCTAGATACGTTGCAGAGACTGCGGAGAGTGTCTTATCAGGTGAAGGTTACATTTCCTATTATGGGCCCGAGCTAGAGTTCTTCCTTTTTGACCGTGTTGATGTGGACGTTAAGACCCCTCAACAGGGTACAGGTTACAAGATAACCGCTAGAGAGGCTCCATGGAACGGTGGTGGAGGCTACATCATCAGATACAAGGAAGGTTACTATCCAGCTCCGCCAGTGGATCAGCTCATGGATGTAAGGTTAGATATCATCCAGACCCTTACTAAGTACTTTGGCTTTACAATTGAGGCAGCACATCATGAAGTAGCTACTGCAGGTCAAGGAGAGATAGATTTCAGATTCTCGACAATGGTTGATGCTGCCGATAAGCTGCAAACCTTGAAGTATGTTATCAGAAACGTAGCCGCTAAATACGGTCTCGTTGCGACGTTTATGCCAAAGCCCATGTTTGGCGATAATGGAACAGGAATGCACACTCACTTTAGCCTGTGGACCAAGAATGGTAAGAACTTAATGTATGACCCCAATGACGAATATGCGGAGCTTAGCCAGTTCGGGAGATATGTAATAGGCGGAATTTTATCTCATGCAAGATCGTTATCGGCCATAGTCTCTCCCACTGTTAACAGTTATAGAAGGCTAATTCCTGGATTTGAGGCTCCTGTCTACGTTGCATGGAGTAAGGGTAATAGGAGCGCCGTGATAAGGGTTCCATCGTACTATAAGGGGATGGAGAAAGCCAAGAGGATAGAGTACAGGGCTCCCGATCCCTCAACCAATCCTTACTTAGCCTTCGCTGCCATAGCTGCTGCAGCATTGGACGGAGTGAAGAAGAAGATCGATCCCGGTAACCCTGTAGATACTAACATTTATCATCTAACTCCTGAAAAGAGAAAGGAGCTGGGGATCAAAGAGTTACCACGCTCGCTAGATGAAGCATTGGATGAGCTAGAATCTGATACAGAGTTCCTAAAACCAATCTTCAACTCATCTATACTGGAGACCTTCATAGACTTGAAGAGGGAGGAAAGCAGAACTCTTCAGATGTACCCACATCCAATGGAAATATACTATTACCTGGATGTGTAATTTCTTTTATTTCTTTATATGGTTTTATTTATTCTATTTTCTTTTATTTAGGCTAGCCCAACCTAAATCCTCTTCTGTTTGACACCTCTAGCATTCTAAATACATGGTTTCTTAGAGCTCTATTCGTCTTGAATACTCCTCTGCTAGCTATTGACAGCAACTTAGCTTCCTTATCCTTGACTCCTCTAACGTAAGAGCACATATGAACCGCATCTCCTATCACTATTACACCCTTTGGATGTAGGTCGCTCTGCATTAAGGCATCTGCAATTTCACTAACTAGTCTCTCCTGGATTTGGGGTTTAGAGGCGTAATAGTTCACAATCCTTATTATCTTACTAAATCCAGCAACCTTACCCTCCTCACCGACTACGTAGGCAACATGTATTTTTCCAACAAAGGGTAAAAGATGGTGTTCGCATAGGGAGGAGAACTGAATATCTGAGGCTAATACTATCTGGTCCTCCTCATATGTCACTCCATCCTCTCCTAGCTTGAACACCTTTATTTCCGGCTGATGAGTCCTCAGAGCGGAAGTCATCTCTAGAAATGCTCTGGCTACTCTGTTTGGTGTCTCAACCAATCCTTCTCTATCAGGATTTTCTCCCAGAAGCTCTAGAATTTCTCTAACTCTCTTAGCTATTTCTTCCTCTAGTTTTTCTTTGCTTAATGAAGTTTCCATGGCCAAACAGGTATCATAAGATACATCTACTAAAAATTCTTATATTAAATAGACTTACAAGGTCTTATAAAGGGTCTCAAGGACCTCCGGTTTACCCTTTCTGACAAGGATTGTATCTTCTATTCTAACGCCCAGTTCACCTTGGAAGTATATACCTGGTTCTACCGTTATTACCATACCTTCCCTTAGGATGTCTTTAGACTTCATGGAAATTGCTGGGCTTTCATGGACCTCGATTCCCACCCCATGTCCCGTGGAGTGAACGAATAGTTTTCCGAAACCCTCCTTCTCAATCCTGGATCTGGCTATCCTATCGATTTGAGACGCCTCTATTCCTTCCTGGACTGCGTCGATTGCCTCTAGTTGTGCCTCAAGAACCACGTCATATATCCTCTTGCTTTTCTCTGTGATTCCGTACAGGAATGTCCTTGTGCTGTCAAAGGAATATCCATTGTATTTAGCCCCTATATCTACCACTACTGTATCACCCTTTCTCAGCCTTCTTTCGCATGGAATATGGTGAGGTTCAGCCGAATTTTCACCAAAGGCGACTATAGAGGGAAAAGCATAGTCCTCAGCACCACCCTTTCTCATGGTCTCGTCAATTATGCCTGCAAGTTCAATTTCGGATATTCCCTCTACTAGAGACTCGCTTGCCATCTTCATGGCCATGGCGGTTGCCCTCTGAGCATGCCTGATAGCCTCAATTTCCTTTTCCTCCTTTATTGCCCTCGTCTGGAGTATATCTTCTGTGATGTTCTTCGCTTCATACTTAGAACTCAACTGAAGGAATAGATCCACAGAGGCGTAACCCAAATCTATCAAGAGCTTTTTATCTGTCGTGGAAGGACAGAGTTTTTCTACTGCTGAAACTAGCGTTCCCTCTATTACGTTCTCCTCGAGCTTTACCGGGTAATATACCTTCACATCCAAGTCCTTGATTCCCAAGGCCCTATTCCTTTCCAGTAATGGCACCAGTAGGGTCCTTGTACCATCACAGTCCAGTAAGCCACCAACTCCCCTATATCCCGTGAAATAGAACAGGTTAGGCTCCCCGACAATTAGCAGGTTTTTCGCGTTAGACTTTTCCTTTATTTTCTCAAGCTTGTTGAGCCTCAATTTTCATCATGTACTTAAAGTTGGGCTCCCTAATAGAAATAGCTGCCTCAAATCCATGTCTTATGAGCTCCAATCTTTCCTCAAGGGTTAAGTCCTTGTTGGACAAGGCGTACATCACGTCTATTACCTTATCATCCCTGTAGAGACATGTCTTCAACTTGCCGTCTACAGTCAACCTTACCCTATTACACCCTGCACAGAAGATCGGGTTTGCGTAAGGTTTAACTATCTCCACCACGAGTCCTGAGGGCAAGGTATACCTTGGTCTGAAATGTTTCTCTCTTATCTCTGACTTCACAGCAATCTTGGCGATTTCCTTCTCCAATTCTTCCATTCCCTGGTGAAAGGAGAAGGTTGATCTGCCAAGACCCACAGGGTGAAGCTCTATGAGATGTAACTCGTCTATTCCGATCTCCTCACTAAACTCTATTACCCTTTTAGCCTCCTCGCTATTTCTCTTGGTTAACACGAAATTCAGTTTTATGGGCTTAAAACCCTGGTTCTTTGCCTCTCTTATCCCAGCTATGACCCTGTCCATTCCGTCCACCCCTGTAACGTCCTTGAACTTCTCTCTCGTTAGGGCATGTAAGCTAATGTTTATCCTATCTAGTCCTGCATCTTTCAGCTTGCCAGCTATGTTTGCGAGGAGGAATCCGTTAGTGGTCATGGAGATATCCCTAACTCCTGAGGTCCTAATTTCCCTAATGATCTCAGGTAAGTCCCTTCTTAGGGTAGGCTCCCCACCCGTTAATTTCACGCTTTTCACGCCAAACTCAACAGCCACCCTAGAGACTAGACCTATCTGGTGAGGGGACAATCCCTGCATGGACTCCGTATCCTCACCTTCCATATGACAGAAGAAGCAGGAGAAGTTGCATACGTGAGTTAGGGTAACCCTCAAGTCCTCTAAAGGCCTTCCATACCTGTCAATCATTAAGTTTTATACCTGTGTGGGATCTTATAAACTCGAATATGAACGAGGTAATTTGTCCCAGATGTGGTGTAAGGATGGAATTCATATCTGAGGCGGAGACAACAAATAACAGGAAAGTTATCAGATATTTCTACAGATGTCCCGCCTGCGGTACTAAGCTAACAGACTCGGAGATAGCTTTGGAGAGAGCAGATAACACGGTTCTGATTAAAATTCGGAAATGATTTTTCTAAGTATGCCTAGGTGTATGGGTGGGAATAGGGATAAGAGTTGAACATTTCTCAAGCTCATCGCATTAAGGGCTACCTCTCTGCTCGGTTTATATAAATCTAAAAATCCATGCACGATATTTTCGAAACCTTTAAGATCTTGTATATATTTATATGCAACAAAAAGGAAATATACTAGAATATCCCATGCCCTTAATTCAGGTTCGTCGCTCATTATGGCCTCTTCCGCATCTATTACATAAATTGAATCGTTTATCAGAAAATTTTCAAATTTTGTGTCGCCCATGACAAAGCCGTTATCATGTATTTCTCTCAATACTACTCCTAGATTAATGAAATCATTCTCCTCCTCAGGGATCTTTCCCTCGATGAACTCCCTGATCACGCACTTCTCCTTAATGTCAAAGTCTATTATTTTGGGCACCTTTAGGTTCTTCCAGGGATAGGTCATGAACTCCATCTCCCTGCTCATCCTAGTTAGGGGGTTAGCCACATAGGGAAAAGGTCTGAACATGGAAGAAATGAAGTACCATTTCAAGGCTACGCTAGAGTCATAGCACTTAACCACGTACTTTTGACCCTGTGTCTCTAATACCTTGGTTTGAGCGTAAAGCACTCTGATGGCATCCTCTATTTTCATGTCAGTGTATAGGATTCACGATCTTTTAACTCATAGTGTTTTCCTTGAACTCGAGGAGGGGTTGTCAACTAGTTTTATCCGCTTAAAGATCTTCCTGTTATGGATATGGAAAATAAGTGTAAATTGATAACAGGACTAAATTTCTAAGTGTTTAGGACTGAAGAAATCTTTCAAGCTCATCAAGGTATTTGAAGCCGTCATCTGGGAAAATGAGGATAGTGGTCTTTTCATCGTTAAACCTGTTATAAGCTGCGACTGTTGCACCCGAGCTAAGTCCTATAAGTATTCCTGAGCTCCTTGCTACCTTAATAACACCTTCTATTGCTTCCTTTGAGGTGACGTCAATCACCCTATCTACCTTGGCTGAGGAGACCAGTGTATCACCGTTTTGCCTCTTTATTCCAGGTATTCTGTCATTCTCTGCGGGTTGGACCCCTATAATCTCTACCTCATCACCGTATTTTTCCTTGAAATATTTGGATATCCCTGCAATATGGCCCCCAGTTCCCATGGTTGCGATTATCCTCTCCGGGAACTTGTTCACGGACTTCAGTTGTTCATCAAGTTCCTTAGCGGTAGTCTCCATGTGAGCCTTGATGTTGAGGGGGTTGTTAAACTGGTTTAGATGGTAGCTTCCCGAGGTTTTAGCGAAGCTCTTTACGAGCGGGATTAGATCATTCGTAGATTTTCCGGCCTCTATTACCTCAGTTCCCAACACTTTCATTGCAATCTTGAATGCCCTCGGGGCCTGCGTGGGGATGAAGGCAACGAATTTCTTGCCGTATATGGCTGAAAGTGAAGACAGGGCTACCCCCACATTTCCCGAAGTTGCTTCCGTTATCTGAGTCGCATCTGCCTTAAGTGCCTCTCTAAATAGGAAAAGGGCTGTCCTATCTTTTATACTTCTGCTGAAGGGATTGAAGAACTCAAGTTTGGCCCACACGTCTTGGCCAATGGATAACTTAAGAAGAGGAGTAGGCCAATTCTCCTCTAGTAGTTGGATTGGGTTATAATATACCTTTTCTGAGGACACAATACGCATCTACCCTTAGAAAAGGAGATCTGGGTGATATAATAATCTATCTTTTTAATTTCAACCTAATTACGAACTTTCCCTTCTCCTTGGTGTAACCTAGGAACTGATTCCCGGTCTCATTACACCACTTCTCGAGTTCTTGTGTAACTGCTTCCCAAGGAGTTCTAATCACTAGCTCTTCCTCCCCCTTAACGCTTCTCCATTCCCTCATCACCTTAAGGATCACCACAGGGCAGACTTCGTTTGTCTCAATTTCTTTCATAATGTGACCACCACGTCAGAGTCTTGAGCCTCCTTCAGATACGTAATTCCTCCAGAGAGTTTCACGTTATCCAGCAGATCCTCCTTCCCTAAATGAGCTATCTTTAGCCCTACTTCATCCACGTAAAACTCCACACCCTCCTTTATGGCCTCCTCTATGAGCACAGAAGTATCTGGAAGCTTCATTCTCTTCATTTCCGATTCCACGAAAAGCCTAGCCAGAAAACCAAGCCTCAGTTTAGACTTACCCTTGAACTTCTTTGTAAAGATCGAGACAGCCTGCGATGTCACAAAGAACTTCACAGTCCAGTCTATGGATCTAGCGTCAAGTGCCAGCACAAGCCCATGATATAACTTGTCCATACTGTTGTCCGCGAGAAGAATTGTCAGTTTCGGCATAACTCTATGATAGATGGCCAAATTAAAAAGATGCAGAAAGATGTGCTGGTTATTAAGACTCCTAGAGCCGTAGCTGGTCTATTTCCTGTAGGAGGGCCCAATCACTACCCCGTGCGGTATACTCTCATCTGGAGAGATTAAAGCGCCAAACTTTCCAGAGACCTGCCTTTTCACAGTTGCGGGATAGCTAGCTGTTATGACAGATGCTCCCACCCTAGTTCTGTCTCCTATGATACTGTGAGTAATGTACGACTTAGATCCTACGACAGAGTAGGGGCCCAACAATGAATGGGCTATTTCAGAGTAGGCTCCAATGATTGCGCTCTCCTCAATCGACGAGAAATCCCTAACAAGGGAGAACGAACCCACATACGCATTTCTTCCAATGTATGCTGGACCCTTTATTATCGCAAAATCCTCGATCGTGGCCCCATCCTCCACTATTACACTCTTTCCTATCACTGCAGTGCTAGCTATGCTAGCCTTGTTAGATATCCTTGACGACTCGGATTTCAGTAGCTCCTCAACTGCTTGAATTAAGTCTTCCGGATATCCTATGTCTACCCACGATCCTGTCCATACAAAATAGTCAGCGTCCCTGGCCACTTCATCTAGGTACTGGAGAAAGTCATTGAACGGTTTCTTGGGAATTACGTAGGCTCCTGCCAATGCAAGCGTGGATCCCTCGCGCACAACCCGCAGTCCCTGATCAACCTTCACGAGCCCGTAGGTGTCTAGACCCGTTGATACGGGAACTGTGGAAAATACAGGGGAACCAGATCTGTGGTACGTGGTAATCAGTTCCCTGTAAAAGTCCTTGGGCGTTACTATATCTCCAAAGGCCAGAACAAACATGTCATCCATGTACTCCATCCCATCCTGTACAGCCCCAGAGATTCCAGGGGACCTCTGCCTAACTGTCTCAATCCTCACGTTCAAGTCCTTCACTGCCTGCAATACCTGCTCCTCCTTTTCGTTCACGACGATTACGAATTCTGTAACTCCAACTGAAGCAAGTCCTTCTATTACGTATTGTATTACAGGTTTACCCACAATTCGGATTGTCTCCTTCTGCACCTTATCACTGTAGGGGCTTAGTCCTTCTCCTTTTCCTGCGGCGAGTATCAGTGCTTTCATCTAACAGTCACCGTCTTAGCCAAGTTTCTGGGTCTATCGGGATTCAGACCCCTTTCCTTCGCTGCATAATACGCAATTAGTTGCAATGGAGGTGCCAAAGCCAGAGGTGCCAGTCTAGCGTCGTTAATGTCGATCATGATCTCAGTAACCTCCTGGTCGCTTCTTAGCTCAGAGCCTGCACTGACCACGTATACCCTGGCCTTTCTGCTCTGCATCTCTTTCAAATTGTTTCTTAGTTCATCTACGTGCTCGCCAGTATTCACAAAGATCACGGGAAAGTCCTTCTCTACCAACGCAATGGGTCCATGTTTGCTCTCTCCTGCAGGATAAGCCTCTGCGTGAATGTACGCTATCTCCTTAATTTTCAGCGCTCCCTCCATGGCCATGGGCACTCCAAGTCCCTTTCCAAGGTAGTATAAGCTTTGTTTCTTTGAAACATCCACCCCTATTTTTTCTGCATAACCAATGGACTTAGAGAAGCTACTTGATACTGTACTCTCAGCTTCCTTAAGGTAATCCAGGTTTTCTCCAATCATTAAGGAGGAAATAAGGAGTAAAGCCCCAACCTGAGAGGTAAAGGTCTTAGTTGCAGCAACACCTATCTCAGGTCCTGCCCTGGTATGGAGGGCGATATCACTGTAGTATGAGATACTATTTCCAAGGGTGTTGGTTAGGGATACAACGAAAGACCCACTGTTCTTGAAGCTTTTCATCGCTAGAAGTGAGTCCATGGTTTCCCCGCTCTGACTAATGACTAAAACAACGTCTTCCCCGCCAGCCTTAACGTTTTCATACTCAGAGGCTATAACTGGGATAACGGTCTTCCCAGTCCTCATCAACCTAGAGGCGAAAATTAACCCTGCATGATAACTTGTCCCAGCTGCCACCACAAGTATCCTGCGTGCCTTGTCCATAGCCTTCACTGCCTTACCAAGCTTCTCCATGTCATTCATGAGTCCAACTATGGTATCCCTAACCGCTCCCCAGCTTTCCCTGATTTCTTTCATCATGAAGGATTCGTATCCCTGAAGGGAAGTTGCGGAACTGTCTATTTGCTGAATAATGAGCCTAGAGGTCAGGTTGACCTTTTCCCCAGTAATCTTTTCTGCGTAAACCGAGGTAGCGGTTATGTATCCAAGTTCGTCGTCACCTATGGTTATGGTCCTGTTAGTAACCTTAACCAGGCTCCAAACATCGCTGGATATAAGGTTCATGTCGTCTCCTAATCCTATTACCAGAGGGTTGTTCTTCTTCGAGAAAAATATCCTATTATCTCCCTTTATTATGGCTAGAACTGCGTGGTCTCCCTGTATGCTGAATATGGCCTGTTTAAACGCAGTGAAGTTGTCCATTCCAAGCTTCCTGTAATGCTCAATGAGATGGGCAATCACCTCGGTATCTGTATCACTTACGAACCTATGCCCCTTGGCAATCAAGTCTTGTTTAAGTTCTAGAAAGTTGAGCACAGTTCCGTTATGTATAACCGCTATTTCCCCTGTGCAGTCTAGATGGGGATGAGCATTAATATCATTTGGCTCACCGTGAGTAGCCCACCTGGTGTGGCCCAGGAAAATGTTTCCCTTCATGTTCAAAGGATTCTTTAACCTCTCGAACTTCTCCACGTTACCTGCAGCCTTTCTCACCTCTAGGTGAGAGCTATCCATCGAGGCCATTCCTACACTGTCGTATCCCCTATACTCTAAGCTCTTTAATGCGTCCAAAGTTATATTGGCTAAGGCAGCATCCTTGGCTCCGATAGATGCTACTCCAATAATTCCGCACATGATACATGGTTAACGTTCAGTCATTTATTTCCTTTATCACCACACCCGTTTGATTTGGTTCAGTATTGACAAGTCTGAAGCCCCTTGACTCTAAAAGGAGTTCAGCCTTCTGCGACTTGAGACAGACAACTGATCCTCCACCCCCACCACCACTCATCTTGCAACCCGGAAGGCCCATGTTTCTGGCCGTGGAAACCAGTTCGTCTATTGCAGGCGAGGTAACTCCAAGGGACATCAAAAGACCGTGATTGATGTACATTAACTGTCCCACAGTTTCCATGTCCTCCCTCTCTATTCCCCACCTGGCTTCGTCTACCAATTTCCCTATGAGGTGAAGTATATCGTCGAATTCCCTACTCTTATCCTTCACTGCCTTAACCCTTCTCAAGATCTCCGCAGTAGAGGAGATTCGTCTTATGTATCCTCCGGAGATGTTCAAAGACGAGTTTACCCTTTCCACGTCTTCCGAATTCCTAGGAAAGTACAGAACCCCTCCCAGTGAGGTAGTGAAGGTATCCATCCTGCTACCTAGGCCTTGAACCTTTTTCTCGATATGTCTAGATACCTTGGCAATCTCCAAGTTGGTCATGTCGTAACCTAGAAACTTCGAGTATGCAGATACTACTCCCACAATAACCGCCGCGCTAGTTCCCAATCCAACCGAGGGATCGACGGAGGATTCTATGGAGATTAGAGCTGGTTTTTTCTCGTCAAAATAGTTCAGGGCCTCTAGGGCAAACGATAGTGCCTTACCAGTCTGTTCGCTCTCCACCCTCATGTCCCTCAAATCCACCTTTATGTTCCCAATGTTAAGGGAAGAAGAGGAGATAACGGTTCTATCGCTTTCTGTGACGGTAACTTTCATAGTCTCCGAAATTGCCATGGCTATTGCAGGTTCCCCATAAACTACTGCATGTTCCCCGAATAGGGTAAGCTTAAGGGGTACTATGGCCTCAACTCTCCTCATTATTTAACCTCTCCTTCAGGCTCAGGGGCAGGTTAGATGGCAGAAGAAGGTCATCTGCCGACTTAACAACTCTCTCTATCTCGTCCACAGTCATGGGTTTTTGCTCTGAGGTCTCTCTCACCCTTACGGTCAGGTTCCCTGTCTTGAGCTCCCTCTCTCCCGCTATGGCCACAAAGGGGATCCAGTCCATTCCTGCCCTACGTATCTTATTTCCCAAACCCTCTTCAAGGTCGTCAACTTGAACCCTGATACCCCTTTCCTTCAAGGATTTCGCAAAGTCCTCAACGTTATCCTCCTTTCTGACCTTTAGTATCCTCACGTGGATTGGCGATAGCCAAAGGGGTAAAGTGGGTGTCTGCTTCTCCCTAGACTTCAAGAGTATGTAGTATAGCAGAAGCCCTACGTCTACCCTAACAAGGTTCCCGTTCCGGCTCCAGATCTGAAACCTGTTAACCGAGTCCTGAAATTCCCTGGGAAAGTCAGGGTCCCTATCACTCTCGTAAACTACCTCAATCCTGGGGTCCTCGTTGACGCAGGGGAGTGCCCTGCCCTCTGGTCTAGAGAATCTAACACTCAGGAAGCCCTTGACTCTAGTTTCACCGTATACAACCCCCTTAGCACCCAAATCTCTCTTTAACCTCTCCAGAACTGCCATCTTCATGAAAGTTGACTCAGGAGATCCTGGGAACCCAAACTTGGTACAGATCTCCATTTCCTTGCTCTTCTGGTATTCTACGGCCTTAGTTATCCTCCTCGAGAGCTCGCTTAGTGGATGACCATAACAGCTCACTGTGAAGGCCTTATACCATCCGAAGGGTGCCTTAACCACCTTCTCTTTCTCCGCCTTAAGCCTTTCGTAAAGCGAATTAAGTGCCTGGATCGCCGTTTTTGGCTCAGCCAGGTTCGAGGATAGATGGGCATAGGGATATAACACAAGCGTATCTGGCTTGGTTTTACTCATTACGTCGCGAATGTTCTCCAGGGCTCTCTCCAATATCTCCTCGTCATCTCCCTTCTCCACAGAGATGAATGTAACTAACGTATTTTGAGAAGAAAAGGACCCAGGATTAGGATCCTCAGCCGTTTCCAATGCCTTCTGCTTTACCTCAAAGGAGAAATCGGACGCATGTATGAACAATAGTATCATAGTCGGATTTCTTGTCCATTTTCTGGTACTAAAACTTCTACCCCCAACTTCTCTTTCACGTAGTCCGAGAAAGCCTGGGCACTATCTGGAGACGCATGTACTACAACTATCTTCTCAAGGGCTTCTGAGGTCTTAACTATGTCCAGTAGCTGATTTTTCCCTGCATGACTGGAGAAGTCGAACATCTGTAGCCTTGCCTTTAACAAGGGTGAGGAGTCATCAAATTTACCTAGCTCCAATAGCTTCCTTCCGGGAGTATTCTCAGCCTGATAGCTCACGAGGAACACCGCGTTCTTTTGACTGTCAGCTATCTTCTTGAAATAGTATACAGCTGGTCCGCCCTTTAGCATTCCTGCGCTAGCAACTATAACTCCATTTGATCTCCATGCCTTTCTCCTATCCTCCCACCCCTTCACGTATTGGAACTCATCATAGGCCTTCCTCAAGGCCTCCTTGTTATTTATGTATTGACTGTTATCAATCATGATCTCCATTATTGTTCTAGCAAGCCCGTCATAATACACGGGGTAGGGTATGTTCTTCTCAGCAAGAATTGAAAGTATTTCCTGGCTTCTGGAAAGGCTGAACGCTGGGACAAGGACCGTCCCTCCGCCCTCAAGTACTTCCATTACGGAGGCGTAAAACTCCTCCTCAACGCTTTTCCTGGTGGGATGGTTAAACTTGCCGTACGTGGCCTCGGTGATGATAACCCTAGACTTTCTCATTACTTCCAGTTCAGCTGGTTTCACAAGTTTTGCCATGGTCACGTTTATGTCTCCAGTATAGGCTATGTCTCCCTTTTCCGTTTTCACAACTGTGATGGCGCTACCGGGTATGTGTCCCGCGCTTGAAGTTGTTACGGTGAACCCTCCTATCTCCACTTCCTCACCGTAATTGAACGTCCTAAAGTTATCCATAGTCTTCTTCACTTCAACCCACTCAAAGGGGACCTTTGGTCCAGACAGTTTGATGAAATCCTTCAACATCAACTCAGTAATGTACTTCGAGATCCCAGTTCCGTAAACCGGTTTACTACTGGATATCTGGTAAATGGGTAAGGCCCCAACGTGGTCCAAGTGGGCATGTGAGACCACGAATCCCTTAACCTTGGAAGGTGACTCCTGAAGGGGGAAGTTTGGTTCATCCTTTTGATTAAAATTTACTCCGTAGTCAAGAATTAGGCTCTCGCTAGAATTGGATATTTCTATCCCAGCTCTGCCTACTTCATTGCCTCCGCCAAGTATCTTTATACTATAGTCCATATCTGTTAGTAAAGGTTAACCGCAAATATTAAGTTTGAGTAATAGCATAAAATGTCTAATGAAAGTCAGTCCCAAGGATCTCAAGAAGCTTGAGAAAATGGGCATAAAAACTCAGAACATAGACGCTTTACGAGTAATAATTGAGACGCCCAATGAGAGGATAGTGATCGAGTCTCCCATGGTGACCAAGGCTAACGTGATGGGCCAGGAGGCAATTACCATAGTGGGAGGAACTACGAGGGTAGAGAGCAAAGCCGAACCCAAGGTTGAAGTTAACGAGGATGACGTTAGGTTCGTTATGGAGCAGACAGGGAAGCCAGAGGCGCAAGTCAGGGAGGCCTTGAGCAAGGCCAACGGGGATATAGCTAAGGCAATTTTATCTCTGACCGAAGGGCAAGGCTCTTAAGCCCGTTAAGAAGTTCATCTTCAGTTCTCTTGGTGGAAACTATTACGTTTATGCCCTCCTTGTTGGCAATGTATATGGAAAGGGGATCCATCTTAACCGGCCTATGCAGGATTACGAGTTTAGGTCTTATGGGGGCAATCTTAAGGGCTATCATGGGCGACCTTCCGCTTGACACCTTTGTGAATACGAGGATTCTGTTGAACACTATGGAAAGGAACTGGTAGAACTCCATTCCGCTTAATGCCGTGATAGCCCTAATACTGTCTGTGATCACATAGCCGTAGACCTGTATGTTGCTCAGATCTGCCATCACGGGTATCCCGTCCACGGCCATCACGACGTCCTGGAGCGTTATTGGAGACACGAAGTCGGCCATATCTAGTATGAAGGGAAAGTTCAGGGAGAAGAGTTTCCCTAGCTCATTTATCACCTTGTAACCCCTTTTGGAGTCGGCCTCTATCAACCCTTCCACGAACTTCTTGACTACGTAGCTTCCAGGTTGCCTCCTATTCCTTTCATAATCAGCTATGACCGATTGGGACATCCCAAGTATTCGAGCCAGCTCTGACTGGGAAATCCCAAAGGTCTCCCTCCACTTCCTCATTGCGAGACCTGGGTTCTCGCTCCACACTATGTCCCCGGCTATTCTCTTGGCAATGCTCTCTATAACGTATTCAGTGGCCATTGAAAACTTTTATAACGCGCATATTATAACTTCACTTGAGACGAGGGCCCGTAGTCTAGCTTGGATTAGGATGCGACGTTCGGGTCGTCGTGATCCCGGGTTCAAATCCCGGCGGGCCCATCCGTCTCCGATCTGTCATCTAGTGGCTTTATCTATCATGTTGATAACATGTAAATATTAAAACCTATTACACTTAACACAATTAATAGTATTTATCTTTATAAGTTTACATGTAAAGTTTATCACGATAGTTATGTTAGTTGTTAAGCCAAGTCTAATGTTAGGCAATGAGGCCATAGCTTACGGTGCTCTAGCGTCCGGCGTTGCGGTTGCGGCAGGTTACCCCGGAACTCCGTCGACCGAGATAATTGAGACCCTTATGAAGTTCAAGGACGTTTACACAGAATGGAGTTCCAATGAGAAGGTGGCCTTTGAGACAGGATTCGGGGCTGCAATTATGGGTGCCCGGGCCCTGGTCACCATGAAACACGTGGGAATGAACGTTGCCTCAGATTCGCTTATGTCGTCATCCTACACGGGAGTATCAGGGGCACTTGTGGTGGTCTCTGCAGGAGATCCAGGCATGTGGTCTTCGCAGAGCGAACAGGACACCAGGTATTATGGGCTTATGGGTATGATTCCAGTCCTTGAGCCCTTCAATCCCCAATCTGCTCATGACCTCACAGTTGAGGCATTTAACCTGAGCTCGGAGGTTGGTCATCCTGTCATTATTTCCACAAATACCAGGATTAGCCATGTTAGGTCACAGGTTAATGTAATTCCCAGGAGGGAACCGGTCTATGGGAAATTCCAGAAAAACCCTGGAAGATACTCCCTTGTACCTGAGGTCTCCAGAAGGGATAGGGAGGAACAACTTAACAGATGGGAGAAGATCAAGTCGCTTACCGCCCATCTGGTGGAGTCTCGCGGGGAAGGTAAGGTGGCTGTTGTTGGGGTAGGAATTTCATATTCTTACGCCTTAGAGGCCTTGAGGGAACTTAAGGCTGAGCAAGTTAAGGTAATAGGTGTATCCTGCTCTGTACCATTGCCTGAGAAGATTCTAGATTACCTTACTGACGTCGAGAAAGTCCTTGTGATTGAGGAGCTGGATCCTGTGGTGGAGAATCAGTTGAAATCCATGATACTTGACCAAGGACTTCACGTTAAGGTGGATGGAAAGAAACTTACGGGATACGCGGGAGAAATGTCCCTCGAAAGGGTATCAAGAGCCATAGCTAAATTCCTTGGTATTGAGGAGGAACCTCAACTGGACCAGATCCTAAAGGCCCCCGTAGATGTACCCAAGAGACCTCCCGCCATGTGTCCAGGTTGCCCGCATAGGTCAAGCTTCTTCTTCCTCAAGAAGGGGCTATCCCTGGGCGGGATCTCAAGCACCTTCTATTCTGGGGATATAGGTTGCTACTCATTGGGAGTACTCCCGCCTTTCAACGAGCAAGATAGCTTGATATCCATGGGAAGTAGTTTAGGAATAGCTAATGGAGTTTATAGGTCGACGCACACGATCCCCGTGGCAATCATAGGAGATTCAACGTTCTTCCATACAGGACTTCCAGGCCTCGCAAATGCCGTCTATAACAAGTTCCCAGTTCTCGTGATCGTGTTAGATAATCGCTCCACCGCCATGACAGGCCAACAGGGTAGCCCATCAACCAGTATTGATATAGCGAACGTAGCTAAGGGCCTAGGCGTTGAGTATGTGGAAGTTGGGGATCCCTTTAGTCCTGATTTTGCCAAGGTTGTAGCTAGGGCATCTGAATGGGTAAAGAGGAATCAGGCACCAGCTGTCGTGGTGGCGAAAAGGGCCTGTGCCCTCGAGGTCATAGATAGGGTAAAACCCGCACAGGTAGCCGTGGTGAATTACGATAAATGTACAGGCTGTACGATCTGCTATGATTACTTTACGTGTCCTGCAATCCTGAAAAGGAGTGACAAGAAGGCGGTAATTAATCCTCAGGATTGTATTGGGTGTGGCGCATGCGTTCCCGTGTGCCCCTTTAACGCTATCAAACTTGAGGGGGAGAAACCTATGGGGTGGGATGAGGCATGGACAAGCTAAGCGTATTAATAGCTGGAATAGGGGGTCAGGGAGTTGTTACGTTGGGTAAAATCATAGCTGAGGCCTTTGCGAGTAAGGGTTACAGAGTCTTCGAAGCTGAGACTCACGGTCTTTCCCAGAGAGGAGGTGCAGTTAACGTTCACGTTAGGATCGGAAACGTGGAGGCTCCGCTCATACCTCGCGGAGGGGCAGATATAATGATAGCATTAGAGGCAACGGAGGCGCTCAGGAATGTAGAGTATCTTTCAAGGGAAGGAGAGATTTTCCTAAATGCGTCAGTGAAACCGCCTTCCCTCCCTAAGGTCCAGGAATATGACGTTAGAATGATAATCGAGAGGTTAAGGGACTGGAAAGTACATGTCTTGGATTGCAATGAACTCGTAGGGAAAGCAGGTAAGTGTAACACTGCTCTTCTTGGAGTAGTTTATCAAGCGAGGTTCTCTCAGTACCTGGAGAGGGATGATTTCCTCTCGGTCTTGAGGGATGAAAATAACAGGAACTCCTTCCTGGCTGGGGTCAGGTTCTGGGAAAGAAGCAAGGAAAAGGCCTTAATGACGCAGTAGCGAGGATGGACCGGCCGGGATTTGAACCCGGGACCTCCTGGGTGCGAACCAGGCACTCTTCCAGGCTGAGCTACCGGCCCACCACCATCAATTCCGGTTATCTAGTTTTATTTTTACCCTTTAAGAGGACCAGGGTTCTTTCTGAGAAGATATGTGACTGGTTTAACTCAGTTGTGGTATCGCCGCATCCATAATTAGTAAGGCTATAGCCAAGGACATCTAGTAGATTTCCGCAGAGAAATGGACGAAAATGTGAGGACCATAGGTTACGCCATGGGGCTAGACGTAGTTATTACGGTATGTCAGGGTAAGGCTCTGGCCAGACCAGCTATTTAATGTTTCAAAAACAGGTAATACCCTCGATGCGACGATAACGAATAAATAAATTCCCGATGTGGAAATGAATATGGATCAAGAAGCTGGAGCAATTTCAGGTGTGAGCCGAGCGCTGGGGCCAATCATTGGTCTCGAGGTAAGCCTGAACACGAAGCAGGAGCAGTGCCTCCAGCAGGGGTTAAGGGGTTACTTCTCTTTGTACGAGAAGCAAAGCGCGCGGAGATACGAGGTTTACCTTGCGATCGCGAGCTCTCACAGGGTGAGCGAGGAGGTTGACAACGACCCGGACAAGATATTCAGACAGGGTCTCCTCCTCAGGACCGAGGACACAGGGGAGTGGTACTATGTGGGTGGGGTATCTCCCCACTGGACCAACGGAACCATAATAGCGTACCAAGGAGGGAGTAAGGCAACCTCCTACGGGAAGATCGGGCTAGCTATCCTTGAGAGATTTGCCGAGGTGGGGATCGGGATATTTCCCATGCAGAGACCTGAAGTGCCACCAGTCTGGTACAACCCAGCTCAGTTCGAGGACTGTAATGGAATCCCTGGGCGGATTTGGAACGTACTTTCAAGTTACCAGGTAGTTTTCATGGGATTGTTGAGCAATGCGCCAGAGCTGAGAGCTAGATCTAGTACATTTCTAACGTACCGGGACAAAAAGGGAAATTATTACCTGTCTAGATCTGGTGAAGATGAAATGCGTTTGTCCTCTGATGGATACCCCTTCGTCTATGAGGGGATAGGGGCTACCCCCGCCAAGCCCATACAGATAGGTGGTCTTACCATCTTGGGTAACATTTACTTCCCATTCTTTACCCTGAACGGGATTAGCCAGGAGTTAGCCTCAATCTGTGCCGAGATTATGCCCGAGAATTTATGCAACTTTGGCAAGTCCTTTACTAGGATAGGCGACGCCGACCTGGGCGCCCCTATTCTCACCTCAATAGCCTGCGGGAACACCTGCTCCGGCTTCGGGGTAGCAGGACTGGTCTCGGGATACGAGACTCTTTCCCTTCAAGGTCTCGAAGTTGTTGCCGTGAGGGCTGTGAGGCCTCCCCCGCTCACCTCCACCGGTGTCAGGACCTGGGCTAAGGAGCTCAGCCTTGAGCCGGAGCTCCAGGCCCTCCTCGATGGCGCGGAACGGTTCAAGAAGGCCTTGTCGGAGATAGGCTTCGCTCCCTTCATAGCCCTGGCCTCTGCTACCTTGATTGACTGGATGGATCAATCCTACGAGCAGGCCTTGACCGAGGCTAAGGAAAGAGCCTCCGAGCTTGAAACGCTCTATAACAAACTAGTCCAACAGCTGTCTGGCAATCCTCCCCCAGTTACGGATAGATTACTCTACAGGGAGTGGTATCAGAATAGGCTCAAGGTTGAGAACTGTGCCTCGGCAGCCATCCTGGAGTATCCATACTACTCCTACGAGGATCTAGTGGGGATCGTTACCGATTGCGCCTCTAGATAGTTACCACTTGGTTCTAAGGTAGCACGTAGTGCAATGAGGAGCCTAACACCCCCTACCTCACAGGGCTCATCAAGGTCTTCTCGCCACTATTCGTTTTGTTTCACTTGGAGTACTAGTCTTTTTAAGTCCCAAGAGTTGATGATCCATGGCCTCGCACATTGTCGGGAAAGTGGTACACGGGCACAGGTGATTCAGGTCTCACAAGGATCCCATCCATAGGACAAGTCTGGAAAGACGACAAGCTTGTGGAAGCGTTGGGCAACCTAGACGAGTTAAACTCGGTCCTGGGGGTGGTGGTATCCCTATACCCTGAGCTAAGGGATCCAATTCAAGATATACAGAGGGATATCTTTGAGATCTCTTCAGAAATTGCTGGATTTGACATGGGATTTGAGAAGGATAAAATCGAGAAGATAGAGAAATTAATTGATATCTACGGAAATCAGCTTGATCCCCTAAAGAACTTCGTCTTACCCGGTGGGCATCTTGCCTCATCCTTTCTACATTTAGCCAGAGCTGTGTGTAGGAGGGCAGAGAGAAGTGTAGTCAGTCTTTATCGAGAGAATAGAACCAGAGAGAGCCACGTTATTTACCTGAATAGACTTTCAAGCTTACTATTTGTTCTGGGACTCTGGGTTAACAAGAAGACAGGAAACCAGGACGTGATCTGGAAAGGTAAAAGCAAATGATCAATTATCTAGGTTAGGAAGAACTACCTTTACCTCAAATCCTTCCCGTTTCAGCTTGTTGAGTTCCCTCGTGAGTTTGCCCTTTTTCTCAAGTCTTATGATTAAAGGCTCCATGGTATCTAGATCCGTGGACTTTATGTATTCCACTAATTTGCTGTGACTTAAGGGAATAATCACTATATCAGCACTGGTTCTCTTAAGTATGGAAGTGATGTTCAATTTCTGCTCAGTTAACGTCGCTCTCCTCCAGTTGACAAGTTTAACCATGTGATACTGTGCCCTCTGGTTCCAAATATTAATATTGCCATCGGGTTACCACCACTATCTCCTTCTAGACAAAAGGAGGTGTTACAGCTTTTAAAGGTGTTTTGAGGTGGACGTAGTGACAGACGCTTTGAAGGATTACGTGTAGCTAACAGGTAGTAAAAGAAATACACCGCCTTAGAAAGATCGCGATGAGTACTCGACCTTTAAGATCAGGTTGTAAACTATGACTTTTGTTTTCGCATCAGAAAAAGAAGTGCTATCACTAAAGGAGAATTCCAATTTCTACCTCAACGCTTTTCAAGGCCAAAGAGAAAGCGGAAATATTTTCTTTGCTAGATGTTATAGACCAAGAAAATGATTAGAATAGCCGTCATCGGAGCTAAGGGCGGTGTAGGGAAATCAACTGTAGTAAATGGAATTGCAAAGGTGTTATCGGCAAGACATAGGGTAACAATACTGGATATCAGTTCGTCTCGGACACTATGTAATATTCATGGGATTCGGGGTAGTTTGGAAGATGGTCATGATTACATGATAGACCAGGGGAACCTTAAGATAGTTTCCATGTCCTCTCAGCTTTCTTCCTCTTTTAACTTGAGTAAAATTAAAGACAAGTATGATGAAATAATCTCAGAGACAGACTATTTAATTATCGATTACGGTGTTCACATATATGACAAAATAGTTTCCGGAGAGATGCTCGCATTTTATGGTGTTAAGAGTGATCCCACGCATGTTATAGCTGTCAGTAGTCCTCAAGAGTTTGTAATAATGTCCACTGAAAAAAATGATCGAATCATATATTGAGTTAGTCAGAAATAGTAGTGACTCTGCTAGGGGAATCCTAGACTTTATTGTAATTAATATGACAAGAGAAGAGCGTAATTTTAAAATCAATTCTAAGCCCGTATTTGGTATGTTAATAATACCTTTCTACAGAGATTTATCATTTAATGGATTTTGGAATGCAGATATTCCAAAAGAAATAGTAAACATGGCAAAGATGATAGAGGATAACGTCCATTAGCCACAGGAGATTGTTATAAAAAGTAATTTCGGGATATAATTTCGATCTAGATCTTTAACTTCATATCTGGAAGCTAGTAAGCTTGACCTTAAGTTCACGTGAAGGAGAATCACTCCCATTTATTCCTTCATACATTCGTACCATTACTCTTCAAAGTTTAGGTTTCTCGAATCCTTTACCAATAACTATTTGAATAGACCAATATTAAATGATACTGTGAAAATAATTAGCAGTTCACTTGTCTTTAAAACAGTATCAGTAATAGTGCAGATTCTGCTCCTAATAGGCTTAGGGTTCACAGTTATCAGCACTGCAGTTCAGATAGTTACGGCATTTCAAGCGGGGTTGATCTACGTTGCCTCTGTGATTCTTGAGAATGTACTCTTAATTATCGTTTTCCTAGAAGTATATCTAAGTGCCCTAGACTTCTTTAGGGGAAAAGGAAGGAGTGTTGTCTACGTTATAGACGCGATGATATCCTTTGTATCTAGAGAAATTATCATCGAGATACTTGCTCCTCCCTTTAACTATACTGATCTGTTAACTCTTGGAAGCCTCATAGTTGCCGGGTCCTTAGCAAGATATGTTATATCTAGGAAGGGAAAAAAGAGGCTCGGTCAACGTCAGCTCACCAGGAAAAAGGCGAGGTAATCGAACTTATTTTAGTTATATGTGCCTTACTACTAAATGAATTTCTAATTTAGGCGGGTCAGTAAGCTATGTGAGAAGCTGTAGAAAATATACTATAGTCAAGCTAATAATTACAATACTCATAAAATAGTATGGACCGGCCGGGATTTGAACCCGGGGACCTCTCGGTATCCTGCCCGTGGGTTGCAAGCCGAGCGCTCTTCCAGGCTGAGCTACCGGCCCACATACTTCATCTAACCGTTTGACTAAAAATGTTATCGCCAGTAACGACCAGGGACATTCCTCTCTATTCTCGTGGGTTCTTCATCTTTATAACAGGTAGTTACGTTACTTACTGCATGAGAATTGCCATTAATACTCAAACTCCTCCAATCCGTTTCAACTTCACCTACAAGGAACTCTTGGAGAGATATGGAGAAGTTCCAATCCCACTGGATCTGAGCTCACTTTCTGACCAAGATTATCAGATCTCAGTGGGCGGAGTAGCTAGGATGATGATGTCCCTAGTCAAAACCTCAGGATTTGAGAGGAGCAGATGGGTAGCCTTAGGACCTGGATACCCTCCTCAGGTTGTGCTGGAAGGAATAGATATTCACTTCATCGATTTACCTCCAACTCTTCTATCCAGTTACACCAGATTCAAGGAAGGATTATACAATGAAGCTCACGGCATGTACAACTATAATATCGTTGGCTCAGACTACATAGCTTATGCCTCCTACAACTGGCATTCTGCCCTTAAACTCCTGGAATTCTATTCTGATACAGACGTATATCTGATAAATGATTTCCAGCAGTTACTCGTGGGAGGGATAATTGGCCCATCAGCTCCCGCAGTCCTATGGTACCATATTCCCTTTGTGCCAGAGAGGTTAAGTGATAGGGTCAGAGAGTTCCTAGTTAGGGCATTTGAGGGTTTCGATCTGATCATATCCAGTACAAAACGTGACCTAGAGGGCTTAGTCAGATCAGGTGCCAAGGTGAAAGCTAGACAAATATATCCCTTCATAGATCCCTCAGCTTACTCCCACGTAAGCAAGAGCGAAGTCGAATCTGTTTCAGAGAAATTTGGGATCAAAGAGGATGATAAGGTAGTCCTGTTAGTGGGAAGAATGGACCCGATAAAGAGTCAGGACATAGCGATTAAGGCTATCAAAAACACCAACTTGAAGCTGGTAGTGGCAGGGAACGGAAGTTTCACCAGTAAGAGCCTTGGCCATGATAAGGCTAGTATTTGGGCAAGAAAGCTAAGGGACTTAGTGGTGGAGCTAGGAGTTCAGGATAAGGTCATTTTCACAGGATATGTGAGCGACCATGAACTAATGGCTTTATATCAAAGAAGCGACGTGGTCACTTTGACCTCAAGAAGCGAGGGGTTTGGGTTAACAATATGTGAAGCGTGGAATTACAAGAAGCCAGTGGTAGTAAGCGAGGGAGCCGGCGTAAGTGAGTTGATCATAAATGGGGTGAATGGATACACTTTTTCGCCTGATAAACCAGATCAAATGTCATGGGCTTTGGTGGAAGCGGTAAAGAATTACGACAAGTTAGGTCAAAGAGGTTATGAGACATTGCCACAATGTTCCGTACAAACAGCGTCAGGAAAAGTAAAGGAAGCATTAGAGGAGGCTCAAAGAGGTTACATTCATAGCAAGTAAGGGGACTAAATAATTAGAGAGAAAAGAGGAATTTATTGAATTGGAAGCCCTTACATCTGTCTTTCTAGTCCTAGGACTAACCCGGCATTAACTCTCGTCAAATCCACATAAACCTTGATCTCACATCTTCAATTCCAAGGCTCATAACAAGGTAAATGGTCCAATTCTGCACACCCAGTTCATCTATGATCCGTCATATCGCAAACTAATATTATTGAAATTACGTGGACCCTAAGAAGTTAACAGTGATACAACTTTTGGCCTTACTCTATCTTAGTAGAGCTTTAAATGGTATATTGTCAAATGTATAATTGAAATGTTCGATTCAATTCTCGTGCCATTCGATGGATCTGAACACTCAAAGAGGGCTCTTCAGGTTGCCATAGACATTGCGAAGAGGTATGGTAGTGTGATATATGTTATAGAAGTAGTAGATGAGGCCATATTCTACGGCTCCGGCGTCTTACCTCCTTTGAATGCCGTAAAGGCCATGGAGAAAAAGGCAAAAGATGACTTAGATTACGCGTTAAAGGAGATAACAAATGCGGGACTGAAGGGTGTAGGTGAGGCATTGGAAGGGGATCCGGCTAGCGTTATACTTGATTATGTTCAGAAGAACGATATAAAGCTAATAGTGATGGGAAGCAGGGGACTATCTACGATGAAAAGAGTCCTGTTGGGGAGTGTCTCTACCAGGGTTGTCCAGGAGTCTAAAGTCCCAGTCCTGGTAGTTAGATGATTTCACGATGAGTAATTTTTACACAAAATATTTCTAAATGAAGAATGCCGGGCATCACATTAAAACTTATTTATAACCTCAACCTACATAATTTATTCTAATGTTCGAGACTCTTCTTCAGATAGCTGATGAACTGAATAAGGGAAATGTAACTAAGGCTGGTAAAATGATCTTAGAATTAACGAAAGAGGAGGAAGATGAGAAAATACTTAGGGTTTCTTCTGAAATAGAGAAAATACTCAGGGATCTAAATTCAAGAGAGTCGGTTCTAGATGAATTTGAAGATGAAGACTTGGAATTAAGGAGAATAGAAATGGAAATGGATGATCTGAGAAAGAGAAAGTTGAAAGTGCTATCAATTTACGTTCTTAGAAAACTTAGCAAGGGAAACATGATCATTGAAAACATGATAAGGAAATCTCCAATAGCTCAACAGCCCCAAACTTATATGTGAGGAGCCGCGGCCGGGATTTGAACCCGGGGCCTCTGCCTGCCCGGGTTGGTTACCAGGGCAGCGCTCCAGCCAGGCTGAGCTACCGCGGCACAGATAAGTAGAGCATGGAGTAGTTCAAAAATTTTATTCATGACTATAGCCTCGCGATTATGACCTGGTTGTCTTGCGATAGGAAGCGAGAGATAGAAAGGGGGAAGAATTAGATTTTCCATTCACAAGGGTAGAGAATTAGAACGAGAATAATCCCTTACCCAACAGAGCCTAAACTTCTCGAACTCCGCTACATGACTACACTCGATATAGGACAACACGGCTTGGCTAAACTATTATTACTAACGTTATTCTCCCCCTATTATATAACTTTCAAAATATTACGATGGATGTAGAAAACGTAGGCCTAATAAGGAAAATAGTTAACGAGCTTATCTCGAGGCTTCCAGAGGACTGTGCGGAAATTGCTAACGAGCATTTCAATTTCATGTTAGAGGAGATAAAGGAGAAGGGAGTAGAGAGAGCTACCAGGGATTGGTATATAGGCGATTCTGAGGATTTAGAGTACAGCTTAAACCAGTAAAGGATTTACGTCAAGTTAGTTTTTCGGTCAGATCTTATGTGAGTGTTAGTTAAGTGCAGAGAAGCAATATTTCTTTTCATTTTTGTACTTTTTAAATATTATATTCAGTTGATGAGATGAAGAAAATGTTTCCAAATGACAGTATAGGTGTGAAACAAGGGTAAGATATCCCTCATTTTATTGAGGGTACTTTGATTAAGCTACCCTCAAGTTCCAGAAGTTTCCTTTTCAGCTCTACACCCCTGGAATAACCACCTAAGCCGTTTTCAGCTACAACCCTATGGCAAGGAATTAGTAGTAAAATTGGATTCTTCGACAGTGCAACCCCCACTGCCCTAGGTGAAGTTCCTACAGCCTCCGCTATATCCTTATAAGTAACTACTTCACCCCATTTCACTTTCCTCACCTCCTTGTAAACCCTCATCCTGAAGCTGTTCGTGTTAAGCCTGATTGGTATATCGTCGAAGTCAGTCCTCTTACCCTGGAAATAATTGTCAAGTTTTTTGAAGAGACCTACAAAACTATTGTTATCCACTAGGCTTTCTTCGGCGCACTTACAAAAATCCAGCATAACTATCTTTTCATCTTCCGAAACCAAGGTAATAGGGCCAAAGGGGCTCATGTATGTCCCATATCTTATCATTTATCCAATCCTCTTAATCAGAGTATTTTCAGCGTCCCTGTTCCCGATTTCTAGGGAGAGCTCATCCACAAATCTGGAAAGAGGAACCCCCTTTATCTCCACGTTTCCTCTGGCCCTGATGGTTACCTTTTCCTCAGAGGCCTCTTTCCTACCAACAATGACAAGGTAAGGAACACCGTCATCATAACCTCTCTTTATCCTCTTGGAAAGCGTTTCCCCGCTCGGATCGATTTCCGTTCTGATACCTCTCTGCACTAGCACGTCCATAACCCTCTTAGCGTAATCTAGGTTGTCCTCACTTATGGGTAGAACCCTTACCTGAACGGGAGACAACCAGGTGGGTAACTTTCCACGGAAATGTTCAAGAAGTATGGCTATCATTCTGTCGAGCGAGCCGTATATGGCCCTGTGAACCATGACCGGCCTCTTCTTGCTTCCATCCTCATCCACGTACTCCAGTTTGAATCTTTCAGGCAGATTGAAATCTACCTGAATAGTGGACAATTGCCACCATCTGTTTAAGCTGTCCCTTATGTCAAAATCTATTTTGGGTCCATAAAACGCCCCCTCCTTCTCCTTCACGACATAGGGAACGTTAAGTTCCTTTAGTACATCTAGCAATGCCTTAGTCGCCTTCTCCCACTGTTCATCGCTTCCTATACTTTCATCTGGTCTTGTGCTCAGATTTATCCGAACGTCCTCTCCCTTAAACCCGAACTTACCGAGGACGTCAAGAGTCTTCCTAACTAGATTCTTTACCTCGTCCTTCAGCTGATCCTCCCTTAAAAAGATATGACCGTCATCCTGCGTGAATCCCCTTGTTCTAAGTAAGCCGTAAAGCTCCCCCTTCTTCTCCCATCTATAAACGTTGCCGAATTCGGAGAACCTTATGGGAAGATCTCTGTAACTCCTAACTCTTGACTTGTAGATTAATATGTGAGCGGGACAATTCATGGGTTTTATTCCTAGTTCGTCATCATCCTTTTGGAAGATCAACATCTTGTCCCTGTAAGTATCGTAATGACCGCTTATCTTCCAAAGAACAGTCCTAAACACGTGAGATGTGTAGACCTCTTGATATCCCATGGAAGCGTTAATCTCCCTCATGTAGTTTATCATCTCATTTCTAATTAGCTGGCCCTTGGGATGGAACAGGACTAGACCTGGACCAGATTCCTCGTGGAAACTGAAGAGATCCATCCTCTCCCCTATAATACGATGATCAGTCTCGGAGGCCTTCTCCAACCACTGAAGGTAATCGTCCATTTGTTCCTTGGTCTCAAAGGCAATACCCCTAATCCTCACCAACTGAACGTTAGCTGAGGGATGATGTACTGAGATGTTCAGAACCTTGAAATATCTTGGTTCTCCAGAGGGTGTCACGTCCCCTTGAAGAAGTATTTGTTTTCCGTTATAGGTTACCTTTCCGTCCTTGATCTCGTACTTGTGATCTTTCCACTGGGCAAACTTCTCAGACTCCTGAAGGGAAAGAGCCGAATCTGACTGAACATCAATGTAAAAATCTCTCTCTCCTAGGCCTATCTCCACTGGAGTGAGCCCAGCCTCATACATGTTTAATGCCATTACTATTGCTCCCTTTAGCCACAATCCTCTATAGGACTCCATGTTAGCCCTAAATAGGCTAAAAGGGTAAAAATCTTATAGTTTAGCATGAAGAGGCTGCTCATTATAGCGAGCGGAGGGGGACATACAGGATTTGCCAAGGCCATCGCAGAGTATTTACCCTTTAAGGTTGACTTCGTGATTCCTGAGGGCGACGAAAACTCCAGGAAGCTCTTGAGCCCTCACGCTGAGAAGATATACGAGGTTAGTAAGCCTAGGGATCCGAAGGGCCCAAACACTTCCTTGGTAACAAGGGGGTTTAGGGCGCTCTCGCAATCAATTTCTCTTCCAAGTTATGACGTGGTCATTGCTACTGGCTCGAATCATTCAGTGATACCTTCTTTATTTCAAAGATTGAGGGGTTCCACTCTCTTCACGCTAGAAAGCCAGGATAGGATTGTGACCAAGGGAAAGGCAGTGTCCGTGTTATCGCACTTCTCCAAGGGAGTGTTCCTTCACTGGAAGGAGCAATCTAGGCTTTATAAGAACGGGATAGTGGTGGGGCCCATTCTTCAAAGGAGAAAATATGATCCAGTGGACGAGGGTTTCATCCTAGTCACCGCGGGGACCGAAGGTTTCAAAGCCCTTTTTGACAGGATTTCCAGTCTAGGGCTAACAAATCTGGTAATGCAGACTGGAAAGATATCTCCTGAGCCATACGTGAAAAGTGGCGTAAAAGCATTCAGCTTTGATCCAGATATTGAGAGATTTATCGCAGGAGCTTCCCTGGTAATAACTCATCAGGGTAAAACAGCCATGGAGTCAGCCGTGCTCTATGGGAAACCCACAATCATTGTCTTTAACAAGAGCCTCACCAGGGCTGCTACCCACGAGGATGTGAAACTATACTCCGAAATAATAGGTGCAGAATTTCTAGACGATCCATCCACTTGGGAAGACGAGGAATTGCTTAAGGCCATTCAGAAGCGTAAAAAGCCCAACTATTATGAACCTGGGACAGAGAGGTTAGTGAAGGTGATCATGGATTATCTTGAATGAACTCGTTAAGCTCTTTGAGGGGAATAAGGAAGTCATAAGACACACAGGCTGGGTTATTACCGATCCCAAATCCTATGAGTGGTGGGATGGCTTCGATTCAGCCGATAAGATTGTGATCTCAGCCTTTCTTGTCCAATTGACCAAGTGGGAATCAGTAAAGAGGGTAATTGGGACACTGGAGGAACACGGACTTGCCAAGGTGGACTCCATAGCAGAGCTGGATCTCCCGACTTTAGAGAGCTATTTCAGACCCATCAATTTCTACAGGACTAAGGCTAGAAGGGTTCTGAACTTCGCTAAATTTGTTAAGGAAATGGGTGGTCTAAACAAAGTCCTGTTGCTTGAGAGGAGGCCTCTACTTCTGACCCAAGAGGGCGTCGGTGAGGAGACCGCTGATTCCATCCTTCTCTTCGCGGGTCATCAACCTGTATTCCCAAACACTGAATATTCTAGGAGGGTACTAGGGAGGGTAACTGGGCAGGAAATGAAGAAACGTGACTTACCCAACTTCGTCTACCATAATGTTCAACAGGACCTATACTTGTATAAGATTTTGCATGCTGGTTTAGGTGCTGTTGGAAAAGCTTTTTGTTTACTAACCAAGCCTAAGTGTGATAGATGCTTTCTTAAACAAGTATGCGAATATAATTATAGATAACCATGAAGCTTTACGAGTATGAGGGAAAGAGGCTTTTTTCGCTCGTTAACATCCCAGTGCCTCGCGGACAGGTGGTGAAGTCCCCTGTTCACGTTCAAGGGAAGGTGGTGGTTAAGTCACAACTACTTGAGGGCGGTAGGGGAAAGAGGGGGCTTGTTAGGGTAACTGAGGACAGTTACGGCACGATTCAAGAACTCATGAAGGAAGGTATAAACACATTCTTGATAGAGGAATTTGTCCCGCACACCAGGGAAATATACCTTTCAGCTATGATGGATCGAGAGACTGGGAACCCGATGATAGTGGCATCCCCATTTGGTGGGATAAACATTGAGGAGAGTAAGGACGTCAAGACTTTTGTTATCCCCATAGATAGAAAATTAATGAGGTACGATGTGGATGCAATCGAGAAATATGTTGGGTATAGGGGTCTCGGAGGGGTCATAGAAGGTTTACTCAGGCTAATCTTGGAGTACGACGCTGAATTGGCTGAGATTAATCCGCTCGCCATCACGGAGAACGGTCCTCTGGCTCTCGACTCCAAGGTAATCCTAGATGATAACGCACTGTATAGACACGAAGAACTGTTAAAGGAGCTACAGAGGGAGAAAGTTCCAGCGGATTCCTACGTCGAACTCGAGGGAGACGTGGGCATAGTGGGTAATGGCGCAGGTCTTACAATGGCGACCATGGATCTCGTGAAACTAATGGGGGGAAATCCGGCTGATTTCCTAGATGTAGGAGGGGGTGCAGATACCGAAAAGGTTGCGTCTGCGGTGATCAGGGTTGGAAGTAACCCCAAGGTGAAAAAGATAGTGATTAACATTTTCGGTGGAATAACTAGGTGTGATGAGGTAGCTAAGGGGATAGTGGAGGCCTATCGTAAGATAAACAAACCCATTTACGTCAGGTTAACTGGTACGAATGAGGATGAAGGGAAGAAAATACTCCAAAGTCAAGGGATAAGAGTTTACGAAGATGCATTAACCGCAATAGGTGATGCCCTACGTTCATAAATTCACAGACTAGGGTTCTTGTTCAAGGAATCACAGGGAAGGAAGGAAGCTTCCATACCTCAATGATGCTGAAGTATGGAACGAAGATTGTAGCTGGAGTCACTCCGGGGAAAGGAGGAACCCAGGTGAACGGAGTTCCGGTCTATGACACTGTCAAGGAAGCTGTCAAGGAGCATGAAATAGATGCGTCAATAATCTTCGTTCCTGCACGTTTCGCCAGTGAGGCCGTGTATGAGGCAGTAGATGCTGGGATAAAGTTGGTCACGGTTATCACAGAACACATACCCGTCGTTGACGTGGCTAAATTTGTTAGGTATGCTAGGGCTAGGGGTACTAGGATAATTGGACCTAACTGCCCAGGGCTCATAGTACCTGGTGAGTCATTGCTAGGAATATTGCCAGCGAAATATTTCAGAAAAGGTACAGTGGGTATAGTGTCCAGGTCTGGTACCCTAACCTACGAGGTATCCCATCTTGTTGGGGATCTGGGCCAGTCCACGGTCATAGGAATAGGGGGAGATCCCATAATTGGGACTCAGCTTCAGGAGGTCGTTCAAGAGTTCGACAAGGACAATAACACTGAGGCCATCGTGATCATAGGAGAGATAGGGGGAACGATGGAGGAAAGGGTGGCACAACTGAAGAAGGAGGGAAAGATCAAGAAACCCATCGTGGGTTATATCGCCGGGCTAACTGCCCCGAGGGAGAAAAGGATGGGTCATGCAGGGGCAGTGGTCTACATGGGGATGGGAACATTTGAAAGCAAGATAGAGGCATTCAAGAAAGCCGATATACCTGTGGCTAAGACACCGTATGAAATAAGAGATATCTTGACCAAAATAGTGAGGAAATGAGCTCAGCTGGTTCTAGGTTTTATTGTTATTGTTCCTGTGTCCTCGTCCACCTGTAGCATGTATCTTTTTCCGAATTTTTCTACCATTGACTTTGGAATATATAGGTTTAGAGGAAGAGTGTAGTACTCGTATTCATAAACCTTTCCTCTAACCTGTTTCTTTCCCACGAGCCTCTTTGCCTCGACCTCTCTTTCTTTCATAAGATAATAGTAAGGTCTCATTTTTTAAAACCTTTCTTTATGCAGTTCCTTCTTTAGTTCCAAAGTAAAAGTAAAGCTAGTATAATCTAAACGTCTTGTTAAGCATATGGAACACAAGCTCGTTTTCCAGAACCGATGGGGTAATCCTGAAGACTGAGACCTCAAAGGAGCCGTCTGAGAACCTTATCTTAAGATAGTAGATGAACCCGTTTGCCGAGAAGAGAGCTAGGTAGACGCAGTCGTTATACTCGCAATTTGGGCCTATTGTGAGCTTTGCCCTTTCCCCATTAACTATGGTGAACATTGTCTGTAAGGACCAATCGGAGACATTGATCACCTCAAGTGAATCCACGAGAAGTTTATATACCAGCCCTATCTGCGATATCTCAAAATCCTTTTGTGAGGGAGTGATCTCCTCTTTTCTTGCTCTGGAGAGGACCTCGGTTAACTCCTCTTCAGTAAGCGAGAGAACCAGTTGTTTGTCCTCGATGTAAAAATGAACTAACCCGTCCATGGGAGGTGAAACGTGGATGGAGTTAACCCTAAAGGACTCTGGAACTCCGTTAAATCTAACACTATTTCCCTCAAGATCTACGACAACCTTTTCATTCTTTTCCATCACTAATTAGATTTATACGTGGTTGTATAAAATCGTATTCTAAGACACGATGGGAATGGCCATATCAAGTCTACGCTAATCTTAAAAGTTCCATGAAGGGATATGCTAGATGAACCCCGTACACATCCTCGCAAAGAAGGGAGACGTCGCAGAGAAGGTTTTAGTTGTAGGAGATCCCGGAAGGGCGGAGCTACTCTCTTCATTGTTGGAGTCCCCCAAACTGGTTAACAAGAACAGGGGCTTCCTAGTATATACTGGTCTGTACCGTGATACTAGGGTAAGCATTGCAACCCACGGTATAGGAGGACCATCAATGGCCATAGTTTTTGAGGAGTTACACATGCTAGGGGGCAGTACATTCGTTAGGCTCGGTACGGTCGGAGCACTGAGGCCCGAAATAGGCCTAGGGGAGTACATTATCCCAACCGGAGCGTCGTACAATCCAGGAGGACTTTTCTTCCAGTATGTGGGAGATCTCACATCAGTATCGGCGACCCCTGATCACGACCTTGTGTCTAGGCTGATTACGCAGTTCTCCTCAGCTGGATACAGATTCCATGTTGGAAATATTTTCAGTAGCGACGCATTTTATGCTGAAGATGAGCACTTCGTGAAGAGGTGGTCCGATAGGGGGAACATTGGCGTGGAGATGGAATGTGCCACCCTCTTCTTCCTGAGTAGATTGAGGGGAACTAAGTCTGCCGCGGTGGTGGTAGTAAGCGATAACCTAGCTACTGGCGGTAACTGGATTTCCAAGGAGGACCTCGAAAGAAGCGTTGTCAACGGTGCAAAATCGATTTTAACCGTATTTTCGGAAATGAAATAATGAAATTAATAAGAGATCCAGTTCATGGTTACATAGAGGTACCAGATAGGCTACTTCCCATCGTATCAAATCCCCTTTTTCAGCGTCTAAGATACGTGAAGCAGACTGCCTTAGCTTACATGGTGTACCCCGGGATGAACCATACGCGTTTTGAGCATAGCCTCGGGGTCATGCACCTTTCCCTTGAGTTCCTAAAGTACATCCGGGAAAATTCCTCCCTCGAGTTAGACCAAGAGGTCATGGAACTGATAGCTGTAACTGCGATGCTCCATGACGTGGGTCACCTTCCCTTCTCCCACACCTTCGAGAACGCCCTTCAGGTCGCGAGGCAGGTTTATGGCGTAGATGTGTTTGAGAAAGATAAGAAAACCCACGTAATTCTAGGCACTCAACTGATTGAGAAGGGTCTCGCATCTGACCTGGAGAAGAATTTCAAGACATTTGAGGACCCCGTCAAGTTCGTCACTAGAGTGCTGATGGAGACACCGCGTAACAGGGAAGAGAAATTAGCTCATCTAATAATTTCCAATTTCATCGACGCAGATAGGAGCGATTACCTTCTCAGGGATTCATATTATGCAGGCGTGGAATATGGGCAGTTCGACATCGAGAGAATGAAGAGATTTCTATATTTCGAGAATGACATGTTGGTTGTTCTAGGCAAAGTCTTGCCCATAGTGGAGCAATTTCTCCTTGCAAGGATGTACATGTTTCAGAACGTGTATTTCCACAGTGTTGTTGGAATGTATAACGCTATTCTTTCACAGGCTATAGCCCAGTTACTTAGGGATGGGATCATAGAGATGCCAGTGGAAGTGGAGGATTTTTTAGTATTCGATGATAATTTTGTGATTTCCAAGCTACAACATGTCAGGCGTGAGTTACGCGATGCCATAATGTATAGGCAAGGTTTCAGGAGAATCAAGATAGAACCCAGTCCTAACTGCATTGAGAAATTGGAGTCGATAAAACAGGAGATACGTGAGGATATGAGATCGTCGGGTGGTCTCCTCATTTATCACGAATTCAACGATGTTCCATATAGGGAGGAGAAGGATGAGGCTGTTTATATACTCACCCCTCATGGAGTGGAAAGGTTGAAAAGGGTATCTCCCTTGATTGGTTCACTGAGCGAAATAAGGAAAGTGGTAGTGGGATATCACGTGAGCAGAGACGATCTGGGAAGAAAATATGAGAAGATATTGAGCGAATGTAAGGACTAGATATATGCCTTGGGTTAACAGAACTCTAGGGAGCTAGATCAGATAGGGACCTTTGCCTACCCTGCTTACAATGGTCTTCGTGCTCCCAATTTCGTTTAAAAATTTCAAGACCTCATCCACGTCCTTTTCCAGTACGAATATATGAGGATTAGGCCCAGCGTCAAAGGTATATGCAGCCTTACCGAACTCAACCACCCATTCCATCACCCTGAACGATTTCTCGTTAAGATAGTTCATGGGAGGCCACGAATCTAGGATTACTGCATGCATACTGTTGCTGTGTCTCATTGTTAGTTGAAAGAACTTACCCGCATTCTTAGTTCTAATAGCGTCAATGACTTCGTTGAATGTTTCCTCTATGAATTGAAGTCTGCATCTCATTAGAGCAGAACTAGTAGCAGTGTTCTCCATTCCCGTTCTCGAGGACACCTTCTTTTTCTCCTCTCCGAAAATAGGTATAATATCCACAAGATCTGGCCAATGATCAGGAGGGAAAATTTCCTCGCAGAAAGAATCATCTCCACTCTCTAGCTCACCCCTATTCCACTTTACAAATCCGCCGAACATACTCCTGCAAGCACTCCCTGATCCAACTCTGGCAATCTTGGAAAGTTCTCGATTACTTAATCCAAGTCCCAAGGCTGCATTTGAGGCATAGGTCAGAGCTGCAATTCCTGCCGCTGATGACGCTAATCCAGCTGAGCTGGGAAAATTGGTTGTGGACTCTACCCTTGCAAATAACTCTTTTCCGTATAGGTCCCTGAACCTCCTTAAGACTCTTCCAGCGTACTCCCTTACCTCGTTTTCGCTTAACCTTTTACCGTTTATGATTACCTCATCCTTATCAAGGGACTCATCAAATATCACCCTGGATCTAACCCACAGTGAGTCCAGGGATATGGAAAGGGAGGAGTTTAAGGGTAGGTTTAGTTCCCTATCTCTTTTTCCCCAGTACTTTACTATGGCAATGTTGGATGGCGCTACTGCCTCAGCTTCTAGCTTCAATTTTCACACCTTCATCTTGTTTCACATTAATGGTTCTAATGCTCATCCTCTCCCAAGTCTCCTTGACTCTCGCAAGGTTCTCCCCTAGAGCTAGTATGAGATCTCCTCCACCTGCCCCGGGCATCAGGGATATCAAGGCGCCGTTTTTCTCGGCTAAGCTCATGAGCTTTCTATCCTCTTCTGTTTCAATTTCCACTCCTACCACCTCTTTCGAAAGCAGGTTCAAGTTCTGTCTAGCCAGCTTTATGTGTGGAACTGCAGCATCAATTTTCCCTAACCTCAACAGCTTTATTGCGATTTCATTATCTATCTCAATCTCACTCATTAGTTCCTTAAACCTTGGATTGTTCTTGGTGTCCTCAAACCTCCTTACTAGATTCACTGTGCTGGCACTCCTTCCCGTAAAACCTAGAAGTATCTGTATGTTTTGTGGGATGTCTAGCCTTTCCACCACAGAATCAACCTTGTTGATGTCATTGTATCTCCTGTATATCACGCTACCGTAGGTCGCCGCAGCTATATCGAAACCGCTACCAATTCCCTTCTGTCGTCTATAGTTCGCCCTCTGTGAAAGTTTGTACACCAGGTCCACATCAAACTTTCCAGTTACGGCGTAACTGAGGCAAGCCGTCAATGCCACTGTCCCTGCAGATGAGCTCCCTAACCCAGTTTTCTTCCCATCTATCTGAAATGCAGGATCGTTTATGAGATATACCCTCAAGCGGGGAATATCGTAGATTGTTCTAACCTCGTTGAGCACACTGTCTATGAGTTCGTTCTGGCCTTCGGAGAAGTTACCATACGACGTTATAAATTCTAGTCTTTCCGACTCCTCACATCTACACCTAACCCTCTTGTCAATTGCAATGACATGCGATATCCCACCAAATACCACCGAGTAGCTCCCGATCCACAGGACCTTCCCCGGAGCACTCACTTCAAAGCTTTGCATCAGGTGTAGTAGCTCGCTTAGGCGATAAAACTATTCCAGTTACACTTTCCGCGTTTTAGGATAGAGCACCTTCCTCGGGAAATAGCTAATTTCTTTATTCAAGATTATAGAATTTTCACATGGACTTTCTTGACAAGAAGCACAGGACAGTTCTGGTGGCAATAGCTAAGGAGGGTTATGGAGGAGTATCCATTGATCAACTCTTTACCACGCTATCTCCATTTCTTAGTAGGGACTCCATCGTGAAACTTATTGAGGATTTATACTTCTCCCAGTACGTTTTGGTCGTGAGGGATTCAGGCGAAATAAGGTATATAGCGAGTAAGAACGTCAGGAACGCAATGATTTCGCTGGAGTTCCAGAGGTATAGGTTAACCAAATTTCTCGAATCGCTTAAATCCCTCGGTTCAACTCAAGAGAGACCTAAGCCTGAGGAGATATCTAACCTTGTGGAAAAGGGGCTTAGAATAGTGTCCACAGGTTACATTCAGCTTCTTTCCGAAGTCCCTGAGCTCACCATTCCTGAGTACACCGAGATGATGGAGCTTCTAAGCAAGGAGTTATTCGGGAAACTGATTCAGACACTTGAGAAGGAGACGTCGAATGATGAACTAGAGAAATTAGTGGAGTTGATCGGTAAATATCGTGGAGAGAAAGACGCAGAGGTAATAAAGAACCTAATGTCCTTAACAGCGAAACAGAATCAATCCCAATCAGGATCATCGAAGACGTAAGAGATTCTCAGGTCGAGCTTGTTTCTGTCAAATAGATAGCAATTTTGATCGAAGATTAGAACAAGTCTAAAGATTTCAATGCAGTTTTTCCCCATAAATATCCTTATTTGGATAACCAGTCTAACCCCTTCTTGTGCTGAAACTGGCCAATCAAGATCTACTAGTCCTTTTGAATTTTTACATCTTGTTAGCCTGGCCAATCATGATGTGTAATGGAAATACTTAAAAAGAACAAAGGTAATATTCATTCATGAGATCACGAAGGACTTCTATAGAAATAATTGCCGATATCCTCGAGGTTGTTAGTAGTGGTAGCGGTAGTAAGTCCTCAATCATGAAGAATGCAAATCTGAGCGAAGGGCTAACAGAGAAATACCTATCCATACTAAAGGATAAGGGACTGATTAAACAGAAAGATAGTTCATTTGTGCTTACCGAGAAGGGACAGCAGATCCTTTCTAACTTCAGGGAAATCAGAAAACTTGAGCTGAGATTGGATGAACTCTTAAATTCAACGCTGAACGAATTATCTTAGATGGCTACAACATTTGTCCAGGAGGCGCTTTTATTTTCGCTAATAATCCTGTTGGAATTAACGCTCTCATACTACGGTCTTCAAAGACTTGTGAGGAAACTAGAACCGGCGTCGCAGAAGGTTGAAGATCTTTTTCTACTATACACCTTCAAGCAAATTGTTAGTTTCGTTTCAGATAACGACCTGGTTCAACAGAGCCTAATTGGGTCACTGGTTGGAATGAATGATAGGGACCTGCTGGATTTCATGAGAACTAGAATTGGAGATATAAGGAGCCAGCTTAGTGAGATCGGGGATAGCATCAACAGGTTCGAGAAGGCCCATAGGACAATTTCGAGAATATTGACAATATCTTTTCAGGTAAGGGTCATGATTATGATCAGCATACTTGGCTTGGCCCTTGTGATCTTGTTGCCCTATGACGCCGAACTGATGGACCTAGGACTGATCTACGGAATCGAATTAGTTGCGCTCTATTACACCTTTCTATCAATCTTCCTGTATATATCCCTGTCAAGGGATTACTCTAACGTCTTAAAGTCCATAGAGAGTCTTGAGACCTCTAAATAGGCGAGGAGATCTAGAATTTTCCTCATGTAGACCTTGACGAAGTAATATACCTTGTAATTTCTAAAAACGTTCTCGTCTTCCTGGAGAATATTGATGTAGGTATCTGGATCATACCTCTTAACATTAAGATTTCTACCATCTATGGACAGAGAGTTAGGGCACTCCCTCTTCGAGACAATAAGTATTTCATTGCCATTTATTCCAGCAAGCATCACATCCCATTTACCTACCATCTCAATAGCCTGAAGCACTACCTCCTTGTCACTTAGCAATTCTGCTGGCCTCCTTTTCGAATATCTCCTTCACTTCACTTAAGGGCTTGAAGGCATTCCTGTCCATCTCGTCAACCCTGATCTTCACAATCCAACTCCCGTATGGATCATCGTTAAGCAAGCTAGCGTTATCCAAAACCTTTCTATTTACCTCTATCACCTCGCCATGGACCGGAAACCTGAACTTACCTATCCACTTGGCGCTTTCCACCGTGAATACTGGCGTCCTAGGATTGATCTTATCTCCCACGTTTTTAGCAGATACCTGGAATATCTTTCCAGTCATGTATTGTCCTAAGTCTGTAACACCAAGAGTTAGAATGTTACCCTCTAGCTTTGCCCACACATGTTTCTCCGGATCGTAGAGAAGGTCATCAGGGAATGAAAAGCCATTTATTTGCATGTGGAATTTACGGTAATCAATACTTATAAATCTTAATTTATTAAAAAACCCATGGATTTTGGGATATGGCTTGACGGTATCGTCCTAGATGTGGATACGACGGATTCCCTCTATTCCAATTACAAGGGCGGTAATGTACCAGTCCCCATGACCACTAGAGTGAACGTAGATTGGCCTGGGTTTTACGAGAAGGTTAGGTCTAGGGCTCGGATTTACCTTCTCTCCCCTTACTCATGTGAAGACACTCAAGAGATATTGAGGAAAGTGGGGCTGGCCGAGAAATTTGTGTGTAACACAGGAAGAACTAAGCCATCCAAGGAACCAACGGAGAGGCTTGTAACGGAGAACGGGCTGGATCCCCTGAACTTAGTGATTATAGGCTCGTCTCCTCTGGATCTCCTTTCAGCGAGATTCTACGACTCCAGAATAAAGGTAGTATGTGTGGTGAGAAGGGCAGATTGTTCTAGGTACAGTCCTTTCATTCAGGGTAAGAATCTTAACGAGGTTCTAAGTTCTCTAGAAAGGCTGAAATTACTGCCATAGGTACTTGGTCTTATCATCTACTCCTGCGATCTTAAATGCCATTTTTCTCGACTCGCATTGGGAACATCTTCCGCAATGAGCCCTATGACCTAGTAGGCATGAATAGGTATTCAGGGGATCCATACCATGCTCAATCCCCATCCTCAAGACGTGGGCTTTGGATAGCCCCAAGAATGGGAAGATCAGACCTATGCGGAGAGCCTCGGCAAGTTTCCGTAGAGCAGATATAATCTCAGGCTTATTTGATTCATACTGGCACTCCTCACTCACTGTGAAAACGTAAACAGCCGAGTAACCCATTTCCGAGGCATATGTTAGGGCGAAGGGGATGGTCACGGCATTCCTGTGCCTGATGGGTTCATGCGGAATAAGGGACTTCCCTTCTCTAAAACGATCTCCCACCTTTTTCATGTTCACCTCGATTAATCTCTTTCCAAGTTTCTCGCAGTTA
Organism: Metallosphaera sedula DSM 5348; assembly: GCF_000016605.1. Taxonomy (NCBI): domain Archaea; kingdom Thermoproteati; phylum Thermoproteota; class Thermoprotei; order Sulfolobales; family Sulfolobaceae; genus Metallosphaera; species Metallosphaera sedula. The sequence continues at coordinate 1,521,005 of NC_009440.1, read as the reverse complement.
ATCCTCGCGTACTTCACTTGCTCCTTGAATGCTCTCTGACCGTAATCGATAGTCATGCAATCGTAATCCATTTCCCTGAACCTGTACATTCCCGCTGTTGAATCGAGACCACCAGATACCAGGAAAAGGGACTTCATGCTTTTTTAAATAATATGAAACGAAAATAAGTTAATGGAAAGCAAGGAGAATGAGGCTAAAAAACTTGCAGCCACATATGCCAGGTGGCTGCGAAATCCAGAGGAAGCTCTGTTTGGGAAAACCGGGAAAGGCGTCGTGATGCAAATGTATAACGCCATAAAGCAGGCTAAGACCAAGGAGGAACTGATTCAAATCTTAGACCTATCCAAGTACGAGTTGACTAAACAAACTTTCAACGATATGACTAGGTTCGTTAACGAACTTAGAAATAAAATATCTCAAATGCCTGACCAGGAAGCTATAAACTTTACAATTGAGGTAATGAGATACTTTCAGATATCACTGTTTACTAAGCTCGAGGACATGAAGAGGGGGCTTTGGGCTTGATCTGAATATTTTATTCTTGCAATAATCACGAGATACATTTTTGCTAAAATAAGCAAAGATTTATATATACGTTTTTACCACATATTATGTGAGTTAGAATGGAAGTCCAAAAATTAAAAGCTAGACTCCCTTCCGGAAGGGAAGTAGGATTGGTGGAGGCACTAAGCTTCTGCTACGATATATCTGACACGGATTTTCAGATACTTAAGGCACTGATAAATATGGGACCAAAGACCGAGGATGATTTAGCCTCAGTGTTGAAGCTCAGCAAGGCGTCCATAAATAGGTCGGTGAATAAATTAATCTCCATTGGATTCGTGGAGAGGGTTAAGGATCAAGGATCTAAGGGAGGCAGGCCTAGGTACATATATAAAGCAGTTGATGCGGAAGCTCTTACTGATAAGATAGTAAAGGACTTCGAGTACTGCGCTCAGCTCTTTAGTGGTCTAACTCCTGCAGAGCTCAAGAGCTTTCCGAAGCCTTAGGGCACTTGTAGCGGAATCTCTCGGGCTCTCTCATAAAAGTGAGCTGGCATATCTCAGTATCAAAATAGTATACAGTTTCCTCATACTTTTGCTGATAGGGAGTGCATTCAGCTTCAAATAGCCTGTTGCAGACAGGACATACAACTTTCATGGTTTCTCTCATGATTAAGAAGACTTTTTAGCTTTTTGGGATTCATTAAGTTGCATGGAGGAGCTAAATCTTTTGGATCTAGAATGTCCTGAACCATTCATGAAAGTAGCTGCAAAGTTAATGAAAATGAAAGAGGGCAGGCTAAAGGTCATGTTTAAGGATCCCAAATGCGACGACATGATAATGGAGGCTGTTAAGTTGATGGATTGCAAGGTTATAGAGCACGTTTCTCAGAATGGAACCTACACCCTAGTTCTCGAAAAGAGATCCTCATCCGGAAATGAAGGTAAAGTCCAGGAGTTAGGAGGTTGCTGACAGTATTTTTTCAGCACATCTCTTGAGGTCCGCTTTGACTCTCTCCTGAAAGCTGTCTGAAATGACGTAAAGGAATTTTGGCCTTCCAATCTTCTTGCCATCAACCTTGATCCTTTCAACTAATCCAAGTTCTATTAGCTTCTTCATACTATTTTCCACCGTAGTCTTACTTAGCCCCATTATCTTTCCGAGCTCCACTGACGTCTTTGGCTCGCCAAGTTCAATTAGTTTAAACAGGCACTCAACGTCGGTATCGCTAATCTTATAGCAACATCTTATGCTCTCTTTCCTTTCTTTTAATGTGTCCTTGAACGTGTCGAAAGCTTCCATCATAAATATTTATAAAGTATGTCCATTAAAAACTTTTTCTATTTTTTCAGACATCATCCCAAAACCGCGACATTATTCTCCAAAGAGTTTTACGTACTCCTTGTACATGCACTTATCCTGGATAACTATCAGACCTTCGGCCCTGGCCCTCTCGGCGGATTTATCATCCCTTATTCCCTCTTGGAGCCAGATCGCCTTTACGTCATTTCTTTCCCTCTTCCTATCCAGTACTTGGTCAATAATTACAGGGACATCCTTTGAGGGCCTAAACACCTGAACAACTTCTATCTCATCCTCGATATCCTTGAGTGAAGGATAGGACTTCCTTCCGAGGATCTCTGTTACAGTGGGATTCACGGGGTAAACTACGTATCCATGTTCCATGAGAAACTTGGGAACCCTGTGCGATGGTTTCTCTGGATCCTTGGAAAATCCAATTGTAGCGATTCTCTTGAAGTTGGTTAACACATATCTTATCTGGCTTTCTTCCATCAATTCATATAAGGGTCTAACATTTTAAAAGTTAATACTTGTTTCCAATTCAAATATCGAATTTTACACGGTATTTGAAGGGATACAGGTTACCTTTCGCTCAGCAGGAAAATGAAGAACGCAATGGTTATGGTTCCAATAATGACGTCCAGTACCCTATCGAGGTTTCTAGGCACACGCAAGGTTATCACACCAACAAGTATGATTGAGAGGCTAGTCACCACGGCGAACCAGGCTATCACTCCCGCTCCTAGAGGGATTGACCCAGTATTCATGGCCAGAATTATGGTAACTATCTTGGAAGGGGTAACGTTAAACATGCCCTGAAGAAGGCCTGTACTCTTGGGTTCAACTTCAAACTCCATTCCGAATATTCCTGAAACCAAGAGAAGAACGCCAAATATTATCCCCACTAGGTCAGACGCTACCTCTATCTCAGCTTTCGCGTAACTAAAGTAGATTAGAACGAGAGAAATTGGGACTGCTATCAAGGCGAAACCTGCAGAGTGAAATACTGCCATCTCCACCAGTTTCCTACTCTTTTTAACCAACCTTGCTGACGAGATGTGATCTGGTTCGAGGCCGTGAGCTATAGCGATTAAACCCACGGTCACCAGTATCCCTATAACGTTTATCACGCCTTTCCCTAGTCTTACCTTAAAAAATACCTTGTTGACACCTTCACCCTAAACTATTGCCACCCCTTGCTTAAAATAAACAAAAAGTAAAAAGATACTTATAATAAGTTTTTTGGGGAAAATCTTTATATATAATATCCTACATTAAGTAAACGAAATGCCCAATTTTAGGTTTATTGTAGAGAGGGGACCTCAGCACAAGATCCTTGCCGGCGAGGAGGCCCTACTGGATTCCGTTGCTGAGGGATCAGATCCCATCCTCAGATTTGTAATCTTTGATCCCACTGCTGTCCTCTTGGGATATCACCAGTCTGCAGAGCAGGAGGTTAACTTGGATAAGGTAAGGGAGAGGGGATGGGATGTGGGTAGAAGACCTACGGGCGGAGGAACAATTATCATGGGCCCCGATCAGCTGGGCTGGGAGATATATTCGGAGTCATCACTTTTGGGAGGCTCAGTGGAATCGGCTATTAAGCGCTCGGCTGACGCTGTCATATCAACCCTCTCAAGGTTTGGGATCAAGGCTAATTTCAGGCCTAAAAACGACGTTGAAATAAATGGTAGAAAGATTTCAGGTTTGGGAGCGTTCTCCGTGGGGAAGTACATCTCGGTGACTGGAACTATTCTACTGGACTTTGATGTACAGGCCATGGTGGATACGCTAAAGTTGAGCACCGAGAAGATGAAGGACAAGGTCTCAAAGGACTTCAGGGAGAGAATAACCTGGTTAAATAGGGAACTGGGTTTCTCTGTTCCCATGGAGGAACTCATAAAGGAGGCTAGATTAGCCTTTCAAGAGTCGCTTGGTGTGGAACTTCTCGACGGGAAATACTTACCCAGAGAGGAAGAAAATATCAGGGAACTCGAGTTAAAGTATAGATCGCAGGAGTGGGTTTTCGGTCTAAGGAAAACCTTGGAAGGGGAGGACGTTAGGCAGGGAGAGATTAAGCTTCCGGGAGGGCTCTTCAGGGTTCAGGTTAAGATGGCGGGGAAGGGACTAATACAGTCGGTTCTAATCACGGGAGACTTCTTCGTTGAGCCTAGGAGGAGCATTTACGACCTTGAGGCTAGGTTGAAGTGGTCCAGGGTGGAGGACCTTAGGAAAGAGGTTTCGGATTGGTTTCAAGGGGTTAAGTTTCTAGGGGTGGACAAGGAGCAACTTATTCAATTTCTGGAGGGATTAGTGAGATGAAACCCATATTCTTCTATGCCCCATCACTTAAGAGGTACGAGACTGATTACCTTAGCTCGGAGGAAGGATGGAAACCCATCTCCGTGACAGGCACATCCTGCGCCTTTAGTTGCAAACATTGCGAAACTAGGGTCCTTGAGGGAATGGAGGACGGATCCACGAGAGAGAAGTTCGAGAAAATACTTGAAAGCGTCAGTAAGGCAGGCCACAAGGGCGTAATCCTGTCTGGAGGATCTTCACCAAGGGGGGACGTCCCCGTGTGGAAGTATAGCGACGTCCTCAAGAAGTACCCAAACGTCACTGTGATAGCTCACACTGGAGTTGTGAAATCCAGAGAAATAGCTAAGAGGTTCAGGGATAGCGGGGTAAAGATTGCCTTACTGGATATGGTCGGGGACCAAGAGACCATAAACGAAGTTTTAGGTCAACCCTTCACGATTGACGACTATCTTAACTCCTTTAAGTACCTTAAGGAGGTAGGAATAAAGATTGCGCCTCACGTAATAGTTGGACTTAGCAAGAGGGGAGTAGAAGGAGATCTTCACGCACTGGAACTCCTGCAGGAAGTTAATCCGGATGCCGTGATTGTTGTGGGCCTGATGCCCCTGGTAGGAACCCCCTACAGGGGAGTCAAGGAACCCTCCCCGGAGGAGTTAGGAAAGGTTCTCATGAGGGCTCGCGAGCTCTTCTCCTCCCCCGTTATGTTAGGCTGTGCCAGACCTAGGGGGAAAGCCTACCTTGATGTGGAGAAAATGGCAGTAGATCAGGGAATAGACGGTATGGCTTTCCCCTCGCAAGAGACCATAGAATACGCCATGGGGAGGAGGGAGGTGGTTCTTAGCCACGCATGTTGTGGCAATGTGATACATGACTTCCTATTACGGGTGTCCCTATGAATCTGAGAATAAATGAAGTAAAATCCATAAGCAGTCCTGATTGGGTAAGGCTCAGCTTCGGGGCAGACATGGTACTAGGTTTTTCACCCGGAAAGTTTCTGAAGGGAGCTCTGAACACTACCATAAACCTTCTCCAGTACTATCCAGATGGTTGTAAGGCAAACTGCATCTATTGCGGTCAAGCCAGGGAGGTCAGCCAAGGCCCTGAGTGCAAGACCCTAATAAGGGTGGAGTGGCCATTGCGTCCCTTGGATGCAGTCCTTGATAGGATAAAGGAGAGACAGGGAGATCCGAACTACGGACTACAGAGGATCTGCGTTGGCCAACTAGCTCATCCCAGGGCATCTCCCGACTCTGTGGAGATAACAAGGAGAATCAGGGAGAAGGGAATAGAACTTCAAATCTCCGAGTTAGTTACAGCCACCTACACAAGCAAGGACGATATGCGCAAGATGAAGGAGGCAGGTGGAAACATGATAGACGTTGCCATAGACGCTGCTAGCAAGAGGGTATTTGATGCCGTGAGAGGAAAACCCGTGAGAAGCATGCACAGCTGGGAAAGATATATCCACGCCATAGATGACGCAGTTGAGGTCTTTGGTAAGAAGAACGCTGGAATACATCTAATAATTGGGCTTGGCGAAACCGAGCAGGAGGCGGTTTCCCTTATGCTCTACGCCCATTCCAGGGGTGCCAAGATAAGCCTCTTTGCCTTCTATCCGGAGGAATCCACACCCATGGAGAATAGGAAGCCAGTCCCAGTCCACGTTTACAGGAGGATGCAGATCTCCAGGTGGTTAATAGAGAACGACTTGGTTAAGCCTGAGGACTTCGTTTTCGACGAAAAGGGACAGCTGGTGGACATCAACCTGAGTTCCGATATCACTCTCCAAGAACTATCAGGTGCATTCCTGACTAGCGGATGCCCTGGGTGCAATAGGCCCTACTCGAACGAGAGACCTGGAGATAGGTTGAGGAACATTCCATGGTATCCAAACGAGAAACAGACGTTAAATGCGATTAAGTCCTCAAGATTACCTCTAGCGAAGAGGTTCCTGAACTAAATGAACTTTCCTGAGGGAAGCTTAGTCAGTTTTTTCACCAGTGGTTTTCCTTCTCACGTGAATGTGTCTGCCGTGGATGTGGGCTTTTACGATAAACTGGAGTTTATCTCCTTTTTTAGCGGGGTAGTTCTGTCCGTGGAGAAGTTTAAGGTGGGGAGACCCAATAGATTTGCGGAGACGGACCACGACTTCCTTATCCTGGTGAAAAGTAATTCCAAGACCCTAAAGATACTTCACGTTGATCCCTACCTTGAACCGGGGGAGGAAATTAAACCAGGTGAGGCACTGGGGAAGATGATATCCTCCCCCTACACGGGGGGAGACTTCAGGCACGCCCACATAGAAGGTCTCAGATTCTCCTTTCCTGCGGTTGAGACACCAGAGGACAAGGCCATAGGTAACGTTGTTACAGTCTCCGAAAATTTCATCGATGTGAGGCTATCCACCTACGCCAGTGCTGGTGACTTCACTGGTCTAGGTTGTTGCGGTGGCATACTAAACGCTAGTCTTCCATATGCTGGTTACGGTGGGTTAATTGGGATCGAACGTAGAGGGAAAATCCTTGTGGGGAAGAGGGAGTACCGCATAGCTAGAACAAGGCGTAATCTCAGCCTCTTTGAGGGAAGGAGAGGACTCATTAAGAACTGGGAATATGACTCAGTATTTAGGGTGATGGCCAACAAACCTGTAGACGGTCTGCCTCTCCTGGAGAGCATCCTCGCGTTCAGGGGAAAACCCATGGTCAGGATATTTGGTAAACTTGACCTTAAGGAGGGAGACGAAGTTGACGTATGGGGACTCATTAGGGATAGTCTGGGATGAAAGGTTTAGGGAGATCTCCTTCTCCCACCCCATGATAAGGGACGTTTCCAAGAGCAGAATCGTGAGGTTCAGGGAGCTGGTCTCAACTCTCAATGTCTACTTCATATCTCCTAAACCTGCCACGTACGAGGATCTGCTCGAGGTTCACGATGAGAGCCTTCTAAGAAAGATCAAGGAAGTTAGTTCCCTCCCTTACATTGGCTTCCTAGATTCGGGGGACACGGTTCATTACCCTGGCATGTTTGACGATATTCTTCTAGTTGCGGGTTCGACTCTCACGGCAATCTTCATGTCAAGGTTCTTTGACTCAATTTACATTCCGCTGGGGGGATTTCATCATGCCACTAGATCAAGATCCATGGGTTTTTGCCCCATAAACGACGTTAACTTAGCGATATCGAGACTCATGAAAATGGGAGAAAGGGTCGCACTGGTTGACGTAGACGCCCACCACGCGAATGGAGTGGAGGAAATGTTCTATGACAAACCAGTGCTCAAGATCAATATTTTCGCTTATGATGGCAAATTCTTCCCGGGAACCGGTGATTACAGGAGAAGGGGGAAAGGAGAAGGGACGGGTTATAACTTCAATGTCGGGTTACCTCTGGGCTCTGCTGACGACTCGTTTCAGGAGGCATTAAGGTTGCTCGATGTGGTTGAAGACTTCAAACCATCAGTCCTACTCGTGGTTGCCGGGGTAGATGGGCATAAGGATGACGGACTCAAATCCCTCAATCTGACCACGAACTCCTTCAATTTACTGGGCCTAAAGGTGAGCAGGTTAGCTAGGAGGGTTAACGCAAGGATTATTTCCTTTGGAGGAGGAGGCTACGGTCCAGGTTCAGCACCCTCTATGTTTTCCTTTGTGAAGGGACTCATGGGAAACAGGTCAGAGGATGAAATGCCCACACAAGATGAGGAGAAAAAGGCTTACGTGAAAAAATTAGTGGATCTACTCCTTGAACGCCTTCCCAGTAGCCTTGAGTAGGGAGGTCATTATTCCAAGGGCATACTTGGAATCTGGATCCCTTGTCAGGCCTGCTAGTCCTCCTATACCCACAGGTTTCACGTTAGGCAGATCGCTAGCCCATATCTTCATGGCCTTGGCGAACTTCTCCATGACTGAAACCATTGTATCCACCAGTTGTGGATCTGCCATTACGTCCATGAGTTTGTACATCCTATCCATAACTCCAGTTCTCTGCAGTTCAGCAAACTTCATCATTAGGTTGATCATGGAATCCATGTCCATCTGAGCGAGTGCCTTAACTGTTTTCTCGTCGGTCAGCTTCTTCAACATGGGCATTGACGCCTCAAAGGCTCCCAACATGCTCTCTACATCCAGTTGCTGGATCAGCTTAATTGCCCTATCACTTGTGAGCTTCTGCATCATGGGCATTAAGGAATTCATAGCCTTGAGTAAACCGTCAATGTCCATCTTCTGAATCATGTTAATTGTATCCTCGCTGGTCATCTTCTCCAGGAGAGGCCACAGAGCCTGAACCTTCCCTATCTGATCCATACCAAAGGCTATCAGGGTATTTATTAGGTCGGTCTTCTGGACAGTGTCAAGTAGAGCAAGTCCCTGTTGCATTAGGTTCATGAGATTATCCAGTTGGCCGGATTTCTGCATCTCGCTCATCATGTTAGCAAGTTTGGCGAGCGTTGGTGTCATGGTTTCAGCAGCGCTCAGAAGCGCGTCCATATCTAGGCTCTGTATTATCTTCAAGGTTTTCTCGCTCGTCAGCTTACTAAGTAGCGGTGTCAGGGATCCCATGTACTCCAGGAGGGAGTCGTAGTCTATACTTTGTAGTACCTTTATCGCCTTATCGCTAGTTAGCTTGTTAAGTACTGGGGTGAGCTTCTCAAGAGCTCCTAGGGTGGAGTCTATATCGAGTTGCTGGATAATGTTAATTACCCTATCACTGGTCATCTTCTCCAGGAGAGGCCACAGAGCCTGAACCTTCCCTATCTGATCCATACCAAATGAAACTAACGTATTCATCAGGTCAGCCTTCTGCATCGCATCAGCAATGCTCACAACCTGCCCCAGCATATCCAACATGAAGTCTAGTTCCCCTTTCTTGTCCATCTCGCTTAGTTTCTCAGCGACCTTCTCGAACGCAGGTAGAACATCCATTAGTTTAGTGATTTTTTGTAAATTTTCTTCCTTGAGCAAAATTTCCAATGGGTCCTGTTGCGACATACTGTTTCACTACTCCTTATATATCATTACTTAAATAATTTTAATGAATATGTTTGCCGTAATCTCACCGAGTTCCTACCCTAAGCTAGCACTTATCCTCGAGAAGTTTTCAGGGTATAAGTTAATTGTCACCACGTACGGTGTCTCCTACGCACTCCAGAATCACATTAACATCGATTACGCTCTGGATAGGGGTGTATGGGTCAGAGCTTACTCGCATAAACCTGGGACCTTTTCCGGGTTACCCATGCATGAGGCAGAGGCCATAATGGTTGCGTCAGATTTACAGGCAATATTGATTGCCTCAGATGAAAAGGTAAAGAAGGAGGCCGAAAGGCTAGGGGTTAAGGTTGTGTCCCCTGACTAGAGCTCGACTTAACTAGCATCTTCAGGACAATGTTGGGAGGAAATCCGCCAGGTATCTCGGTCTTGTCGTTAAGGACTATCTTTGGAACGCTTAAGACGTGATATTTCTTAGCTAAATCGTCGTAGGTTTCACTATCTATGATCTCCAGTTCTACGTTCTGGTTAACCAGGGCAACTTGGTAGAGAAGCTCAGCTGCGATGGGGCACTTGGTGCAATCGGGTGTAACAAACAGCTTCACGTTACCTCTTACCATTTTAGCCATGTCCAGCTCCTGCGGATCCAGTTGAACAGTGTTGGTGGATATCCTGACTAGGGCATTCAGGAAAGGCCACAGCTCATTTACTGCTGGAATACCGAGATATGAGAAGTGCTTTCTGCCATTTGACCACACATGAATCTGAGGTTTTTCGCATCCTTCATTTTCCTCTACCTGAATATTGGCCCCGCTAAGTTGAGATATTAGTTCGGAGGCCTTACAGTGGTTTATCTTGAGACCCTTTATAACCTTGAGATATTGCTTAACAATGCTATCGTAACTCACATGAAATACCTCAAACTCTCAATTCCCTCAAGGGCTTTAATTAACTTTTGTTCCAACTCATTTCGATCATTAAAGTGAACAATCACTTCCACAGTTGTCTCCCTTAGCGCATAGGTTACCGGCATGCCTATTCCTTGAACTAACCTTGATGCCCTAGCGTAATACGTTCCCATGGTTACTAGATCGTCAAGTTTCTCCTTGCCTGTAGGAAGTGGTATGGGTATATGAACGTCTGTACCCTTAACGTAAAAGGAATAGTCATCCATAGTTATCATTTCAACGTCACCGCTCTTTGAGTATGAGAAGTTCTTCTTCTCTAGGTATTCCTTAAGTTCCATTTTTATCCTTGAATACATCTACATCCAAGTTAAATAATGCTTTAGCTGTATTGCTTACGCTCTCTGAGATCGAGGGATGAACAAATGGAACTAGGGCTAAATCCTTTGCCCTCATTCCGGCCTTAATTGCAATCGAAACGATGTTAATTATTTCTTCCGAATAATGAGACACCACTTCGCCAAAACATATCCTATCCTTCTCGTCAAAACCCAGCCTCACGTACCCTTCCCTGATACCATGGATGATGGCTCTGGTCGAGGCACTAAGCGGGAAAGTACTAAACTTAACTACGTTTCTCCTATTCCCCACCACTGCAACTTGAGGATCTGTGTAGATTACCTGCGGTACAACCGAGTAATCAACCTCCACAGGTTGTCCAAGGATAGAAAGGGACGCAACAATTCCCTCCATCATCGCAGAGTGGGCTACCTTCCTTTCCTTATCCACAACGTCACCTACGGCCCAAATCCTTGGATTGCTGGTCCTCATGTACCTGTCGACCACTATCCCATTGCAGTTAACCTTCACTCCAACGGAACTAACGTCTTCGGGAATGTTTGGTCTCCTCCCGGTGGCGTAAACTACCTCCCCCCTAAACTCCCCACAGGTGGTTTTCAGAAGCTTGCCATCCTGATACACAGGTTCGCAATTTTCCTTCACTGTAACTCCATCCCATTCCAGCGAATCTAGGATGATCTTCCTTGCTTCTTCACTCATTTCCTGGAGAATTCTCCCTCGTGTAACTAGGGATACAGAGGATCCTAACCTGGCGAAGAACTGGGCTATCTCAACGCCTGCAAATCCTCCTCCAACCACCACCATCTCCTTAGGGACGTAATCCAGGTTTACTGCCTGGTCCTCAGTAATCCCACCCTCTACTCCCTTGATTCTGGGCAGAAGAGGGGAAGAGCCCGAGGCAATAATCATGTTATCGTATTCTATCTCCTTCCCGTTAACCTCAACCACCGAACCCTTAACCCTAGCTTCCCCGATCAGCGTAGTTCCACCGGCGTTTTCCACCAGTTTTTGTCCAGCATCAGAAAGGTATTCTATTAACGTGTTTCTAGAGGCAAATATATCCCTCGCTCCAACATCTATTGTCAATCCCTTATAATTTCCAATCTCTGAGGACCTAGAGAGGGAAAAAGAAACATCATATAAAAAAATACTTGGAACGCATCCTGACCTTACACAGACCCCTCCGAACTTCTCCTTCTCGACCACGAGCACATTTTTCCCATGTCTAGCTAGTACAGATCCCGCTACGTAACCGCTAGAGCCACCGCCTATTATCACGACGTCAAATTTCATAGGAATCAGAAGAATAGTGTTCTGTCCGCATCCAGTGTTAAATCTATTAGGGTTGATCCTCCCACAAGCTCTATTCCATCCACAACGTCGCTTTCGTTCATGTGGCACATGTCCTTAAGGCTTTGGACGCACACATACATCTTTACGTTGTTGTCCTTTGCCATATCGAAGAAGTGTATGAACGGGTTTCCTCCCTTCTTTCTCTCGTCTTCCTGCCATTTCTTTGATAGTAGTAATGGGCCCTTTATCATGAAGAACACGGATGTCTCATATTCCATTGAGGCAGAGATTGATGCCATGAAGAGGGGGGCGTAGGTCCTGTCCAAATCCTCCGGTCCGTGGGTCACAACTATGAGTATTTTCTTTTTCTGTTCCTCCTGTGTTTGTTCAGTTTGGGTTTGCGCCAAGTCTATCCCTCATGATTATTTAATTTAGCTTACTTATATTTTTTATCAAACATATTCATCTAGGGATCTCTAGGGAAAAGAGGGTAAGTATCTTACATACCTATCTAATTGATAATTAAAGAATGTTTTTACAAATTATAAACAACACCACAAAGCTTAAATATTTTTGATATAAAAGATATTTTGGTGAAAGTTTGGCAGGAAAGAAGTTATCCATAATAGTCTTCTCAGGAACAGTAGACAAGCTGATGCCTGTGGGTATTCTCGCTTCAGGCGCAGCTGCCTCAGGATATGAGGTTAACCTTTTCTTCACCTTCTGGGGCTTAAACGCAATTAGCAAGAACGGAATGCAGGCACAACCGCAAGTCGATAAAAACTACGAGCAAATGGGTCCGATGATGATGAAGAGAATGATGGACATGAAGTTCCCCATGTGGCATCAGATGGTTAGAGAAGCCAAGGAGGTTGGTGAGGTAAAGGTCTACGCATGCTCCACAACCATGGAATTCTTCGGTCTAAAGAAGGAAGATCTAGCTGACTTCGTGGACGACGTGGTTGGCGTTGCAACCTTCCTGGATAGAGCCGAGGGAGGGACAACCCTATTTATCTAAACTCTTAAGGTGGTATAAATGTCACAAGAAACAAAAATAGCCAAAACCCTAGATGTAAAGGGAATGTATTGTCCTGGCCCTGTAATGGAGACAGCCAAGGCAATAAAGCAAATAAATGTGGGCGAAGTCCTTGAGGTCCTAGCAACTGATCCAGCTGCTAAGCCAGATATTGAGGCATGGGCGAGGAGAACAGGACACCAGATTCTGGACATTCAACAACAGGGCGGTGTAACTAGGATCCTCGTGAAGAGGGCCAAGTAACTTATTTTATTTTAGATTTTTTTTAACAAAACTTATAAGTCACCTTTTGTCATTATTTACCTGTGGAAAGATGGCTCAAGCAAAGAGTATACTCCAACTACCCGATGATCCAAGATTTCTAGACATGGCATACGAAGTTCAAGGTGCGGTACCGGAGGAGGATAGAAACCTTCTCTCGAATCTATCGCCTCAGGATAGGGAGACTGCCATAAAGTTCTGGCAGGCCGTAAAGTCAGATTTCAGATATGATGAGTATCTAAGAGGTTGCCTGAACTGTGGGGTCTGTACTTCGGGTTGCCCCGCAGCCAAGTTTTACGACTTCGGTCCCAGGGAAATGATACAGTACATGATGAGGGATGAGGTAGACAAGATATGGGAGTTCACAAACAAGAAGGTATGGGCATGCGTACAGTGTTACACGTGTTCCATGAGATGCCCCTTCAACAACGAAATAGCTGGGCTCATTATGCTCCTAAGGGAGTACTCAGTTCAATTCGCACTACCCTCTGCGAAGGAAATCCTTGCCCCGTATAGAAGGGTCCTCTACACCGTGTTAACCATGGGTAACCAGGTAACTCCAGACATGATCCAGCCGGATGCCTTCCCAGACTGGGGTCCACAGGCAGTCGAGGAGTCCAAGAACATGGATGTTTACAGGAAGGCCATTCCAGTGGACTTGATGCAGAGGACAGATATAGGATGGCACCCCTCACTTCAGACCGCAGTGGAAATGATGACAATAATGATTGAGTCGGGAGTTATGGATTCGCTCAGGGGAGTTGACAAGGACCTCTACGACATGATAATGGACATCTATGAGGACAGGAAATCCCAGTTAGAGGAGATTAAGGAGAAGTGGCAGAAAGGGGAACTGGACGAGAACGAACTTCCAGACAGCTGGTTAGATCTTTAATCTTTCTTTTTACCTTATTTTCCCTTTTTCTCGCTATTTGCTAGAGTATAGAAAAACCTTTCATAGTTACATAAAATGTTTAATAAGTAAAGTATATAACCCTGAGGAATAATAATGATTGAAGGTGTAAAGTTTGGCTACACAGGAAATGGATAAGAAAATGGAGGAAGAGCTCAAGGAAGCCTTCCCCATGGCTGACAACGTCGACTGGAACGAGGTATATCAGAGGATTATATACAGGTACAGCACCCCTCACGGCCTACAACACGTAAAGGAAGAGCTTTACAAGCTAGAGGACAAGGGCGAAATAATAGTACATCACATAAAGCCCTATAACAACCCCGTGAAGATGCAGACCCTCAACGGCACCCCTAAGGTCATTCCAACCACCAAGCTATGGCAACACAAGAGCTGTGGTCAGTGTGGTCACATCCCAGGTTATCCAACTTCTGTGTTCTGGATGATGAATAAGATGGAAATAGACTACATGGACGAGCCACACCAAACCTCATGTACTGGATGGAACTATCACGCTTCCGGTGCTTCCAACCCAGTAGCGCTGGCTGGAGTCTATGTTAGGAACATGTGGAGGGCTTACGAAATAGATTACTTCCCACTCATTCACTGTGGAACTTCATTCGGTCACTATAAGGAGATCAGGAACATGCTAGTCCTTCACAAGGAGATCAGGGACAAGTTAAGGCCCATAATGAGGAAAATGGACATGGACATAGTGATTCCAGAGGAGGTAGTTCACTACTCAGAATGGTTATACACCATGAGCAAGAAGGCAGCCCAGCAGAAGAAGTATGACCTTAGCGGTATAAGGGCTGCAGTTCACACTCCATGCCACGTTTACAAGTTGGTGCCCGAGGACACAATATATGACCCCGAGGTATTCCAGGGTAGGAGGCCGGCAGCTCCCAGCGGTACTGCCCAGAACTTTGGTGCCAAGCTAGTCGATTACTCCACATGGTGGGACTGCTGCGGCTTCGGTTTCAGGCACATCCTGACAGAGAGGGAGTTCTCGAGAAGCTTTGCGTTATTCAAGAAGGTTATTCCTGCAGTTGAGGAAGGAAAGGCTGACATATTCGTGACCTCAGACACTGGATGTGTGACAACCCTAGACAAGAGCCAGTGGGCGGGAAAGGCTCACGGTTTCAACTATAACCTACCAGTATTGGCAGATGCTCAGTTCGCGGCAATTGCAATGGGCGCTGATCCCTACACAATTGCCCAAGTTCACTGGCATGCCACTGACGTAGAAGGATTCATGAGGAAGATAGGTGTGAACGTGGACGATTACAAGGAGAAGTTCATTCAGTACTTAGCCGATCTAAGAGAAGGTAAAGCCGAGCCCGAGTATCTCTACAAGCCCCACAGGAAGATTGACTTCTATCTCTCAGTCCCAGAGAGGGTCAAGTGGTACAAGGGCGATAAGGCCCAGGTGCCAAACACTTCTAAGTAAACCTTTTTAATTATTTTTATTAAAAATGATCTGAGAGTGGGAATTTGGCAGGAGAAAGGGTTCTTGTAATAGGGTCAGGCCCAGCCGGTCTCTCGGCAACTAAGGAGCTTAGAAACCTTGGCGTAGATGTTGTCTTAGTTGAAAGGGAATCATATCTGGGAGGGACTCCCAAGAAGCTAAAGTACAGTTTACTTTTCCCAGAACTTAGGCCAGCCTCAGAGGTATTAGACCCCCTGATAAAGGGCGTTGAGTCCAGTGGAGTAAAAACTTACATGGAGAGCATAGTTGAGGGAGTTAAGGATGAGGGAAAAGGCTTTACCGTCTCCATTAAAGATAAATCGGGAAAAATAACTAATGAGAAAGTAAACGCAATAATTGCAGCCTCTGGTTTCGAGCACTTCGATTCCAGGAGAAAGTACGAGTATGGTTACGGTATAATTCCCAACATCTACCAGATCTCCGATATTGAGAGAATGCTGTCTGAGAACAAGCTCGTGACAACTAAGGGTGTGCCACCCAAGAGGGTAGCTATTCTTCTGTGCGTAGGATCTAGGGACGCTACTGTAGGCAACACCTACTGCTCTAGGGTCTGCTGTGCAGTGTCCACGAAGCAGGCCATGGAGATAAAGGAGAGAGTACCAGATGCGGTGGTTCACATTTACTACATGGATATCAGGACGTATGGTCTCATGGAAGACAAGTTGTACTGGAAGTCTCAGCTGGAGTACAGGGTTGGTTACATAAGAGGCAGGATATCTGAGTTCATGAGGGGACCAAATGACACAGTGATAATCAAGGGTGAGGACACAATGAACCTGAATAGGGCTCTCGTGGTTCCATATGACATGGTGATCCTGGCAAACGGTATGGAGCTAGGGCTAGGCTCAAAGCAGGTAGCTAAGGCCCTAGGCCTTGAGCTAGAGGAGCACGGGTTCGTGAAGCCCATCGACCCAGACAGGTTACCAGTACAGTCCACCAGGAAGGGAATATTCCTGGCAGGTGCCATAACAGGTCCCAAGACCATCTCAGACTCCATTACTGAGGGATATGCAGCTGCCATGAAGGCCTATGAGTACGTAACAAAGGGCGTATGGGACGAGTCGGACTTCGCGAAGAAGAGGGTCGAGGTGGCCCATCATTAGCACAGTTTTTTTGAGCGTCGATTTCGTTCGTGAAATTTACAATGCAATGTTGAATGTAGATGTAAATAACACTGCCTCAGGGGACGCTAAGAAGTCCCTCAATCTCATACTTGAGGCAATGAAATTAAAGACCGAATTCCTCAGGACCGTAAAGGTTGATACTGAGGAGGAAATGAAGCAGGTTTTCGATTCTGTCTTCTACGCTAGGAAGCATTATGATGACGTGTTAAGAAACACCGGTGTAACTGCGTTCTCCAAGGCTTTAGAGACCCTTAGAGATGATAACGTCTCTTACCAGGAGAGAGTGCAGAAGTTTGTCTCTGCTGTGAAGGCCTCTGACCAAGAGGATATTGAGGATATGGCCAGGGAGATAATTCACTACCTATATCCTGAGGAGTATCCCCTATGGACTAGATGGATCTGGAATCCGAAGAGGAACACTGGTTCCATTAACTATGTCCTAAAGGAAAACCTAACGCTCAAGTCCACGGAGGAGTTCCTCTCCTCGGTAAACGAGCTCAAGAAGGTCCTTGAGGTTTTCGGTCTGTCCACAGGCAACTATTATCCAACTTCTATTTTTCTTGTATACGCGTATGTGAGGTATTTAGACTATACCACACACCTCGCAGTCGACAAAAAGGCTGCGGGGTTAATCCCCACACACCTCACAACCACGGCCCTGGTTATGGGCCTAAAACCATATATAAAGGTGATAAAACTTGCCCATACCTAATTTAGAAAAACCCATTATAAAGGGTTTAATTCAAAAAGATAAGGTAATAGTAGATGGAGTAGAGTTAGACGGCACATGGAATGCCTTCATGATAGAGAGAACCCAGACTGGCTACGATCAGTCTGTGTGGGACGAGATTGCCAACACAGTTGAGGGCGCCACAATAAGCCTCTGCTGGCAATGTGGAACCTGTACCTCCGGTTGTACCATGAGGGAGTACGATCCAAACTACAGCCCTAGAAGATTTATCGACTTAGCCAGGAAGGGAGATAAGCAGTCATTAATAGAGTTACAGGACAGTATCTGGAGATGTGTGTCTTGTCAGAAATGCACCCATAGATGCCCCAAGGGAGTGTTAGTGGAGGAAGTTGTACACAGTATTCACAACTACTTGCTGAAGCATGGACTCGTGAAGACAGATCCAGGCACCATTTTCGATGAACTCTTCTTGGATACAGTAATGAAGAACGGAGGGAGGATAAGCGAACTTCTGCTAGGAGGGGCCTCAGCCAAGGCTGGGTTTGTTACCATGAGCCTAAGGGATTTGCTCACCATGATGGGACCACTGCTTAAATCAGGGTTAATAAAGGACCTCATGAAGCCCAGTAGGGTTAAGGAGTGGGACAGGATAAAGCCTGTCCTTGAGGAGGCCATGAAGGAGGAGGTGACCCCAGAATGACCGAGATAGCTAACCCTTACGGTAAAGTAGCACTGTATCCAGGCTGTGCCCTTGACGGGTTAGGAAAGTCTTACGACGTATCACTACAGCTGGTAGCGAGGGATCTTGGAATTAACTATGAGAAGATTGAGGACTACAACTGCTGTGGAGCTCTAGAGGTTAAGAACGTAAATACCATGGCAGGACTATTACTTCCTGCCAGAAATCTATCCCTAGCAAGGCAGATGGGAGCCAACGCTGTCATGTCAGCCTGCCCAGGATGTCACTACTCCCTATCAAGGACCCAGTATTTCATGACCAGGTATCCTAAGCTCAGGGAGAAGGTCAACTCCTATCTAGAGAAGATGGGTGAGAAGCAGTACGACATGCAATTGCTCATGATCCACGCAGTGGAGTTCATTTACAACACCGTGGGACCAGAAGGTGTGAAGGCTAGAGTTAAGAGACCATTGCAAGGACTCAAGGTAGCTCCATACTACGGCTGTCTATATTCGAGGCCAAAGGCCTACACTCTCACTGGATATATGAAGATGAAGGATGATCCGGAGAGACCAGTCTTCATGGATGAGTTGCTTAGGGCTCTCGGCGCTGAGGTAGTTCCATTCGAGTCCAAGACAATGTGTTGCGGAGGACCCCACGTTTACTCCGACGTTACCACTTCACTGCATCTCGAGGCCAGAATACTGAAGGATGCTAAGAGGAATGGCGCAGAACTCCTAATAACCGATTGCCCGTTGGGACACGTGGCCATAGAGACCAACATGAACAAAATAGCTGAGAAGTACGGTGAGGACTTGAGAATGCCACTGGTTTACTTCACCCAGTTGTTAGCCTTCGCCTTCGGCCATAGCCCAGACGAGGCCTTACTAACTGCTAATCTCTCGAACCCCATGTCTGTCCTTAAGAGATATCTCTAAGCTTTTTTCTTTCCCTCATACTTTTTCTCATGGTTTCTCCATCGGATCATATGGCAAACGAGAGAACGTTTTTGGCCTGGGTAAGAACGGGAATTGCTCTTATAGGATTCGGGTTTGTGATAGCCAAATTCGCTCTCTTCCTCCAGATTCTGAAAGGCGTAAAGGGAGTGGGGCAGTCGGTGTTGTTCGGAGAAGTAATGATTGTTCTCGGAGCGGCAGTAATAGTGTATGGACTACTAATATATCATCTCACGGAAAGGGACTTGGAAAACAACACGTACAGATCGAGGCACGTTCTCAACTCAGTCTTCGCGGCAGTGGTACTCATAGTCGCAGTAAGCCTAGCACTTCTTGTGATATAGACTTCTTGGACTTACTATTTTGTGGTGCACTGGTGTACTGATCAGTACATTTACCATGTAGACAGGATGTAGATTAACATCCGCAGTGGTAGTGCACTCAACCACTCCTCTGCAATGGCTTATTACATACACGATTTCAATTTGGGGTAATGTTACTATCCACTTTGATAGTAGACCTCGTAATAGTTCTAGCTCTAATGTCCCTATCAGCTGAACTCCTAGCAAAGGGTGTGGAGGAACTAGAAGAAGTAATGGGTCAAGGCCTTGCAGGTGGAGTGGTACTGGGAACCCTTACGGCGCTTCCTGAAACCCTGATTGTCATAACGGCGGTATTGGAAAATAAGGGTGAAGTGGCCCTTGGATCAGCCGTTGGCGGTAACGTAGTTCTATTTACGTTAGGCGTTGGCCTGGTTGCCATGCTCTATCAATGGAAGTGGGGTAGGCCATTAACCATGAAGGGCGATTATGGACACGAACTCACGATCATGGGCATTACCTCCGCTGTCTTGGTTATACCCCTACTACTGGGTAACCTAAATCCCCTGATTTCAGTGGCACTTTTTTCCATTTATGCCTACTATGTCATTTCAAGGATAAGGAAGGGATCAAGGGGAAAGATCAACATCAAGAGCATGATTCAGGTAATAGTTGGAGGATCCATTGTGGTGGTACTCTCACCCTATTTCGTTAACATTATCTCAGAGCTTGCTCTCTACAGCGGGATCTCTCAAGCCTGGATATCCCTCGCACTCACCCCAATAGTGGCTGAGCTGGAAGAGGGAATTTCCTCCATAAGGTTGGCTCTAAAGTATCCTGCTGGCGGTTCCACAGCCGTGGTAAGTTACTTTGGTAGCAAAATACAGAACGCTACTCTTCTCCTGGGACTAGTTGGATTAGATTTTGTTAACGTGAGGGGACCGTTTCTACTGTTAGCCCTGATCTCAAACCTGATCGGAATAGCAATAGTGAAGGACGGGAAATTGACCTTCACCGAGGGGTTATTGTTGTCGGTTATATATTTTGCAATGTTGTACGTAGCTTTCATCTTTCAATTTTCCTCGATTTAGCCTTTTCTAGTAATTCGCCAGTAACAGAAAGCCTGGATACCGGTGATGAAAATTAGATTGTTGGAGATCATTTCTCTTCTGTGATCTTCTGGTTGGTTTTCTCGACTTTCCTCATCTGCACTTTTTCTTTCACGAGCTCGGGATAGGCAGTCTCTCCATGAACAGCGTAATCTCCTTGCAATATCTCGTCTCTGCTCAACCTCAACTGAGTTATCCTTCCTACCAATTTAGCTAGGCCAAAGCTCACCATGAAGGAGTAAATCCCAACCACCACAACCGCCAATGCCTGAACCAGAAACTGATGCCAGTCTCCAAATAGGGCACCCCTGTATCCAGGAAGGAAGTACTGAGATACCGCAGGATCTATCATGAGACCAGTTAGCAAACCTCCTACAGTCCCACCAATACCGTGAACAGGAAACACACCTAACGCATCATCTACCCTGAGCCTAGGCAGTAACTTGTACAGGCCCAACCAGACCACTGGTGCCGTGACTACCCCAGTTACCAATGCCTCGCTGGGATTGACCATTCCTGCCATGGGAGTTATTGCCACTAAACCTGCGAAGGCCCCATTGGCTAGACCGGTGAAGGATGATTTCCCAAACACCTTCATATCTATTGCCATCCAGGTTATCGCTGCGGCAGCTGCAGCTAAGTTGGTGTTGAACACTGCTATGGCCGCATCTATGGTAGCCCCTCCGGCGTCTCCACCGTTAAACCCGTTCCACCCCATCCAGTCAAGTCCGAAACCTAGGGCAGTCAAGAGAA